>DASZIA010000347.1:0-22317 GCA_035949535.1 Planctomycetaceae bacterium | reverse complement strand
GCTGCTGCAAGGGGATCTGCACCCAGCGTGCGGCCGAGATGGCCCCATTTTTTGCCGTTGTGTGCCAGGCGGTCACATTGACCGGAAACGACTTCCATGTTGCCGGAATCAGCCGAGCGTCCGGGGCTTGAATTTGGGGAGTTCGCTCGCCTCCCTGTTCGATCGTATGACCGAGCCCGTAAACGCCAACCAGCGCGCCGGCGGTCTGATCCTTTGTGTAAAGGGCATCGCCGATTCGTTTGACGGAAACGTAGCGATCGGGGAGGGTGAGCGTGAATTCGGGGACGGTGTTCGTGATCGTGATCCCGGGTCGACGGCCCGTCCCGTCCGCCGCCGCGAGCGTCTGGGGCCGCAAACTGCCCGCCGTCAAAACCGTCAATGCGAACACCAACGCCGTTCCCGCGGCCCTCCCGCCGGGGACGGTCGTCGGTGTCCCCCGAGAGGCGACAGTCCTAATCGTGGAAGACATCTGAGTTCGATCCCTGCTTGCTCGCCGGTTTCAGTCGTCGCTTTTCCCGGTTCATGGCATCGTCCGGATGCGTTCTCGGGACGCTCACCTACCAAGCGGGAAACCCCGGCCGATGTTACAGGCCGCATCTCCCGTTGTGCCTCGGCCGCTCATCGATTCCCGCTGAGAGAGTATCACGCAGCACCGGTGTTTACGGCACAAATCCCAGGCCTTCCGGCACAATTGTTAAACGAAAACGGTGGGAACGATCGTCCGAGGAAAGCCTCCAGATTTTGGGATTCCCGCGCCGGCACTTGGAGCAACGGCGATCGGGAATCGGTATACTGTGACGCGTGGTGCGCCGGCGCTGGTGGTACCGAGGCGTTGTTGGCTGGCTTGTCCGGAGTTTGCACGGGAGGAATTGGGATGCAGCAGGTCCTTGGACCGGAGCGTGAGCGGGAGTTGTTGGCACGGGGCTTTTCGCGGCGAGACTTTTTCAGGGTCGCCTCGCTGATGGGGGCCGCCGCGAGCATGCCGTTTTTTGGCGAGGCGGTTCTGGCGCAGCTCTCGTCCTTCGGCAACGTCGTGCCGTCCGACGCCGTGCTGATCAACGCCAACGAGAATCCGCTCGGGCCCTGTCCGCAGGCAATCGAGGCGGCGACCGGTTATCTCAAGAATGGGGGCCGCTACCACTTCGAGCTGACTTTCCAATTGCGCGAATTGCTGGCTTCTCAGGAAAACCTGTCGGCCGAGCAAGTGCAGGTCTACGCCGGCTCCAGCCCGCCGCTGTGGCAATCGGTGATCGCGCACACGTCGCCGACGAAAAGCTTTGTCACCGGCGATCCCGGTTACGAAGCGGGCGAAGCCGCCGCGCGATTCATCGGGGCCAAGGTGCATCGCGTGCCGCTGGTGAAGAAGTCGTTCGCCCACGACGTGCGGGCGATGGCCGCGGCCGATCCCAACGCCGGGCTGCTTTATATCTGCAACCCCAACAATCCGACCGGCACGTTGACGCCCGACAAGGACATCGACTGGCTCGTCGATCACATGCCCCGCGGGGCCGTGCTGGTGTTGGACGAAGCCTATACGCACTTCGCCGGCTGCAAGATGCGTTCGGACCTGGTGGCCGCCGGCAAACCGGTGATCATCCTGCGGACGTTTTCAAAACTCTACGGCCTGGCCGGCTTGCGGGCGGGTGCGGCCTTTGGTGATCCGGAAGTCCTCAACCGCCTCTCCCGGTACAGCCAGGGAATCATGCCGACCCCGGGCGTTTCCGCCGCCATGGCCAGTTTGCAAGTTTCGGACCTCGTGCCGACGCGCCGCAAGATCATTGCCGACACGCGGGCCCAGGTCTTCAAGTTCCTCGACAAGCACGGATTTTCGTACACGCCCTCGGTGTCGAACCATTTCCTGGTCGAGGTGAAGCAACCCGGCGACCGCGTGGCCACGGCGATGCGCAAAGAAAAAATCTTCATCGGCCGCACCTGGCCCAGCTGGCCCACCCACGTCCGCATCTCGGTCGGAACGCCGGAAGAAATGGAAAAATTCCAGTCGGCGTTTTTGAAGGTGATGGCGTAGCCGGCCTCGAACTCGCCTGCCATGACACATGTCGGGTGCCACTGGCGGCGGCTTTGAGCCGCCAGTGCTCTTTAGGCGGGTGTGATCGGACAAAGACACTGGCGGGCCCGAGCTCCCGCCAGTGGCACCCACCGAACGAACACAGCGTGATGTTGTTCGCTTGCTCGCCGCAATGTTCGAGCCCCCGACTCAATCGAAGAATCCGGCAGGCGGACCGTGAATCGTGGGAAGGTCGGGGTCACAATCGTTGCCATCTGAGACATACCAGCGTGCGCTCGACCATTTCCAGTCGACCGCGCGTGCAGCGAGGCCGCGGCGAACTGGATTGAGGTGAATGTAGTCGATTGCGGCCAGAACGCTCTTTTTTGATGAAAGATTGCGATCATACCCCGGGCCTTCCTGCCAAAAACGGAAAGCGAGCTTTCCTGGCCGCTCCATCACGGTAAGGCTCGAAAGCAGCGGATCGTGGTCTTTAAGAAGAATTTTCCTAATGCGTCCCGAATAAGGACGCTTAATGTCGGCCAAAAGTCGGCTCAGCCTCGCGACTGTCGACTGAGTCGAATGGGCTCGCACTGGAGTCGGGCGTGACTGGGGGCCTTGGCCCGCCAACGTCCTCGCAGCCTGACCGCCTGAGTCGACCAGCAAATGCACGTGTTCCGGCATGAGCACAAAGGCCACCAAACCAAACTGATGGGACGAAATCGCACGATCGATTGCCTGACACAAAAGCTGTCGCCAAAGGTGATTCGTTAACAGTCGGGAACGCTCAAAGCAGGAGAAGGTCAGTTCATGAAAGTCGCCCGGCGCGTGAAAGTGCCTGATCCGTTTTCGATGAGGCTCCATGGACGTATTCTATCGCACGGGGCCGCCGGGAAGACTGGCGGCGGGTGCCACTGGCGGCGGCTTTGAGCCGCCAGTGCGCTTTAGGACGGGTGCGATCGGACGAGGACACTGGCGGGCCAAAGCCCCCGCCAGTGGCACCCAGCGGCGGCCGCTCAGCCGTGGCACCTAAGCCAAAATACTCCCGCGAATTCCCGGACACTCTCGCCAGTCTTGTTATGCCACAATATTTCGCAGCGCTGACACTCGTTCTCTTAATCGGGATGGTGTTGACCCGCGTTTTTCTGATGAAACGACGCGGGATCAACGCGATGCATTTCGGGCGGATCGACAAGAAGGACTTCTTAATTCCGCCGTTTGCCGCCTTCTATTTCTATGTCGTTTTTGCCAGCGCGTTCGGATTTCCCGCCGTCAGCGAACAGGAATTCTTTCATTCAGAGATCATTTCGTGGGTCGGCGTCGCATTTTGTCTAGCCGGGTTGATGCTGGTGTTGTGGAGTCTTATTTCCTTTGGGCGAAGCTTCCGCGTTGGCATCGATACCGACCATCCCGACAAGCTCATAACGGCCGGCATTTTTGGCTATAGCCGCAATCCGATTTACGTGGCCTTCGCGTTTGTCTTAATTGGCGAATTCCTGATCTTCACGAATTGGATCCTCCTGGCTTATCTGGTGGCAGCGACGTGGCTATTCCACCGTCAAGTCCTGCGCGAAGAAGAGTACCTAAGCAGTCGCTACGGCCAAGAGTACGCCGAGTATTGCAGTCGAGTGCGTCGGTATTTGTGAGCGACGTGTGCGGCAACCAAGGCAGGCTGTCAACGCGCGGGTGTCTGAGGCGGCTGGGCCGGCTTCTTCGGCTGCTGCAGTTCCTCAATCAGCTTCTTGAAGTCGTCGCGATTCTGCAGGCTTTCGAGGTCCGTGTCTTTCTGGATCTTCTCCGCGCTGTTGAAGCCGGCGGCGACAGAGCGGCGGAGCACGGCCATCGCTTGATCCGCTTCCGCGCGGGCCACTGCCGGCGACAGGCCCGACCCGGTGTCGGCTGCGGCAGCTGCGAGCTTGGCCCGCGTGCAGGCCAGGTCGTAGAGCTGCTCGGGTGTCGGCGCTGACACGCTCTCGCGCGCCTTGACGGAACTTCGAAAGAACTTCACCGCGGCGGCGGGCTGCTTGTTCTCGCGGGCGAGGTCTCCTTGAAAGGTCAATAACTCAACGCGCCGATTGTTGTTTTCGGGGTCGTTCGGATTGTCTTTCAGCATCTTCTCGTTCAGGTCGGTCGCCTTCTGGGTCGCAGTCGCCGCATCACCGAGCTTGCCGAGCTGCCAGAGTGCGGCGGCCACGCGTTGGAATTGGGTCGCCAGGTCCTTTTGGTACAGGACGACGTTGGGGTGCTCCCGCACCATGCGCTCGCAGGGTTCCTGAACGGCGCGAAGGACCTCGAGGGCTTCCGATCCTTGTTTCATGCGCGTCAGAGTGTGGCCCACGTTGGTGCGGGCGCGCAGGAAGTAATTCTGGTATTCCTTATTCTCGGGGTGGGCCGCCGCCAGCTTTTGCAGGATCTCGGAGGCGCGCCGCAGCGAGGCCAGCGTCTCGGGCAAATGGCCTCGCGCCTCGTGGCGAGCGGCGATATTTCCAAGGGTCGACGCCACGTCGAGAGCGAATCGAGGGTCGTCTGGATGGTCGTGCGCCAAACGCTCCCGCAGCGCGAGCGACTGCTCGTAGGCCGCCATCGACGCCTCTTCGCGACCCAGAGTCGCGTTCAAGAGGCCACAGTTGTAGCGAACGCCCGCCAAATTCCTCAGCGTATGCACGTTTTCGGGTTCGGCCCGATTCATCTCCTCCAGCACTTTCGCGCTAAATTCGATCGTCGCTAGAGCGTCGGCCACGCGACCGAGCGCGTAAAGTGGGGTTGCCATTTCGATCGATACCGTGCTCAGCGCGTCCTTGAATCGCACGTTCGTCGGATTATCGCGGACCAGGGCCGCGGCGAGGTCGCGACCCCTCTGCAAGCTCGCCAGCGCTTCGACGTATCGTCCGAGTTTTCCCTGTGCCGTCGCGACGTCCGCGAGGGCATGGATTCGATTTTCTTTGAGAACGTTGTGCGTCGGCCGGGCGACGCTCAGCTCCTCGAGAATCTTGAGCCGCCTGGTGTACAGCTCGAGGGCTTTCTCGGATTCTCCCTGGTCCACGTAGATATGAGCCAGCTTGACACAATCGTCGCACAGCTCGAGTTGACAACCGAAATCACCAGGGTTCGCCCGGGCCAGCGGCTCGGTAATCTTGAACGCCGCCTGCGCGGAGACTAATGCTTCAGGGAGGCGACTTCGCGAGACCCGCAGCACGTCGCTCGTGTGCCCATGTTCGTGGGCGAGTCGCAAGTTGGCGGCGAGATTGCCAGGGTCGCGACGGTGGCCTTCCTCGAGAACGGCGATGCTCTGTTTCAAGGTCGCCAGCGCCGCATCGACGTTCCCTTTGCGACTTTCGAGCGTGGCCAGGCCGTCGAGTGTGCCCGCCAGGCTGACTCGTAGCGAAATGTCTTCCGGGTTCTCACGGAGTGCGGCCTCCCAGAGTTCTCGCGCGTGCTTCAGAGAATCTACGGCCTTGGCCGCCAGATCCTTGCTGTCGCTTTGGAGCTGCCCACGTTCGTGCAAGACCGTCGCCAGTTTCGTGCGCAGCTCGCTGGCTTTCGCCGGTGACGGTGCCTGCAAGAGAGGCTCGAGCAGGACCACAGCCTCCTCGTAGGCCTTGAGCGCGTCGGGCTGCGAGCCGATCTGACGATCGATGGTCGCCAGGTTGAAATACGCATCCGCTAGTTTGGCCCGCGACTCCGGTCTCGCGTCGGCGTTGGCGCTCAGGTCGTCCCGCAGTTTTTGATAGAAAGCTAGCGGCGCCTGCAGCAGCGTCTTGCGCAGCCCGTCGTTCTCGGGCCGGTTCTTGACGTCGAGATTGCCGTCGACCGCCGTGCGGAAATTCTCGATCGCCCCGACCGCCAGGTCGACTCGGCGCTCGGCCCGGTCGCGCGCTTCGGCCAAACGCGCGTTCGACTGCTCCAGCTCACGGTTCTTGGCAGCCAGGTCGCGCCCCGATTTCGTTTGCACGGTCGCGACCGTCAGCAACCCAACGACCGCAACCAACAAAGTCGCCAGCGCCGTCGCCACCAGCGTGCGATGCTTGCGGATCCAGCGGCCCGCGCGCACGCGCGCCGGCTCGCGCCAGGCGGACACCGGTTCGTCGGAAAGCCACAACTCCACGTCCTGTGCCAGGTCGAGGGCCGACGCGTAGCGGTCCTCTGGCTTGAGCGACATGGCCTTGCGGCAGATGGCATCGAGGGGCTCCGGAGTCGACGGATTCACTTGCCGCGCCGGCACAATCTCGCCCCGCTCGACCTTTCGCAAGACGTCGACGAGATCGCCGTCCACCGATTTCTTACCGGTCAAGAGCGTGTACAGCGTCGCTCCGAGGCTATAGATGTCGCTCGCGGGGCCAAGCTGGTCGAGCCGGCCGGCCGCCTGTTCGGGGCTCATATACGCGGGCGTGCCGATGGTCGATCCCATCTGCGTCGGCGTGATGCCGCTGCCAGACTGCGGCTGAATCAGGGAGACGTCCGAGGGCGTCGCGCTCTCCGATTTCCCAATCGGTTTGGCGAGGCCCCAGTCGACGATTAACGTCTCGCCGTATTTGCCGAGCATCACGTTTTCGGGTTTCAGATCGCGGTGCAGAACTCCCTTGCTGTGGGCGAAGGCAATGGCGTTGCAAACGTCGACAAAGCGGCGGAGCAATTCACGAAACGCCACCCGCCGCTCGGGCGAGTCGCTGCTTTCCTTGTCTTTTTCGTGGAAGCTCTTGATTGCCTCCCGCAGATCCTCGCCTTCGATGAAGCGCATCGCATAATAGGGCCGCCCGTCGCTGTAACTGCCCAGAGCATAGACCGGAACGATCCCGGGATGCTCCAGCCGCCCGGTGATCTCGGCCTCCATGATGAACCGGTGGCGGTTATCGGGATTGCGATCCTCGCGGAGCTGAATCTCCTTCAGCGCGACCTCGCGATTCAATTCCTCGTCGTAGGCCACAAAGACCTCGCCCAGCCCCCCCTTGGCATGCGGCCTGAGAATCTTGAACCGCGGCGGCCTTCCCGACTCGTCCGCCTCGCGCGATGGCTGCGCAATTGTGACCGCCCGCTGTGGATCGGTGCCGAGGATGTGGGTCTTGGGCAGCAGTCGAAGGCTGGACTGCACTTCAGGGTCGGCGACCTCGAGCAGGATCGAGCGGGCGCCATCGATGGAACTCAAAGCCCCGAGGCTCAGCGTGGGATCGCCCTGATGCATCTGCAGATGGCGATTGACCAGCGAGTCCAAGTCGGCGACGACGTCGGCCGTCAGCCCGCCCTGATCGACCAGAATCTCGCCCAGCGGCCGATGCTTGGCCAGCACCCAGGCGTTCATCGCCGCGACCAGCGCATCGCGCCCGATGAAATCCATCTGCAGTGCCAGGATGCCGAACAGCAGGTTGCGATCAGCAGGGGATCGGGACATCAGTTGGTGACTCGTCACGGATGCTTATCGCGGTGCGCGAAGTGCGGCTGACCCCAGAGCATATCGAACGATTTCGAGCGCGTACAACAAACGAACTGAGTCGGTAATCGCAAATGACCAGTGTCGATGACCGCAGCATCTGCGACCCGGCGAGCCGCCAGCGTTAGCTGGCGGGTGCTTCGCTTTGGCCGGGTGTCAGGCCAAGTCACGGTCCGTCCACGCCAACCACCGGGCTGCGTCGTTCGGTCAAGATCGTGTCGCGCCAGACGCCGTGGAGTTGGCCGATTCGTTCGCGCTTGCCGACTACCCGGAAGCCGCACGCGCGCTGCAGCCGCAAGCTGGCTTCGTTCTCCGCAAAGGCGCCTCCCTGCAGTGTCCAGATGCCGCGGCGTTCTGACTCGGCGATCGTCTCCAAGAGCAGTTGCCTGCCGGCCCCTTGGCCCCGGTGGTCGGTGTCGACATACACACTGGCCTCGGCAACGCCCGCATAGCAGCAACGGCCCGAGACGGGGCTGAGCGCGGCCCAGCCGATCACGCGACCCTCGAAGCGCGCGACCAGTCGAGCGAACGAGTGGTGATTGGCATCCCACCGCTCCCAAGACGGGGCCTCAAGCTCAAAAGTGGCCTGGCCTGAGGCGATCCCTTGCTCGTAAATCGCCCGCACCCGCTCCCAATCCGCAGGCTCCATCGGCCGGATCTCGACGCTCATCGAAGCTCCTGCACGCGTTCGGGGCGGTCCACCAGACCGAAGAACCGGTCGTCACCGGTCCGGCCTCGCGTCGGCGCGCTCCTCTTCATTCGGCTCGGGCTGGCGCGTGAAGCGGCCCCTTGTGGGTGAGACCAGCGTGCCGTTCTTGAAACTCATGTCGCTGAATTCGGCAGCAATCCTCTCGTAGATCGAGCGCGGGTGCAAGCCGGCCGGAAGGTCCAAAAAGATCTTTGGGCGAGGTTTGAGTTTCAATTCTTCGGGCGCATCGCAGACGATTTTGCGGCCCTTGATGGAATACACCAGCCCGTCGATGCGGAGGTCGCCCCCCTGACTTTGATCCTCGACTCCCCAAGTTCCGTCGGTGCCAAGTATGATTTTCAGGCCCGGGTGCTGTTCGCTGACGTAGGTCCCCGCGACCTCGTCGAAGGTCAGCGAACGGCCGAGAATCGCACCCGGGCGAAACGTCACGTAACCGATGAACAGGGTCAGAGCCAGCAGCCCCGCGCCGGCGAGGTAGAGCCAGATCGCGTCCTTGAGCGCTTTGGCCAGTTTTCGCTTTTTCTTCCCGCTCTTTGTTTTCGCAAATACCTTGGGTTTCTCCTTCGAGGCCGACGGCGGTCGGGTGCGTCCGATCGGCAAGGGCGCACCATAATCCTCCTCGGCGTCCTCTGGTGGTGGCTCGTCGACGACGTCGTCGGGATCGACGTCGTTGGAATCAAGGTCGAAGTCAATGTCTCGGCGCGCTGGCCGAGGCGGTGCGGCGGCTGCTTGCAAGAGCATTCCGAACTCGGTCGTTTCGCCAATCTGCTCCTGCGCATCTGACGGCGGTGCTTTGTCGTCGCTCTCGTGGGCGAAGGGGTCGAGTACCTCGGCGGGCAACTGGTGGTCGAATTCGTGCCCGCAGCGCGGACAGGTCACGCGCGTCTTCGGGTGTCGACCAAACTTGAGTTTGGCGTTGCACGCCGGGCAACGAAAATGCTCGCTCGCCGACATGAGAAGCGATCCAGATCCACCCAAAATGTGGGGCAGCCCCAGGAGTTTTCGTGCCCAGAGATGCCGGCGCTGCGAAGTTCGAAAGGAACTGGGATCTTGATGTACCTTAGCCTACCGACAAGACTCAGGTCACGGTCGGCATCGCCGGGCTCGCGACGAGTCGACTTCCTACGGCCAAGGCGGCGGAACTTCGCCTTTTTTCGCCTTTTCAAGCTCCTGCCTGAACACGGGGTCGTCACGCTCCTTCAGGGCTTTTTCGGCGACCCTAAGCGCGTCGGCTTTGCGGTCGTTGATGACCAGGAGAGCAACCAGCGTTGCCACCTCATGCGAGAACGATTTTTCGGTGTAGTCCCCCAACTCGGCTCCGAACTTCTTATCTTTGGATAACCCCTTGTCCAAACGATAGAGGCGTACGATCCGACTCAAGTTGAGATCCGGGTCGATGTACTTTCCGCACAAGCGATATTGTTTGGACTGGATCAGGGCGTTCTCGGCCACATCGAAAACACGACTGGCTGCCTTGGGCTTGTTGGCATCGAGCCACACGAACAACTCCGTCGTTTTGGACTCGTCCTCGAGTTCTCGATTGATGGACGCATAGTCGTGAAACAGCTCAAAAATCCTTCGGTCGCGATCGGCATCGCGAATTTTTTTGCCGTCTTCGTCGCGGATACTTTTCAACTTCTGGCGTGCAGGAGGATACACGTCGCCCAGCTTGATCCAATAGCCCAAGGCAAACGAAAGTCGCACGCCGGCGAGAGAAGGGGCGTACTTCAGCGCGTTCTCGTGAAACCAGACATGCTTGGCGAGCGCGTCGGCATAGCGTCGCGTGCGAGCATCGGCCTGAGCCTCGTCCAGAATCTTGTCCGGGTCCGGGTTCGCCGGAGGCGTCCAATCGGCCAGAAACGCGGATTGGAACAAGAGAGCCAAAGCGCAGATTGATAGTCTCATAACACAATCCTAAGCCTTTGTCGCCCAGTGGGCGAGACAAATAGGCGCCGTAGCATTGGCGCGCAGAGAACCAAGCACTCGCCAGCTTACGCTGGCGGCCCGCCGGGCCGAAGAGCATCGTCGTGCTTGGCCGCGGCCTGTTCCGAATTGTCGGTCTGCGGCCGTCGCGCCACCCACCAGCCGAAGCCCGCGAAGACCGCTGCGAACAGCAGGTACCCGACCGCGATGCCGAAGGTGTGCGCTGCGAGTGCCCCTTGCGCGGGCTCGGCGAAGACAAACAGGAAGTCGACCACGTTGCCCCTCAACTGATACGCGTGAGTGAGCCCCAGCGCGGCGAAGGCAGCGGCGAGCAGCGACCAAAGAGCGGCCGAGTAGAACTTGCGGTCGATCAGAAAGGCGGCGATCGCTGCCAGGATCATGCAAGTGAAGATGTAGCCCCGCTCCATCACCAACAAGCCGTGCAGCAGGAAGCCGTTCACGTCGAAGTTGGGATTCCGAGCCAGGGCACTCTGCATGGTCAGCGCGGCGCCGGCTGCGGCGCACGCGAAGAAGGCTCCTTGCACGACGGTCAGTCCCCACGCCGCAATCGCCGGAAACAGCCCGACCGCGACGGCCGGCGCATGCTCGCGGGGCGTCGTCTGAAAGGCCTGGGCCGTGATGATCACGCCGATCCAAAGCACGATCGGCATCCCCGCCTCGATCGGGACGACGCTGCGGATCAGGCTGACGGTCCCGGTGAGGCAAATCAGCGTGATCACCAGGCCGTTCAAGGTCGAGTAGCCGGCCCTCGCGCCGAGCGCTTTCCAGCCGGGGTGGCCGATGTAGATCGTCGTCGGAAAGCAGCTGCCGAAGAGCGAAGCCGCGATCGTCGCGATTCCGTTCACCGAGAGCGAGGCCGCCGTGGGAAAGCGGTCGCCGGCCGCCTCGGCTGATTCGATGTTCTGCAGGCTGCCGAGGACGTTGAACAGTCCCATCGGAATAATCACCGAGACATAGCCGAGCCACTCGTGCGGACTGTGCGCGATTTCGAGGCAGAACGCCCACAACGTACCGCCGGCAAAGTGCGGATGATGGAACCCTCGCTCGCTCCAAGCGGAAGCCACGTTCCCGGCACTCATCGCGGGACCGGAAAGCGACTCGGGTAAGAGATGGGGCAACACCCAGGCGCAGACCGTGCCGGAGACGATTGCCACGAGGCCTCCGGGCAGTCCCAGCGGAAAACCGACGCGCGAGAAATAGGTGATCAGAATGATCGCCAGCGGCAGCATGCCGACCAGCGGTCGCTGGAAGATCTCGAGCGTGAACTTCATCGCGATAAAACCGATCGCGATTCCGGCGAGCGTCGACAAGAGGGCGGCCCGCGGCGTGCGCCGGCGAATCGGCTCGGCGACGAATGCCCCGAAGAACTCGATCAGGCCGCTCCCCAGGCAGGCCACCATGCCCGCCTTCCACGCCATTTCGCCGCTGTGTGTCCGCTCAAAGACGGGGATCATCACGAAGTAGACGTAGATCAAGAGCGACGGCGTGTTGATGCCGAAAGGGAGTGCCGTAACGTCGTTGCGGCCGGTGGCCCGGGCCACGAAATGGGCCTGGATCGCGTAGTAGACGTTGCCGATCAGAATGCTGATCGCGGCTCCCGGCAGGATGTACGAGAGCATCAGCTCCGAGCCGCCCGGGATCCCGCAATATCCGCACAGTTGCACGATCAACAGCAACTGCACCAGGTTGTCGACGAACAGGCCAAAAAACCCGTCGAGATCCCGTTTGACAAAGACCGGGTAACGTACCGGCATGATGCGGGCAGACTACTGTGAGGCTCGGCAGCGAGTCAAGAACCCCGCCATGGGCGGCTTATGCAGGCTAGCTGCCTGGTGCCGGCTAAAACATGACGCGGTTAGCCCGCAAGAAAGACCGTCGCGCGAGTGGGTGGCACTGGCGGCTTGTCCGCCAGTGGGATTGGCGGATGCTCTCCGAGATGCTTCGCTGGGGCGCACGCCGGCTTGCTCACTGCTGTCTTTCAATGCGCGCGAAAGGCACACTGGCGGACAAGCCGCCAGTGCCACCCGGCGCGTGCGCGGCTCTTTGAGACGTCAATTCCAGCGGCAGATCTGCGAGCTGGCTTCCTGCAGATGATGCTCGAGCGTCGCCTTTTCGTCGTTGGGGCAATTTCGCAGGCAGGAACGCAGGAGGTCCAAGGCGTGGCCCGGACGATTGGCGTGCAGCGAAATCAGAGCCAGGTCGCGACGTTCCTGGTACGAAGCAGGCTGCAGCGCGGTCAGGCGATGCTGCACCATCCAGGCGGCCGTCCAGTTCGACTGGCGAGCGTAGAGCACTTTGAGATTGTTCAGCATGCGAATCACGATGGCCCGCGGGCCGACCGGCTTGAGCGCCACGCGCAGGTGGGACCGCTTGAGTCCGACGCTCTGGCTGAGCCACCTGCCGCATTCGTTTCGCGACAGCACGCGGCCGCGCGAAAACGCGTCGACAAAGAGCGTCCCCGCCACCGATTCGTAGCGCGTGAGAAAATGCTTGGGAGCCGAGACGCCGCGGAGGTCGATTCCGACCCGCTCGGCCACCGCCATATACAGCACCGACAGAGTGATCGGCAGACCGCGTCCCGTTTCGATCACGCGATGCAGATAACTGCTGTCAGCCCGCGCATAGCACTCGTCGTCGCCATAGATTCCGTGCCGCTCGGCCAGGCACTCGGCCAAGAGCTGCAGACTTTCGGATTCGCCGCGCGCCCGGACGATCGCTCCGGCAAGCTCGCTGGCGCAAGACTCGAACCATTCGAGTACCGGGGGAAACTCGAGCCCCGGATAGGCATCGCGAGCCAGCTCGAGCGCCAGCACGGTCAGATCCACGTCCCCGCGGCGCGTGAGCAGCTTCAAGAATTCCGAGTCGCACGCATAGGCGGGTTCGGCAGTCATCGGCCCTTCTCGATGGCGGACAGTTTTTCGCGCGAACGTGAGAACGAACGCACTCGGAAAGCCGGCAGATTTCGTGATGGACCGGCGACGAACGTCTGCGCCCATTTATAGCGACTTCCGCGCACTCGGGCAATGCGTTCTCGCTTCGTAAAGCACTCGGCAACTGCATCGCGCGCGGAGTTTTTCTAAGCGCGCGAATGGATACAATCAATATTGACGCGGCGTCGCAAAAGTGCCCCCACTCGGCGAGGGCCGAATTCAAATCTCGGAGTGAGCGATGGCAAAGTCCTCGCATCAAACGTATCTCAGGCATCTTCTCTTTAGACCGCCGGACGTGTCGCATCACGGCTGGGTTCCGGCAGCCGACGTCTACGAGCTGCACGCCGGTTGGATGATCAAAGTCGAGCTGGCGGGCATTCGCCCGCAAGACGTCAGCGTGACGCTCGACGGCGACTTATTGCGGATCGTGGGCTGTCGCCGCGACTCGGTCGCGCACGAAACGCGAGGTTGCCGTTCGCTCGAAATCTCTTACGAGCGGTTCGAGCGGAGCTTCGACCTCGCCGGCGTCCCCGACGGTTCGCGCATCATCACCGAGTACCGCGACGGCATGCTGCTCATCAAAGTGCTGCCCGAATGACCGGCAGCACACAGGCGTAGCGATTCAAGCCCCCCGGACAGCGGGTCCGGGGCTTTCGGGGGAATCGACGAGATGGCCGACACAATAGTTCTGCCTCTGTTGCCGCTGAAAAACTCGGTCCTGTTTCCGTTTGCGCTGATGCCGCTGGCAATCGGACGGCCGCAGTCGCTGGCTGCCTTGGAAGCCGCCTCGAAGGGCGAAGAAAAACTCGTGGCCGTCTTCACCCAACGCAACCCGGACGTGGACGATCCCAAGCTGGAAGACCTTTCGCACTTCGGCACCAAGGCCGTGATCCGACGCATGGGGCGGGCCGACGGCGTCGTGCAAGCTCTCGTCCAGGGGCTTGAACGGATCGAGCTGATTGGGCTCGACCTTTCCGGCACGCATCCCGCCGCCACGGTGCGGTCCGCGCCGCTTCCGCCAGATGCGAGCCCCGAGGCGGAAGCACTACAGCGAGAACTGATCGAGTTGGCGGCCGGTATTCAGGACCTTGCCGGAGCCGAGCCGCAGATCGACTTCGCCGAATTGGCTTCGCAACTCGAAGACCCCGGGCAGATTGTCTACCTGCTGGCGTCGATGGTCGGCATCGAAGCCGCGAAATCCATCGGAATCCTGGACGCCCGAACGCGGCTCGAGGCAATGCACCTTTTGCATGATGAACTCATCCGCGAGAAGCAGGTCGCCGAAGTGCGGCAGAAGATCAACAAGCAGGCGTCGAGCGAGATGAGCAAGGAGCAGCGAGAGTACCTGCTCCGGCAGCAGCTTCGCGCGATCAACGAAGAGCTGGGCGAAAAAAGTCCCGAGCAGGCCGAGGTCGTGCAACTCCGCAAGCGCCTCGACGAAATCAAGCTTCCCGCAGACATTCGCCAAGAGGCGGAGCGCGAGCTGAAACGACTCGAGTCGACCCCCGCGGTCGCCCCCGATTTTCAGGTGACGCGGGGCCATCTCGAACTCTTAATCGAGCTGCCTTGGAGCGAGGTCACGACAGACAACCTCGACCTGAACGCCGCGCGCGTCGTGCTCGACGAGGATCACTACGGCCTCACCGACATCAAGGAACGCATCCTGGAACACCTGGCCGTGATGAAGCTCAACCCCGAGGCGCATGCGCCGATTTTGTGTTTTGTCGGTCCACCTGGCGTCGGCAAGACGTCACTGGGCCAGTCGATCGCCCGGGCGCTCGGTCGCAAGTTCGAGCGATTTAGTCTCGGCGGCCTGCACGATGAGGCCGAGCTTCGCGGCCATCGCCGCACGTATGTCGGCGCCATGCCGGGCCGCGTGTTGCAGGCGCTGCGCCGCGCCAAGGTGATGAATCCCCTGTTGATGTTGGACGAGGTCGACAAGCTCGGAAGCGACTACCGAGGCGATCCCGCCGCCGCTCTGCTGGAGATTTTGGACCCGGCTCAGAACTCGACCTTTCGCGACAACTACCTCGACTTGCCGTTCGATCTCTCGAAGGTCTTCTTCATCACGACGGCCAACACAACCGATACCATCCCTCGGCCACTCTTGGATCGCGTGGAATTGATTCGCCTCACCGGCTATAGCGACGAGGAAAAACTCGAGATCGCCAAGCGCTATCTGGTCACGCGCCGCCGCAAAGAGGCCGGCCTGACTCCCGAGCAGTTGGTCGTCCCCGACGAATCCATTCTGGCGATCATCCGCCGCTATACGCGCGAGTCGGGCGTGCGCGAGCTGGAACGCACGCTGGGGCGGCTGGCGCGCAAGGTCGCGCTGCGCATCGCCCAGGGGGACGCGAGCCAGGTCATCTTGCAGCCCTCGGAACTCAAGCCATTTCTCGGCCCCGAACGGTTCTTTCAGGAGTCGGCCCGCAAAACGTTGCCGCCCGGCGTCGCCACCGGCCTGGCCTGGACGGAGACCGGCGGAGACGTCTTATATGTCGAAGCCGTCCTGCTCCCCGAGAGCGACCGCAGCGATCGCTTCATGCTGACAGGCCAGCTCGGCCGCGTGATGCAAGAATCGGCCCAAGCCGCGCGGAGCTATATTGTCTCGCACTTCGCGGCCTTAGGAATCGAGCCGTCGAGCGGCGGCGTGCACGTTCACGTCCCGGCCGGCGCCATCCCCAAAGACGGCCCCTCGGCCGGCGTCACGATGGCCACCGCGCTGGCCTCGCTTTATTCCGGCCTGCCCGTCCGCAACGACACGGCCATGACGGGCGAAATCACGCTCACCGGGATGGTCCTGCCCGTCGGCGGCATCAAGGAAAAAGTCCTCGCCGCGCGCCGCGCCGGCCTCAAGTGCGTGATTCTCCCCAAGGAAAACGCCCGCGACATCGGCGAGCTGACCGAAGAAGTGCAAAAAAGCATGCGCTTCGAATACGCCGACCGCATCGAGGACGTATTGGCCATCGCCATCCCGCAATTGGCCGAACGCTTGGCGCCGGTGCCGGTGCAATAGAGGGCCGAGGATGATGGGCGGACCTGGCGGCTCGTCCGAGGGCCTGTCTCGTTCGTCATTCTCTCTAGTGCCCCGCTTTGTCGTTCCCAGGCGGTTTCGCGGGAACTTATTTTTTGGGCGGAGCGGAGAAGTCCCGGACGCGAAAGTATTCTTGCGGTGAAATCGTGCGTTTTGACCCGTCCTTTTCGACGACGTAGTAACGAATGTCCTTCGCCGAGCTGCCGTTCATTTGATCCGAGACCGGAGTGCCGGCGGGGATCTCCTGGGAGAAGATCGCGGGATCGATGCTGTTGTTGATCTCGTAGCTGGTCACCCGAAACTCGGAGAGTTGCGCACCGACGTAGTCGCAACTCCACTCCGAGGGAATCCAACCGTTCGTTTTGTCCTTTTTGTAGTTGATCGTCCCCAAGCAGGTGTGTAGCGAGGGGCCTTCCGTTTTCCAGCGGACGACAAGATCGTCGCGAGCGGGACTGATCCAGACAGTCTCGACATAACCCACCTGCTGACCACCGCCGAATTGCCTCGGCTCGACCAAGCGCTGAAGCTGGACGTAATGCCCATTGTCACGATCGACGTTCTCCCGGACGAAACGGCACTGTTTCCGGAGCCATGAGAGCGACGAGTAAGCTGGCCGAAACGGAAGCAACACCGTTTGCCAGCCCCCGATCGGAAATGATCCGTCGGTGGGAGTTCGATAAAGTTGGCCACAGCGCGGAAATTCACCGCCAGGTCCCGTCACATTCTCCCACGAGGATCCCGAGTTAAAAACCGAAGTCACGTTGCCGACGACCACCCACCGTTCGACCACCCGCCTCCGGTCTGCTGATTCGGTCTGGGGCAGGGGCACCTTGAAATTAGGAGTGTCGGCACGGCACATCCGATCGTCGCCTTCGACCCAGAGCTGGACGCCTGATTGCTCGAACACTGTGTCGCGGCCCAAAAGTCCGCGCGGCCTCGCGGTGCTGGAGAAATCCTCCGTCCCCTTCTTGCACGTCGTACGGCTGTCCCAAGTGAAGTGAAACGAGTGAACCCGATCGTGCCGCGCCTTCCAGTTGGCGAAGATGCGATCGAGCACGACCGACTCGTGGGCCGCTTTAGGCGCGTCGTCCGCTCTGGCCGACAGACTTGAAGGCGGCGCGGGCGTGAGCAACAGAATCGGCGTCGCGATGATCGCCAGCCGCCGCAGGTGAGGAAACGGCATTGCGTGGCTCCCAATTTAGAGAAGCGGCAACGATGGTCGCCATCAAGCTGGCCGTCGAGTCCTATCGGCAGAAAAAGACCATGCTCTGGGACGCGAAGGCCGAACGGGTCATGACTTCGTGGGGTGGGCCAAGTTCGTCGAAGACGGACGCCGGCCCACCGATTCGCTATTTGCCGGCCGGCGGTTTCTCTTGTGGCTTCGCGGCCGGCTTCTTTTCAAGAAACGGGCGCGGGTCGGAAAGACGGAAGAAGTCCTCTAGCGAAATTGCGCGTTTTGATCCGTCCGGTTCCACGACGTAATGACGAAGCCCGTCAGGTTTGTCTCGACCTCGTAAATCCTGCACGGGGGTGCCGGGCGGAAATGGCGGAGAAAACACAGAAGGATCGATCTTCTCGTTGATCGCGTAGGCGGTCACCCGGGACTCCTCGAGATTGTGAATCTCCGGTATTTCCCAAGTCCACTCCGAGGGGACCCAGCCAACTTTCGGGTCCTTTTTGTATCGGATCGCGCCTTCCATCAGCAAAATCGGTGCGATGACCCTCTCGACGCTCCAATGCACGACGACGTCGTCGCGGACCGGACTGACCCATAGGCTTTCGACGTGCTTCAATTCTCGACCGTTACCGGCCTTTCGCACGATGACCCTCTGAATTTTGACAGCGGGAACACCGTCGATGGTGGCATGCTCGTCGACCAGGCGGCACTGATCTCTTCGCCACGAGAGGTTGGGGAATTGCGGGCGGAACGTCAGGCAAAGCGCCTGGAGTGTCGGGTCCGGTACCGGCTGGTCGACCCGAATCGTGCGAGACACAATGCCAAACGGCTTCCGGGAAAATTCCGGATCTGCCGAGTGCTTTTCGTAGCGGGCACCGTCCCGGTAGAGCCAGGTCGTGTCGCCATCGATGATCCATCGTTCAACGATCCGTCGTGTGTCGGTTGGCTTCACCTGCGGGACATTGAAAATCGGGGTGTCGACCTTGCAATACCGTTGGTCGCCCTCGACGAACACCTGCACCCCGAGTTGCTCAAACTCAAAGTCTGGACGCTTCTCGATGCGCTTCAAAGGAAAGGTCTTACCCGACAGGTGGGTCGTTCGGCTGTCCCAGGTGAGGTGCAGGGAATGCACGCGATCGTGCCGGGCTTTCCAGTTGGCGAAAATGCGATCGAGCACGCCCGCTTCGTGGGGTGAGAGCACGGGATCAGACGCTTCAGCCAGCCCGCCGAAATAGGACTGGGCCGCAAGGAGGGCGAAGACTAGTGCCGAGGCGGCAAACCGACGTTCCATAGGAACTAAGGGACTTTCGCCAAGCGACTGAAATTTTGATGAGTGATCGCGCGTTCCGAGCCGTCGGGCTGAACGACGTAGTAACGAATCTTTAGCGCTCGGCCGCTCCCCGATCGGTCTTCGACGGGGGTGCCGGCGGGAAATGGTTGCGAGAAGACGGACGGATCGATCGGCTCGTTCAGTTCGTACTTGACCACCTTGTATTCCGAGAATTCCGCTCCGCGAGTTCCCACCGTCCACTCCGAGGGGACCCAGCCGCACGTCTTGTCTCTCGTGTACTTGACCGAGCCGTCGATCGTGCGGTCGTCGGTTTGAATCCTCCAGTGGACGACGTCGTCGTTGCGGGCGGGCGAAACCCAACACGCCTCGGTACGCCTGAAAGGCACGGCGCGGGTTGATTCGACCACTCGTTGAACCTTGATGTAGCGACCACCGTCAACGAGGGAATTCTCGTCAACGAGTCGGGCTTCTTCCTTTCGCCAGGAAATGAATGGCGATTGCGGCCGGAACGTCAACAGGAGGGGCCGTACGACCGGACCCACCAGCGGTGGATCAACTCCCGTGCTTCGCCAGACGGTTCCATGGGGCGCGCACCAATCGCGCGGCGCTCCACCCGTCTCGAACGGACGAGGCGCGAGATAATTCCAAGTCGTCTGGCCGACGGTCACCGTGCGAAGGACGACCCGGTGAGTGTCAGTCAATTTTGCCTGCGGCACTTTGAACGTCGGCGTATTGACGATGCACATCCGATCGCCGCCCTCGATCCAGATCTGCACGCCGAACTGTCGGAAAAGCTGGTCTCGATCGAGCCGGCGCGGATCCTCGCTGGAAAAATCCGACGCCCCCTTTTTGTAGAAGGCTCGATTGTCGATTGTGAAGTGCAGCGAGCGAACGCGATCGTGTCGCGCTTTCCAGTTTGCAAAGATGCGATCGAGCACGGCCGCTTCGTGGGACGCGGGTGGCGGCTCGGCGGCGTGCGCCCGCGGACCGAAATGCGGCGCGACCGCGAGGAATAGAATGACAAACGCCACAAGAGCACGCCGCTGCGCGCGAGGAAACAACATCGCGGCCCCCTCGTGGAGTCAGTTTAACAGCGGCACAAGGATCGAGCCTATCGCCGAATTGCCGACAAATCCATAAGAATTAAGCACATGCGCCAGGGCGCTCAGGAACTGGCGGCTCATTCGGGGGGCACCGCCCAGACTTCGAGGTCGCGAAGGCCGCCGGGTCGGGCGGGGCCGCCCGCAAAGTAGAGTCGATTCCCTTCCGCATTGAATCGCACGCAATGGACCAGGTCCGGCGCGTCGAGATCGATAAGCGACCTGAGCGTGGCCGAATTCCACAGCGTGACCGAGCCCGCGAATCCGCCCGAAGCGAGGATTTTCCCGTCGGCCGACCAATCGAGGGTGTGAGCTTCCTTGACCCGGCCCAGTGCCCGCTGCAAGAGCTCTCCGCTGGCAACGTCCCAGATGGCGAGGTTGCCGTCATGATAGGCCGCCGCCAGCCGTTTTCCGGAGGGATCAAATTTCAATTCATGGGTCGATTGCCACGGCAGCCGACGTAATAAACGCCCGGTGGCCACGTCGAAAAGAAACGTCCTTTCGCTGCCGTTGCCCAGGGCGACGATCGAGCCGTCGGGGCTGAAGACGGGGGTCAACAGACCCTCAGGCACGTCACCAAGCTCGCGCAGCCGCTCTCTCTTCTCGACACACCACAGCAGGGCGCGAATTCCATGACCACCGGTCGCCAGCAATTTGCCGTCCGGACTCAAGGCAGCGGTTCCTTCGCGCAAGTCGGACTTCAGCGTCACCTCGTGCCCGGTCGACATGTTGATCAGGTAGACCATCGTCAAGGCATCGCCCGGACCGACGGCGCACCAGTCGCCGCGGAGGTCAAACGCCGCCAGTGAGTGCCCCTTGCCGAACGCCCGGAGCACTTGCAGCGTGTCTCGGGAACAAATCTGCAGGGCCCCTCCGAATCCGATGATCGCGATTTCGTCGGCTCGTTGTGTCCAACCGATTTGGCGGACGTTTTTCCGGAACCGCGCAGCCGCCTCTAGCCGGTGCGCGTTGTCGAGCGTGATCTTCTGCGTCGATTTTGCGACCCACCGGCACCGGCGCTCGAACGTGTCGAGCTGCTCGGGTCGCAGGACGGTGTTCTGTGCCTTCGCAAACAGCGATCCCTCGCCGAATGCCCCCCGCGTAAATTCCCAATTGAGAACGGCGGCTTCCACCCTTCCGGCCTGGATCGCATTCTCGTTGCCGCGCCGGGAGGTCGCGACGAATTTCTCCCGGGCAACGTGCAAGCGATCGAACAGTCGCCGAATGTCGCCCCGACCCGCCAGCGTGAGCCGTTCCTTCTGCGCCGCACTCAAATGGTAGCGTCGATCGATGGCGGCAATCTTTTTCGTGACGGCGCCTTCGAGTTCGCTCTGTAGAGTCGCCTCGTCCGATAAACCCAGCGCGCTTTGATTAAATTCGGCCTCGAAGGCCGGCACCTTAGGATCGGCGGCTCCCGCCTGGGCTGCCACCTGAACCCGCGCGGCCTGCCCATCGCAAAGACGGCCAGCCAACGCCAGCGTCACCGCGAAGAATCCAAACCGGACAATCCGTTGAGACATCATTCGATGTGGCCTGTCGGCGTCGGGTCGGCAGCGCGGCGGCACTGACCACCAGCGTACCCCCCGTGATGGGCGACAGCCACGATCAGCGAGATGCCTGCCTCCGACGGGCGAGAAGCGGTCACGAAGTATTTTGGAAGTTGTTTCTGCGCCCGTAGAAGATCGGGGTTCTAGGGCCGAAATTGCCGTGGTACGATGAATTGATCCGTCTTGTGTTTGAGCGGAGAGGCGGGGCGGAGTGCGTCCGGAGGATGGCGGGCCGGCTCGAAATTGGGACCGATTGTTCGCGGTTGGGACCACTTCGGCAACGAAGACATCGCTCTCACAATCTAAATTGCCAACATCACTGGAGTTAGAGCGAAAGCTAAATTTGGGACGGGACAGGGGCCGGTGGGACGGGACACTTTCGCGAAATGGAGAACCGCAGTTGTCCCAGTCTCCGGCACAAGTGTCCAAAGTGGGCTCGGCAGGCACAGCCTGCCCTCCGGGACCGATCCAGGAACGAAAATCGGCTACAAATCTAACTTGCGATCACTACTTGAGTTAGAGCAAAACCTGAATCGGGACTCGTGGGACGGGACACATTCGTGAAATAGGGAACCGAAGTGTCCCAGTCCCCGGCGCAGCGTCCGAAGCCGGCTCGGCAGGCACAGCTTGGCCTACGGGACGGGACTGAATTGGGACCGGACGGAATCGGACGGGAGATGGGACGGGACACATCTGCGCAGCGGCCGCGTGGGGCAGGGCTCGCCTGCCTGACCTCCTCCTGAGTCGCCCAGGGTGCCAGGTCTGCGGCTCGGGGTGGGCACGTTGTTCGTGGTTCGCATTCGCGCCGCGCCCTGATCGCTACACCCAGCCGACGTGCAAAAAGATTTTCTAGGTGGCCTCGGCGTTCTCCTCGCGGTTTGCGACCGTCGGCGGTGACCGGCACAAATTGCCGAATCGCCGATGCCATCAAACGTTGTGACAGTGGTCTCGCACCATCCGGAGACGAAAATGGCGCTTATCGGCATTCGATCGTACGGACTTGACCAAAAAAAATAATTCCGATACACAACCGCCTCACGCGGCGGGGTTCGCGGGCCTCAAACGCAAGCCCCCGCTGTGAGTGTCCCGTCACTCTCACGTCTGCCTCTCTCTAATCAATTCGTCTCTCGTAGGAAGGTGCACATGTCTAAGAAC
>DASZIA010000346.1:0-3764 GCA_035949535.1 Planctomycetaceae bacterium | reverse complement strand
GGAGGCCAATATTCCCGCGGATGGGATTGTGATGTCGAAACAACTCGCCAACCTGTTGCACGTGCGACTGGGAGAGAGCGTCCGCGTTGAGGTGCAGGAAGGCGAGCGGACCGTGAGCGACCTCTACGTGCGCGGCCTGGTTGACGACTACTCCGGCACCAACGCCTACATGGATGCCAAGGCCCTGCACCGACTTATGAAGGAGGGGGACACGGTCAGCGGCTGCTTTATCACCATCGATCACAACCAAGAGGACGCGATTTACCGCCAGCTCAAGAATACGCCGCGCGTCGCGTCGGTCAGCGTCAAGCGGGCCATGCTCAAGAGCTTCGAAGAGACGGTGAAAGAGAACCAGATGCGCATCAAGAGTTTTAACGTCTTGTTTGCCTGCGTGATCGCCTTCGGAGTTGTCTACAATACGGCCCGAATTTCGCTGGCCGAGCGCAGCCGCGAGCTGGCGACTTTGCGCGTGATCGGGTTCACGCGGGCCGAGATTTCCTGGATCCTTTTGGGCGAGCTGGCCGTTCTTACGCTAGTGGCGATTCCGTTCGGCCTGGCCTTCGGATTTGGTTTCGCCTGGTTCGCGAGCCGGGCCTTTAACACTGATCTTTATCGCATTCCGCTGGTGGTTCGGCCGTCGACTTACGCCTTCGCCGCGACGATTACGCTCGTCGCATCGGCCTTGTCGGGTCTCTTAGTCCGCCGCCGCCTCGATGAGCTCGACCTGGTCTCTGTTTTGAAGAGCAAGGAGTAATTGCCTCGTGAGGGCCTTTCTTCGCAGGCTGTTGCCGATCACGATCGCGGTCGCCGTTGTGGCGGCCGTCGTTTACGCGTTCCTGCCACAGCCGGTCCGCGTCGACCTGGCACGCGTGACGCGCGGCCCGCTTGCGGTCAGCGTCGACGAGCGCGGCAAGACGCGGATCAAGGATCGATACGTCGTTTCGAGTCCTTTGGCCGGCCGGCTCTTGCGCATCGAGCTTTTGCCCGGGGATCTGGTCGAAACTGGGAAGACGGTCGTCGCGGTGATCGAGCCGGGCGATCCCGCGCTGCTCGATCCGCGGGCCGTCGCCGAGGCCGAAGCCCGCGTGAAAGCGGCCGACGCCCGGCTCCACCAGGCGGGAACCGCGCTCGAGCAATCGACGGCAGCACTGCAATTCGCCGAAGGGGATCTTGGCCGGGTGCGTGGCCTTCGCTCACACGGCGGGTCAACGCTGCATGCCGAACAAGAAGCGGAAATGCGGCATCGAATGCGCAGCGAGGAGGCGCGGGGCGCTCGTTTCGCCGAAGAGATCGCCCGCTTTGAACTCGAGCAGGCGCGGGCCGCCCTGATGCGGACCACGCCGCGCGCCGAGCTATCGTCCACAAACGGGCTGAGTGCGGGCTCGAAGAGTGCGTCGCTGCTCTCGCGCAATCCGCCGCCAGCCGACGTCGACAAACACGCGAACGGCGACTGGTTCTTTCAGATCCGCTCGCCCATCAACGGCCGCGTGCTGCGGAAGTATCAAGAAAGCTCGACGATCGTCACGCCGGGCACGCAACTCTTGCAACTGGGCGACCCCGAAATCCTCGAGGTCGAAGTCGACGTGCTTTCGGCCGACGGCGTGCGGGTTTCCCCCGGCGACAAAGTGCTCCTCGAACAATGGGGAGGCGAGAAGCCGCTGGCGGGTCGCGTGCGGCTCGTCGAGCCGTCGGCCTTCACCAAAGTTTCCTCGCTCGGGGTGGAAGAGCAACGAGTGAACGTCATCATCGATTTTGAAGAAGGGTCCGACAAACACCGGACGCTCGGCGATGCTTTCCGCGTCGAGGCCAAGATCATCATCTGGGAAAGCCCCGACGTCTTGCGCGTGCCGATCGGGGCCCTCTTCCGCCACGACGACGATTGGGCGGTTTTCGTGATCCGCGACGGCCGCGCCCGGCTGCAGATCCTCAAAATCGGCCACCGCAACAGCCTGAATGCGGAAGTCCTGAATGGGCTCACGGAGCAGGACGAAGTCGTGATGCACCCAAGCGACCAGGTCGTCGACGGCGTTCGGGTCGTCCGCCGGTAGCCTTGCCGGCCTTGGCACCTTGAGCCGGCGATCATCCGACGGAATTCTGATTAATCAACAAGGCCCAAAGAATCGCAGGGGCGGCTTTGACCTCGCCCATTCCGATGGGGAGGGCCGGGGTGAGGGCTCTTCTTCGCTGTTCCCACGACCGGGAATGCTCCTGGCATTTTTTTTCGTCAACGGAGACAATGCACCGAGACTCGCGTCTCATCAAGCTTCATTTTCACAACCCTGCATTTTCACAACTACCATTTTCACAATGGGGAGAATCAGTATGCGAGGCTTACGAGTCCTGTTGTTCGCCAGTCTGAGCGCCCTCGTCGTTCCGGTTCAAAGCGCGAGAGCCGAGACGAAAATTGAGCTGAAGGGAGTTCACCTTTGCTGTCCGAGGTGTACGGCGGCGGTGAAGTCGGCACTGCGTAAGGTCGACGGCGTCAAAGGCACGTGCGATCAAAAGAAAGGCACCGTGACTATTGAAGCTCCGGACGACGCCACCGCCCAGAAGGCCCTGGATGCGTTGGCGGCAAAGGGGTTCCATGGCGACACGGGCAGCAGCACGCTGAAGATCAAGGAAGACAGCGGAGTCGCCGCCGGCAAAGTGACCAGCTTGAAGCTCGTGGGGATTCACAACTGCTGCGGCTCTTGCAACGCGGCCATCGAGGACGCGATCAAGAAAGTCGACGGCGTCACGGCCGACACCGCGAAACCCCGCACGGACACGCTGACGGTGACCGGCAACTTCGACGGGGTTGAACTCGTCAAGGCTCTCAATGCAGCCGGTTTTCACGTTCGGGCGCAGCAATAGCTTGCGCCGCCTGCGATATTGTGATGCCAGCCACCGTGCGGTTCTAAAGCCTCGGGTTAATTCGGACTGTGAGACTGTGAAAAGGGACGCAGCTCTTTTTCCGAAGAGCTACGTCCTTTTTCGATGCTCTTTTCGATGCTCTGGAAACCGGCTGCCTCGACGTCGAAACCGTAAAACTCTAAAGAAAAAGGGACTGGACAATGGGTTACGAAGGCAAAGTGGTTTTCGAGTATCTGAGTCGAACGCACGGCACTCCGCTGCTCACAGACCGCGAGAAGCACCTCGTCGGTCTCGCCGTGACGATGACCCGGGGCTGCCAGGTCTGCACGCGCGGCCGAATCGAGAAGGCACGAGCGGCTGGCATCTCGGACGAAGTGCTCAACGCCTTGGTGGAAATCGTGTCCGCCGTCAACGCCGGGGTCGCTGCGGCCACGGCTCGCGAGGGTTTTCGGCAAGCCGACACCTCAGCGGTCGACGCTTGCGGGCCGCTCTGTGCCGCGGAGAAGTGAACCCCGGCTGAAGGCGGAGGACTCGGACGCGCGGAAGGACCGCATCGGGCGCACGCCGCCGTTGAAACTGATCAACGCTCCCGAGGAGACTGCGATGACTCCGGATCCGCACAAGGCCCTCCGCGAACACCTGCTCGACCTCCTCCGGGGCGGCGGTGCCCACCTCGACTTCGAGAAGGCGGTGGCCGACATCCCATCCGACCTTCGCGGCCGCACTGTCCCGCCGGTGCCCCACAGTCCCTGGCGGCTCTTGGAACACATGCGCATCGCCCAATGGGACATCTTGGAGTTCAGCCGCAACCCGAAGCACGTCTCGCCGCCCTGGCCGGACGGCTACTGGCCGCGCGGCGACGCCCCGCCCGACGAGCGTGCTTGGAACCTGGCCGTGGACGCGTTCCGCAC
>DASZIA010000345.1:0-10115 GCA_035949535.1 Planctomycetaceae bacterium | reverse complement strand
CCGAAAACACCACTGTGGACGAGACCCGCAAAAAAGAAGTGATCGCAACGCTGACGAGTCTGGGGGTCGCGCAAGCCGAGCGGCGAGTCATTTTGGGCTACTCCGAGGCGGAGGGGCTCGACGGAACCGAAGCGGTCCGGCTGGGCAATCGCTCGCCGGCCGCCCCGGGAACCACACCCGGCGGCGGGGGCTACGGCGCCACCAACGCAGGGTTTGGGGCTGGAACAACGTTCGGCGGCGGAATTGGTGGGATCGGCGGTGGCTCTGGTGGCGGAATGGGCATCTATTGAGTCTCAATCGGTTCGATACGTCAACACTGTCTTCGAGGTGCCCCATCAAAGGCACGACGATCGCAGTCCGGATGGCCTGCCTGGTCGCTCTCGCCGGTTCCAGCGGCTGCGTATCGGGGCTGTTAACCTCAGTGAGCGCAGCGAAGGCGCCTGTGGGCGAAACAGCTCAGGTTTCGAGGTCGGAATCCTCCGACACGCTTCCGCCCAAGCAAGCGGCCGAAGCTTGCTTCGCCACAGCCAGAGAACTGCAGGCACACGGGCATGCCCCAGAGGCCATCATCCTTTACGAGCGAGCGCGGCAACTCAATCCGCAAGAGCCGCAGGTCAGCCGCTTCTTGGCTGTGCTTTACGACCAGCAAGGCAACGACGCGCGGGCCACGACGGAATATCGCAAGGCGCTGGAACTCGCGCCTCACGATGCCGATTTGCTCAACGATTTTGGCTATTACTTCTACCGCCGTCGCGACTGGAGGCATGCCGAGGAGCAGTTCCGCAAAGCAATTGCCCAGACCTCGGAGCATGAGCGGGCTTGGGTCAACTTGGGCCTCGCGCTGGGCGAACAAGAACGATTCCAGGAGAGCTTTGAAGCGTTCTCCAAGGTGCTCGGTCCTGCGGCGGCTCACTCGAACGTCGGCGTCATTCTGGCCGCCCACCAACGGAAGTCTGAGGCCGAGGGCGCGTTCAAGCAAGCGCTGGCGATCCAAAACGATCTGCCGCAGCCGCGGGCTTTCCTGGCCCACTTCGAGCAGCCGGCGAATACACGTTGACGCTTGAGGCCAGCGATTCAGTCGTTTGACCTCCCTGCGATCACTCGAGGAAGCTCGCCCGAAGACGCCGTTGCGAGCGACTAATGCCGGCGACCAACGCACGAACCGCTTCCTTGTCGTCGTCGGCCAGCTCGTGTTCCAAGAGCTCCAATCGGTCCTGCACCAGCCTGGCCTTTGCGCGCTGATAATCGCTCAAGTGCCAGGTCCGAAGATACACACCGACCTGAAGTTTGCGGACCCAGTCGGCGTAGATCGGAATCCAATGCTCGGCGTGTTTGCGATCACCTGAGATCGCCGCCGTCAGTGTCTCCGTTTCGGCATTCGAGATCTGCTCCAAGGCCTCTTTCGACGGGGGGTAATAGGTGAAGCAGCCGACGACGCTCACCACCACCAGCACGACGAGTGCCGCGAACCCCAAGACCGACGCGGGGAGCGACGCGCTGTGCCAGGCTGGCCCCGCGGCGCTTTCGGGGATAGGCCGCTCGAGCCAATCCTCGATCCGAAAACGGCGATCGAGCAACAGCAGGGCAATTCCAGCCAGGAACAGCGCTCCCAGGCACATCGCACCGTAGAGTTCATGGACCTGAGTGTCCTGGCGAAGTTTATCCCAGACTATCCGCCCCAGGCCGGTGATTCCGTCGGGAAAAGGTCGGCAGTAGACGTCGAATGCATGCGTGTGGCCAGCCGCCTCAATCGCCGTGGGATAGAGCGGCCGCTCGACTCCGTACGAGAGGATGAGTACGACCGATAACAGCATCCCCAACCAGACGGTGGCCTTTTTTCATCCGTAGGAGCGCTACATCCAGAGAACGAGACCCAGGTTCGTCCCCGCCCCGAGGGTCAACAGCGTGAACGCTGCACCGACGGAGTTCCCGTGCTGAAATATGGAGCCGAGCTGGGACATCGCCAGCATCGGAGTCGCGTAGGCGGGGACGGCGATGGCTGCCATCAAGAGCGGCGCCCAGGGGTTTTCATGGCTCATCGTGCGTTGCAGCGAAGCGTGCGGCAAAATGCAGCTGAGCGCCACGACCCCCAGAACACCGACAACAACAAACAACAGGCTGGGCCCGGCGATTTCCCGGGCGCTCACGACTGCGACGGCCAGCATCCGACGGAGTCCTTGTGGAACGGGCTGGGGCGCTTCCTCAGCGACGCTGGAATTCGGAAAGAGCCAATCCCAAATCAACCCGACAACCGTTACGACGATCAGCGTGCAAAAGCCGAAGGCAAAGATTGTAAAAGGCTCTGATAGGGTCAGCCCGTACAACAACGAAAGGGGATTGAACAATGGGGCCGCCAGGGCAAACGCCAAAATTGTTCCCCCGCTCAATCCGGCCCGTCGCATTTCTCGAGCCACAGGAATCACACCCAACGAGCAGATCGGGAGCAACATCCCAACCAGCCATGCCTGAGGAATGGCCCTTCGCGTCCCGTACCCGAACAGCCGGCGCATCCCCTCATGTCCCAGCAAACGCTGAAAGATGCCGGCAGTCACCAGGCCGGTGACGATATAAGGCGCGGCCTGAAGAAGGCATTGCGATCCTCGCAGCACTGCGCCCCAAATGAGACTCTCGAAAGTTTCCATAAAAACACCTCAAGTTCTCGGATGATCCACGTATTGGGCGTTATCTTTGGCGTTCGCACGCTCGACGACTGGCCCCTTGCCAAACACCTCCGGATGACGACCGACGATGTCGTCCAGCGTGTGAAGGTCGATTTCAATCTGCTGGCCGATTCGCGGGTCCGAGTCCGCAAGTCCCGCACGTGCAAAGTCGTCAAAGCTCTGAGCGAGCTTCTTGCTTTGCTCGTTAACTCGGTCCCATTCGGCCCGGCTTAGATCGCTGTCGGCGGCCAGTTCGGGGAGCCACCCCACGATGTCCCGAGTCTGGTCGAACTCTTTCTGAGCTTCCGGGGATTTGGGGACAGGCGACTTCAGCAGCTTCGAGCAGCGCTCGTGCAGGGCCGAAAGCGCCGCGGGAAAATCGCCTAGTTTGTGGGAGGGTTGGTGATGGTCGTCGTCATGTGCCGCCGACTCATCAGTACCGCTCTGCGACGTTGATCTTGAGCTGCTGGGCGCGCAACCGCCGGCTGTGAAGACCGCTGCGATGACGATGCCAAGCCAGCACGCGGACCTCGGCGGCTGACGGTCGGAATGTCTTAGAAATCGTGACATGATTGAGATCTCCTGCGTTCGAGATTTTCCGCGGCGTGAGCCGCTTCAGCGCTTGGCCCGCGTGACGGGAACCGGCACGGCGGCCAGGATTTCCGCAACCATCCGCTCCACAGACTCAAAATCGCCTACCAGCCGCACCGACAGAACTGGTATCGCGACATCCTGGATATCATCGGGTGTCACAAACTCGCGCCCTTGGAGCGAAGCGCGGGCCTGCGCGACGCGCTGCCAGGTCAAGAGGCCGCGCGGGCTCAGTCCCAGGCGGACGGCCCGGTGTTCGCGTGTCGCTCGCCCAAGATCGACCACGTATTCGTGCAAACTGTCGGTTACGGCCACGCGACTCACCTCGTCCTGCAGATCGACGAGAGCCGACCTTTCAACCACTGCGGTCGGCACTTCTGCCGACAGCGTGTCGCGCCCGATGCGCGACGCCAGCATGCTCAGTTCGCTCGCCCGGTCTGGGTATCCGATCCGCACTTTCATCGCGAACCGATCGAGTTGGGCTTCCGGCAACGGATAGGCTCCGTGGCTTTCGACCGGGTTTTGCGTGGCGATCACGAAGAAAGACTTGGAAAGGACCCGGCTCGATCCGTCGATCGTCACCTGTCGTTCGGCCATGGCTTCAAACAGGGCGCTCTGCGTCCGGGGCGTCGCCCGATTGATTTCGTCGGCCAGCAGCACGTCTGAGAAGACTGGCCCCGGCAGAAACTCGAATTCGCGCGTCTTCTGATTGAAGATGTTGAAACCGGTGATGTCGCCCGGCAGGAGGTCGGGTGTGCATTGCACCCGCGCAAAACGTCCCCCCACCGCATGGGCGAGTGTCTTGGCGAGTGTTGTCTTTCCCAGCCCCGGCAAATCGTCGAACAACAGGTGGCCGCGCGACAAGAGGCAGGCGAGCACCAACTCGGTAACCTCTTCTTTTCCCATCAGCGCCGAATTAAGAGCCCGACGAAGCTCGGCAATGATCTTCCTGCCCTGGACGGATGCAGACGGCTCAGCGGTGAGCGCCTGAGAAAGACGGCCGTCTTGCATTCCAATCGATTCCAAACTTGTCGGCATTCGAGCCTCACTCAATGGTCATTCAAAAACACGCCGTGCCGCGCATCGCGGCAAGCGAGGCCGTACGGATTGCCTCGCGACAGACCTTTCGCACTTCGGTCTCGGGAACCGGACAGACAATCGCTCGATGAGGGGCGTCAAGCACCCAATCGAAGAGTTGAATCAATCGGAGGTTGGTTTCCGCGGAGCAGGAATCGAGCGCGCCGAGCCGTCGGCCGTGCCATTGGGCCAGCGTTCTTTCATGGGGCCGCCCGCATCCAGCAAGCCGAGCACGCTGCTCCAACAGCCACATCGTGGCCAGGACTGCGTGACGCGGTCCGCCCAGCAATCGTCCCTGCCAAACAACACACGCGATCGCATTAAGCAGGGATCGTCGTCGCCAGACTCCGGCGGATGCCAGTGTCGCGGCGAACAATGCGATCGCCCAATGCTCGCGAATTGACCCGCTGAATTCGGCTAGAAAGGCTAAGGCCATCTCGCCATAGGTGCGTGCCATTCGCGGCGGTTGATAGCCAGGCGTCGGTTCGACCGGCACCCACACGCCACTGCTCAGGCCGACCTCCAGCCAAAAGTGCGTGTCGTCGCCGACGACCGCGGTTTGCCCCGCCCGACGATCGTACCGCTTCGAGTCTGCATAGAACCCGCTGACGGCACGGGTCGGATACCCGAGCGATCACAGCATCAATGCGGCCGTGCTCGCAAACATGTAGTCCGGACCGCGGCGCCGGCTGAGGAAAAGTCCGACGACATCCCGGCAACCAGGCGGTGCGGGAGCGTCCTGATCTTGCGCAAAGTCATTTCTCAGGTGCCCGATCACGGCTTCGACCTGGGCCCATCCGCAGGGCAGTCCTTGAGTCCACTTCGCAGCCAGCGCCTTGATTTCCTCAAGGGATGACACTTCAGGAAGCCGAGTCCAGAAGGTCTTCGCCCCCGGAACAAAATAAGGAAGAGCACAATCACGCAAAGCATCGGCGGCCAGCACGTAGCTGACCAGGTCGATGACGGTAAACTGAGGAATTGCATCGCGGCCGTTCATCTCCAGCACACCGTCAGTCGTCCATTTGAAAAAATGCAGTCGGTTAATCCGGTCGATGCGAACGGCACAGAGCAGCGGCGGTGAGGGGAATCGCGCTGATCGAAAGTTGATAATCTTGAGTGCGTGTCGCTCGGTTCCAAGCACCCAACGCTTCGCCGCGGCCGTGCATTCGAGCCAGGGATTGTCGTCTGCTTCATCCATGACAAGCCGTGGCGGCGTCCTGTCTTCAGCCTCGTGGAACCAGGTCGCCCCGTCGAATGCGTCGTATCTCTCCAGTGCCAAGTGCAGCGGCACGGGTCCTTTCAGGTAAAGCAGGGCGTCAGATTCAGTACTGTGCGGACGGTTCGACGTCCGCGCCGTTTTGCGTCGCACGGTCGAAAATTCGCGCCCGGATCGCTTGGATTCACTGGGCGTTTGGTTTGGATCTGAGTTCACCTTTCCTTTAAGTGCGATCGCGCGGCCGACGCGCGTGGCTTTGGTGGGCGGTTCCCCGTAACGATCGTCGAGCATGTCGTAGAGACTGGGCATCTCGGATTCGAGATACGCACCCGTATCCACGGGGCCAAACGACATCGGATTCTGCTTCGCGGCGACCAACATGTCGCCGTCGCCTACACCTTGTCGCGCGTAGGGATCCGATTGGTGTTGCCCGCCCGAAGTCGGCATGAACCCAGGCAACACCACCAGTTCGCTTCGCACGCCTGCGACAAGGCCGACTGACAGGACCATGAACGTGCAAACTCCTCCCAACACGCCAAGACGGAGTGGAGTCTGGCGACGGCACTCGACCGCAACGTGCCCTTGCAATCGCTCCCAGTACGCCGCCATCAAGACCCAGAGCCCGACGATCGCATACAACGCCGCGGGGGCGAACGCGGCCCGTCCGTCCTCAATCGCAACGCAGAAGAGTGTTAAGAATCCGCTGAAGAGATACGACGCATGCGCGAAGCCGCGCCGGCGCGCAAAAACGGCCGCGCCGAACGCCGCATTCCGCATGCTGGCCAAGAGAACTAGCTCGAACGCTTCGCCATCTCCGGTCAGGGTTCGCAGAGTCGTTTCGATGACGATGGGGAGTATCAAAAAGGCAGTTAGGGCGCCCGCGAGCCTGGCGGGAAGGCGAGGACGAAGCAGCTCCTCACGCCGGCTTACCCAATAGAGCGCTGTCAAACCGAGCGACGTTGTGATCAACTCGGCGGCAACATTCCCCCACTGTTCGTGGGATGTGCGGCGGACAACCTGCAACGTCCCCGCGGCAATTGCCGCGAGAACCAAACAGGACATGCGCCGATCCAAATCAGTTGTGCGACCAGCCGTCATGACAGAACCGCTCCCATCGCCGTGCCAAACTCGACAGCGCGTCCTCGCGGCCGTCAACGACAATGCACGATCAGTTCTCAGTGGCCCAGGGGATGTATGTGCATTCCCGGGGAGGCTGGTTTTCGGATCGGACGACGCGGTATCTCGCATCGGGACGGCCGGCGCTCGTCCAGGACACCGGCTTTTCGGACCATCTGCCGCATCAACGAGGGCTGGTCGCGTTTCAGACGCTCGAGGACGCGGTCGAGAGAGCCGTGGAGATCGTCGACGATTACGACGCTCACGCGAAAACCTCTCGCGCAGTCGCCGAGGAGTTCTTTGATTCCGACATCGTCCTCGGACGGTTATTGAAGGAACTCCGCGTGGAAGCGTGAGATCAACGGCATCATCCCCGTTGACAATCGTCGTGAGTGGTATGATCGCCGCGGATCACCATCAGGGGGGAGCGACATGGGCCGTGCTGCAATACGTCCTTGGATTGCGTGAGTTAGGGCATCGAGTCCTGTTGGTCGAGCCCATCAAGCCGTCGCAAATCGCGCCTTCCACTGCCGCGCTAGGCGAGTCGATCAATGCGTCGTACTTTCGGCGAGTTGGTGGGGAGCCATGGGTGGTGCCCACCGGATCCTCTCCTGGGACAAAATATGGTTTCAGAACCACCACTACGTCGCCGCTCCGCTCCGGGTGGAACGACCGCCGGAGTGCCTGCATGACCGGGTCGGCTGCTGTCCCGGTGCCGGCAAGTTGGCTTCGGGTGTAAGCTGTCAGGACGCCGGGATAGTTTTTCAACTCGCGAGCGAGGGTTGCCTCGACCTCAGCCTCAATCAGCCCACGTTGAGCGATCAGTTTGCGGTTCAGATACAGCCAGTACTCCGCGTCCGCTTCGATCCAACGGCTCTTCTCCGCGCCGTAAGCATGGTTGAGCACGGCTTCTGCTTCCTCTTTCAGGCGCTTAAGGGAAATCCGACCGGCGTCCTGGCCCTGGGCACGCGTCGCCTCCGGCAACGGGCAGACGCCATGATCCGCAGTCAGGACCAGCAAGTACCGCCCGCGCCCCAAGCGGGCATCGAGGTGCGTGAGTAGATTCGCGACGAGACGGTCGGCGCGCAAGATCGCGTCGAGCATCTCCTGAGAGTCCGGTCCCCAACTGTGGCCGATGGCGTCGATGGAGGAAAAGCTGAGGCAAAGCAGATCCAGGGTTTCGCCCCCGCCCAAGCCTTCGGCGTCGATGGTCTTTTTGGCCAACTCGAGCAGCAGTTCGTCGCCGAACGGCGAGGTAAAGACCGCGCCGTAATAGTCCCGGTTAGCGTACGGCTCTTTCTTGAGTTGGTGCAGGCCGCCCGTCGTGGGGTGCGGGAAGATCCTCCCCTGCAGCCAGCCAGTCGCTCCGCCTGGGGCGGCGGCTGGCCCGCTATGGCGGACGTAATCCAGATCGGGACGGAGCCGCGTCCAGTTCTGGCCGAACCAGCGATCGGCGGGCCGACCCCGGTTAAACTCGGCGAGCCACCCGTGAGGTCGGTCGCGGTAGAAGGTGGAAGTCATGAAGCCGCCGGTCCAGAGGTCGAACCAGTAACACGCGTCGGGCCGTCGGCCGGCGAGGAGCACTGCCGCCCGGTCTTTGAGGGAGAGCGAGAAAACGCGTGCCTTGCGGTCGAACGCTTGCCGGAGAACGTCCCCGAGTGTCGGCCCGAGGAGATGCTCGGGGGGTGCTCGGCCCCTCACCCGCTGCATCCTGTGGGACTGTCTGATAACGACCGACATTGGTGACGCAGTAGACATGGCCCCGCGCACGCCGGTCGTACCAGTAGTTCCCCACGATGCCATGGCTGCTCGGCGAGCGCCCCGTCGCCAGCGTGGCATGGCCGGGCCCGGTTTCGGTGCAGGCGAACGGGTAATTACAGTTGGTGAAACAAGCGCCCTCCTCCTGAAGACGGCGAATTCCGGTCTCGCTCAAAAGTGCTCCCCAACGCTCGAGGTAATCGGCCCGCATTTGGTCGAAAACCAACAAAACGGCCAAACGGCAGGTCCCCGGGGTCACGGCGCTCGCGGGAGCACCGGCCGGCAGTTCGGCCGAGAGTGCGGTGCCGTTACACCCAAAGCAGATCAGACCGAGCATCCCTGGGAGCGCCGCCTAGCGAAAAGCGGTGACCGAGAGAATGTGACGAACGTGGATCGACCTTTGCCGACACCCTTCCCCAAGGGGCAAAGGATGTGGGTGTTGCCGCAGAAGCAGTTCTCCTATCGATGTCATGACCACGCTCCTCTCCGAACGCTCTGGTTGGGCAGGAGGGTATGGGGCGAATTGAAGGGCCGCCCTTCGCAGCAAAATCCCAGAGGGACCAGAGGGATCCTCAGGGAGCGACGTTGGATGAACAATGACCAGGCAGTCGGCAACAGCCCTTGCCGGTCTCTGAAAGTTGGGCGCGAGCAACGGATCAAAGATTGCGTCGACGAAATCGGCAACGTTGTCGCCGCCATGCCAACGCCCTGCTGGCCGGGACGGCTTCCGCTTTGCCTTGTCGCTACCGCTCGGCTCAAGGACTTCTAACTCCAGTGGGTCTCGATCGCTTGGTCGTCGTCTTCAATGCCGGCCCGGACGAGTTCGCCTTGCGTTTGTTCCTGAGGCTGTAGGATCGCAAGGTCGGCAGGACGACGTGTTTCTAAGTGGATGGCACACTGTGGCTACTCCAACTCAGGATTAGAGTTTCCTCAAGAACTCCAGCCCTTTCCTGAACGGTCTGAAAAACCACCGATAAGTGCCGCCGTGAGGCCACCGGAAACTCATCCGTTTTTCGGCATACGCTCCGCGTGCCGGATTCTCATACGTTTTGTCGGAATGCCCCTCCAACCTGCGTCAGCGCACAAAACACGCAGAAATCGGCGGCAAAATTCGAACGTTTTTCGCCACGCGCCAGGGCACCGTTTGGTCCGAGCGTCACGGTTTCTTCGCAGCCTGCTTGCCGTTCGTCAGCTCGGAAATCAATTTCTTCAAGTCGACCCGGTCGCGGAGAGAGCTGAGGTCGTTGTCCTGCCGCATGGTTGCGGCGTGTTTGAACCCCGCCTTCACGGCCTTCGTCAGCAACTCCATCGCGCGGTCGCCGTACTCTTGCTTCCTCTGGGGGCTCTTGCCGCTGGCGCCGGCGTAGACGCAGGCGAAGTTGCACCAGTTCTCCCCGTTCCAGTCTGACGACTTGGGTCCGGAGCAAACCAACCGGGGATCGCATTCTCTTTGCGGCGGCTTCGAAACGCAAAGGAGGACGATCCGCTTCTGCGAACCGCCCTCCGTTTGGTTTCTGACTATATTAAAAGTGGCCTACTTTTTCCCGTGGCCCGTTTGTCCGCCGTGGCCACCCTGTCCGTGTCCACCTGTCCGGCCGTGATCGTGGAATTCGCGGTGTCCGTGGCGGTAACCGCCGAAGTAACCGCAGCTATCGTAGGTGCTGCAAACCGGCTGGTAAGTCGTGTAGACCGGAGCC
>DASZIA010000344.1:0-10755 GCA_035949535.1 Planctomycetaceae bacterium | reverse complement strand
TGCGACGTCCAATTACATCGGCTCGTTCGGCTCGACCGACTACCACACGTGCTCCTCGAATGCCGTGGGAGTCGACTGCCCGGGCAACGGAGTTTTCTTCCTCAACAGCCGCACGACGATCGGTGACGTTCGCGACGGCACGACCTACACGATGATGGCGGGCGAACGACGGGGCAACATCACGGCGACCCCGCAAATCCTCGGAATGTGGCTCGGGGCGCCTCCCGGAGGAGTCGAGTCAATCGGCCGCGTGCTCGGTGCGTCGGACCAGCCGCCCAACGATCCGACCGAGCATTTCCAAGCCTATTCGAGCATGCACAGCAAGGGAATCAACATTCTGCTCTGCGACGGCAGCGTGCAGTTCGTGAGCGACAACGTCGATCTGAAGCTGTGGCAGGGGACGGCGACGATCCGCAAGCAAGACGACTCACTGGTGTTCGGCGCGAATTAGGTGGACCTGACTGCGATCAGCGCACGGCGGCGGGTCAGCCGCTGCCCTTGAACGCACCCTGCTGACGGGCGAGTTCCAGTGGCGACAGTTTCTTGCCACCGGCCGGTGCTGCGGCAGGCGACGCCGGAGCTGGGGTCGGAGGGGCCGCGGCCGCGGGAGTCGGCGGCGTGGCTGGCGGCGCTGTGAGGCAGCCTTCTTTTGCCGCCCCTTGCATCCGCGCGATTTCGAGTGGCGACATCTTCTTGGCCGGCTGCGCGGGAGCCGGAGCGGCTTCCGCTCGAGGTGCGGCAGGTGTGCCTTCGGCCTTTGCCGGAGCGGGGGGCTTGGCCGCCGGGGGCCCGCCGGCTTTTAGCGCGCCCTGCTGACGAGCGAGTTCCAACGGCGAGAGCTTTGCTCCCGCGGCAGGAGCGGTTCCGGCCGCTGCCGGCGCTGGAGCAGCGGGCCCTTTCGCCGCTGGCGCGTTCGCCGCGCCGGCGCCTTGCGCACGGGCCATTTCGAGAGGACTCATGCCAGCCGGTTTTGCCCCCGCTGGCTTGTCCGCCGCTGCGGGAGCCGGGGCAGCTTTGCCTGCGGCTTCCTTGGTTCCGGCATGCTTTTCTGCGGCCGCCTTCTTGGCCGGAGCCTCGACGACGCTTAAGTATTGCGGATCGATGTCGTACCAGCTGATGTCGACCGGACCGTCAAACTGGACCAAGGCCCGGCCGCTCATGTTGACCGTCTTCACGACGCCCGTCAGCGACTCAAACCGCTTCAGCTCGGCAACCCCGTGCTTGACGACGACGTACTTATCCGTGAGCTGAGCTTTGAGTTTTTCAGCGGTCTCGATCGACATGTTTGAATCGCTGCGGTGTCAAAAAGGGTCCTGCGCAAGCGGAAAACTCGCGCCTTCCGCCTTTTTCGAACACGACGCATTCTGGGTCAAGGGACCCGCGAATTCAAGGCAGGCCGTCCGAGCAAGATGAGCGGCAATCGGCATTGCCAAAGCCTCAAACAAGAGGCTAAAACGCCGCCCCGCGACGCCCACTCGAGGACCAGATGGACGAGCAATCGCCGAGTGTACAACCCAAACAATTCCTCGGCATCCTGATGAAATGCTGCCGCACGTACGTGCGCGCTTATCTCAACTCGAGCGGCGACGCCTTCATCGGCCGCTGCCCGCGATGCGCAGCCTTGGTGCGAATCAAGGTCGCGGAAGAAGGCGGCTCCTCGAATCAGTTTTTTGAGGCTTGGTGAGCCGGAATCGGTGTCGGGGAATCATGTTGACCGAATTTCCCAAGGCACCTAAACTGCCGCGGCTTTTCCCCACGTTTGTGCGATCGACGGCCCTCGCGCGGCCCCGTTTTGGGCTGGTTGCCACTCATGAATCACCCGCCAACAGATGCGAGACGCTTGCGGCTGGTGTCGTCCGATTCCGATTTGCAACCGCGAACCGCTGAGGCAACTCCCTCGCTCAAGTCTGGCGTGCTGGCGATCGTGCCGAGCTGGCTGCTCTCGCTTGTGTTGCACGCAGCCCTGTTCGTCGTGCTGGCCGCTTCACTTCCCGGGCTTCGCGGTGGAATCGTCGGCGACCCCGACGGAGACTTACGCTCAGTCGGCATCTGGGTTGGTCATTCCGGGGATGGCACCGACGGTGACGGAGCCGGCGGCGGCCAGGCAAAAGTGCCCTCCGGCGAAACGAAGCTCGTTCCGACCGCGAAGCCCGATGCCTCGCCCAAGCCCGTTGCCTCGACTCCTTCCCTTGCTGAAAACACGCTCCTGCTCCCGGCCGAGCCCGTTGCGCGATCGCAAAACAGTCTTCCGGCCGCTCCGAATCTCGCCACGGCACCACCGATCATCGGTCCAGGCGAGCGCCCGGGCCTGTTTGGGCGCAGCGACAAGCCGCCATCGTCCAATGGCGATGCCAGCGGTCTTGGTGCGAACGGCAAGCCAGGAAGCGGTCGCCGCGGATCGCGCGGCTCAACGCCCTTCTTCGGCATCGTGGATGTCGGCAGCCGGTTCGTCTACGTCATTGACTGCTCAGGAAGCATGTATAGCCACGATGCAATGGGGGCGGCGAAAAACGAACTGCTCAAGAGCCTGCACACGCTCAACCGGTTCCAGCAGTTTCAAATCGTCTTCTACACCACCGATCAAAAGTGGTTGAAGGCACCCGGCAAAATGGATTTTCGCTTCTTCTCGGCCGATGACAAAAATCTGCGCCTGGCGAGCTCATTCGTCGGGGAAATCGATCCCGGCGGCGGCACGCAACACCTGACTGCCATTGCGCTCGGGCTGCGCCTCCATCCGGATGTGCTCTTTTTTCTGACCGATGGTGGCAAGCCGGGGCTGTCGTCATTCGACTTGGAAGAGCTCAAGCGGCTCAACGATCGACATACGCGGATCCATTGCGTGCAATTCAGCTCGCAGGACGATCCCGACGCCGCCGAGGCCACAGATTTCTTACGAAAGCTGGCCGCGCAAAGCGACGGCCAATACGTTTGCCGCGATGTGTCACGCTTTGACGCGCCGAGCACTCCCCGCGTCTCTGCCCGACCTTCCGGCGAGGTGCACTGACGATGTCCCTTTTGCGAAAACGCTCCTCTTCGACGACCGCCCGGCAAATCGCTCGTTGTGGCATCTGTGCGCTGGTTGGTCTGCTCATTTCGCCATCCGTCGTCCGGGCGGACGGTCCGCTACCACCTGGTTTCGCGAATCTCGACTTCCGAAAGCTGATCGAAGCCGGTGGCGGCGTGGGCATCGTGATCGGAGCGCTCAGCGTCGGGATGGTGGCGCTTGTGTTCGAATACCTGATTTCGCTGCGAAGGGGAGCGACGATCCCGCGTCGACTGGTCGAGCGACTCCAAGAGCTGATCGGCCAGCGGCAGTTCAAGCTCGCGGCCGACGAGTGTCGGCACAGCGGCAGCCTGTTGGGGCTGGTGGTTGCGGCCGGACTCGCCGAAATCGACTCGGGCTACGCAGCCGTCGAAAAGGCGATGGAAGACGCCTGCGCCCAGCACGCGGGACGATTGTATCGCAAAATCGACTATCTCTCGGTGATCGGCACGCTTTCACCGATGCTCGGTCTCCTTGGCACGGTGTGGGGGATGATGCTGGCATTTTCCGAGTTCGCGTCGAAGGCAAACGTCGCGGTGACCGAACTGGCTCCTGGAATCTCGACGGCCCTGGTCAACACTCTGTTTGGACTGGCAGTCGCCATTCCCGCCTACGCGGCTTATGCCTACTTCCGCAACCGCGTCGACGAAGCGCTGGCGAACTGCTCGCAAGTCGCCGAGCACATCTTCTTCGAATATCGTCGCGATCAGGCGGCACGCCGCCGCAAGGCCCGGGCCCAGCAATTGAAGGCGCACCTTGATCGCGAGCGACTTCGTCCCGCGTTTCCGCCGGTGGCGATCGAGCGGGAGAAGTCGGCATGAGGCCCCCTGCCCGCTCGCGGGATAGCGGCGTGCGGTTCAACATCACTCCGCTCATCGACATCGTCTTCAATTTGATCGTCTTCTTTGCGCTGGCCAGCTTGTACGTCCGCAAGGAGACGGCCCAGCCGGTCGCCTTGCCGGCAGCAGGGCAATTCGACGTGAATGAGCACGCGGCCTCGCGACGCCTGACCATCACACTCGGCCCCGACCGCCGGATCTTCGTCGCCGGCGAGCAAGTCGCCGCAAGCGACGTCGAGCGATTGCTCGTCGAGCGGGCCGGCAGCGAGCCAGCGACGCTCGACGTCCGCCTTCGCGCCGATCGTTCCGTTCCCTTTGCCGATGTCAAACCGATGATCATCGCCTGCGCGCAGCACGGAATCACGAACCTCAAAGTGGCGGTTGAGGGGCGATGACCATGTGTAAATTTGCAACAGTGGCGGGCTCCCCCTCACCCCCAACCCCTCTCCCGCCAGGGGAGAGGGGAGAAGATATGCAGACAAGGCCGTGTTATACGAGTGGTGCCAAAACTGGCACTCTTCCCCCCTCGCCCCTTGTGGGAGAGGGGTTGGGGGTGAGGGGGAGCCACCGTTGGCATCCGAGAGTCGCGCAGCGGTATTGAGAGGCGCATTTCTCTGCGATGAGGTCGATCCGCCGCGGCGAACCACCGAGCCTCCTGGAGGGGGCACGAATGCGACTGCCTAAGCTCCGAACCAGTGGTCCGATGTGCGACTTCGATCGCACGGTAACGCCGATGGTGGACGTCGTGTTTCAACTGCTGGTGTTTTTTGTGCTGGCTTCCGGCGGACGAATTGCCGAGCGAACCCTATCGACGGCTCTTTCGGCAGGGGCGGTTGCCTCGACAGTCCCCTTGCAGGCGCCGGTCGAGCGAACGGCCGAAGTCTGGGTGCATTTGCAGCGCGACACACTCGATCACAAGACGACGCTGCGTGTGAACGACGGGCCCAAGAGCGATCTTGTGCGCCTGCCCCAGACACTCCGGGCCGTAAAAGGTGTCGATCCGACCAGCAGCGTGATTCTCGACGTGCGGGGAAATGTCCCCTGGGGTGACGTGATTCAAGTCTACGACGCGTGCCGCGAGGCCAAGTTTCGCGCCATCAACTTCGCCGCGGTCCCGGAAGAGCTGCACTGACACGATCACGCCCGGCGAATAAAGTGCGCAGCGAAACTGCGGACCTGGCGGCCGTTGAGGACGTGGAACATCCGCAGTTGCTGGATTGTCGCCTGGCTGAAGCGGCTCAGCGGAATGTGGACCAGCTTCCGGCGATATTTTCGCGCCAAGCGGCGAATTCCGGGGCCGGGCGGGGCCGCGCTCAACAGAGCAACGTGCTTTTCCCGGCTGTAGAAGCAGCCGGCTGCGATCAGTCGTTCTTCGAGTGTGTCGGTGAAATCGAAGCGCGGATCGCGCCAAATGTCGCGGATTGGCCGCGGGGGAAACAAGAACATCGCGCCGCCGTACGTGGCCAGGGCGATTCCGGGTCCGACCGTCTCCTTCATGAAATCGGTGGCGAAGAAGGAAAGGGTCGATTCGTCGTGGCTTTCGGCGTGCCAGGTGATGCGCCACGGGTAATCGCGGGGATCCGCCGGCGCGTCGAAGAGCATCACCACGCAATCGAGGTTCCCACGCACCGGCGGAAAGATCTTCACGTAAAGCTCGCCCGTGTGCCAATTGCGGAGAGTCTCGCGGAGATCGAGACCGTCTTTCAAGCTGGCGCTGAACTTTTCTGTGCGGGCCAGGTCGTTTCCCAAAAGCGCGAGGGCAGTGTCCTTGACGTGGGTGCGAAACCGCTCGATCGCAACGTCTTCAGGAGGCCAGCTACACTGACTGTGCGGATTCCATTGCATCCGCCATTTGAGCTGCTCGGGCCGCAACGGCCGCGGCCGGAGCTCGCAGCGCCGCCAGACGACCGAATGGCCCGGCAGACGGTTCTTCATCGCGACCACCTCGCTATCCGGCAGGCGCGCCTGGTTGACGCCCATCTGCATGCGGCCGAACGGAGCAAGGCCCGTGTCGAGATATTCGCGTGCCGTCTCGGCGACGTGCAGCGCAAACTGGTCGCCGAACACCTGCTGAGCGGCCACCACGAGCGAATAGAGATCGGGAGTCATCCGCCGTTCGATCAGCGCCAGGTTGCGGACGTATTGAAAATAGACCGAGAGCAGCTTGGGCGTGACCGACCGGGCCAGCGACTTGAGATCGCGGCGATAGCGATCGCGCGCCGCCAACACCAGCGATTTCACGCCGTCGATCGACAGGTTTTCGTCGTCGTCGAGGTTGGCGCGGGCCCGTTCGTACTCGGCCGTGACGAAGGGAAGCTCGCCCAGGAAGAATGCCAGCGTCGACGACTGGACCGAGACAATCCGCGTTGGCTCGACGAAGTCCTCGTCGTCCTCGATCGCACGGCGTTCACGATACGCGTCGCGGATCCAGGGCCAGTCCATCAGCGAGCAGATGAACAAAATCGACGAGTGGCGCGACTCCAAATCGCGGAGCCGGGCGGCCATCGTGACGCAGCGCTGCCGATGTTGCTGGCGACTGGGCGGTCCGATCCCAGGGAGAACGGCTGCCGAGAATTTCTCGAGAGATACGCGTTTGAGGGCGTACGGATCGGGCAGGACAGCCGTCTGCGGCTCGAATCGCGCCGTCTCGCGATCGACGAAGGCCCGCGGCATCTGCTCCTGCAGTGCAATCCGCAATCCGGCAATCACGCCTTGGCACGGATCGATGGGCACGTAGCTGCACGACGGAGAATCATCTTCCGCGGATTCCTCGTCGCTGGATGAGTCGTCGTCTGTGTACACGCGCGATTCGTCCTGGAGGACTGCCGAGATCGACGGCAACAGCTCGACGGCTCGCTCGACGTCTTCTTGGAACGAGGGCGGGAGCGGCACCGCCAGGCAATCGAAGCGGGCCGCGAGCATCCTGCGGCGCACCTCGATCGCGTAGTCGCCGCTGCCGTGAATGATCGGCAGGCACACGATCTTCGGGCTGATCGTTAGGAAGTCGCTGGTCATGTCATCGCATTGTAGGGTGGGACAAGGTCCGCTTCGGACCGCAGGCCCACCATTCTGGATCAAAGAAAGAACGTGATTCCAGATGCGCAAGTATGAAGACGTCAACACTCGATCGTGGGCCAGCGTTCGCTTCGCTCGCTGGTCCCGCCCTACGTCGGATCCTCGTCCTCATCATCTTCATCGTCGTCATAGTCCGGATTGAGCGGATCGTCGGGGGCGAAGAAGAAGTCGCCCAGCCCCATCGGTACCGCATTGCCGCCGAGCTGCCGGGCTTTGCGCTCCGCTAATGAATTGAGGTCGAGCGCCTCTTCCCCGAGGCAGTTGCTCAACGATTCCCGCCAGGCCTGGTCTTTGCCCAGGGGATGCTTGGGATCCTGCGCAATCCGTTTGAGCGCATAACGCAGGACGTTGATTCCGTCGCGCGACGAAAAATCGAGTTTGAGCTTGTGCGCATTCTGCAGAAACTCGACGGTTAGGTTGAGCATCTCCGCGTCCGAGAATGGAATGTGGTAGCGGAGAATGGCCAACTCGTCTTCCCGGCTGGGGTGCCCAAGGGTAAGCGTCGGCTGCAGGCGGCTCTGGATGTAGTCGGGAATCTCGAACGTCGATTCGTCTTCATTCATGGTGACGGCACAGCGGAAATCACGGTGGGCCGGGATCACAATCCCCGCAACAATCGACTCGACGTACCGGCGATGATCCAACAGGGGTGCCAGGCTTGCCCAGGACTTTTCGTTCATGCGGTTGCCTTCATCCAAGAGGCAAATCCCGCCCTGAAGTATCGCCGACACCAACGGCGAGGCGTGGTACTTGATGGTCCCGCTCTCGCCCAGCACGGGTGTCACAAGCAGATCCTCCGGGCGTGTGTCGGCCGTACATTGATAGACGTAAAGAGGCTGCTTCCGCTCGCGGGCCGCCGCGGTCGCGAGCGTCGTCTTGCCGATGCCGGGCGGTCCGAGGAGCCGCGGCGTCAGCGGCAGGTCCTTCTCGTCGACGATCAACCAACAAGCGAGGATTTGTTTCAGGATCTCGCGCTGGCCGATCCAGGTTCCCGGCGACGGATCGGGAGAACCTAAGTGCAGGCGAACGCCGTCAATTTCGTGAATTTGAGTCATGATACGCCGAGAAGCATGAAGCTCGAATGTCGAAAAGAAGCACGAAGCTCGAGGCAAGAAAGAGCGCCGATCTGTTTGGCTTCGGGCATTAGGTCATTTGGACATTCCTTCGGCATTCGTGATCAAGGCTTTGCGGCTCAGTCCGCGACGACTGGAATCGACGGGCACGTGGTATCGTCCTTCGGACCGGGGTCGTCTAATCGCCGCAGGCAGACCAGGCACATATCGTCGCGCTGGGGCCGCGTGCCGCAGAAACGATCGACCTCAGTCACGATGGCCTTGGTCAAATCCTCCGACGAGCCTGAAATCGACGACACGAAGTTTTCCAGCCGCGCGCGGCCGAACAAGTCGTTCGCGGCATTCATCGATTCCGTGATGCCGTCGGTGTAGAGAACCACGCTCGTGCCAGATTCCAAAGCGAGCGTAATCTCGCGGTATTCCTGTTCGGGATTGATCCCCAGCGGCATCCCCGACTCTTTACGGCCGACCGAAGTCGACTGGCCGTCCGCCGTGCGGACGATCGGCGGCAGGTGGCCGGCATTGACGAGCGTCGTTTCGTGCCGCACGGGATCAAGCGTCAACAGCACGAACGTCACGAAGCGATGCCCCATGCCTTGCGCGTGAATCTCGGCATTCAAAGCGGAAAGCGCTTTGGCCGGCGTCGGCTGTGAGAACAGGTGCAGCCGAACCGAGGAATACAAGCGAGCCATCAAGAGCGCCGCGGGGATGCCCTTGCCGGCGACGTCGGCCAGGGCGATGGCAATCCGCCCGTCGTTCAACTGGATGTAATCAAAATAATCGCCCCCGACGCGCTCGGCCGGTTCGTAGTAATCGAAGAATTCGTAACCCGGCGGGTTCGGCCGGATCTCGGGAAGAAACCCGAGCTGCACTTGCGTGGCAAAGCGCAGCTCGCGCTCGATGTCCGAACGCCGCAACAGATCTTCATGCAGCCGGGCGTTTTCGATCGCGAGAATAGCTTGAGAACCGACGCTGATCAGCACGTCGAGATCGCTCTGGGTAAACTGCTGCCGCAGGCTCTGCGTTTGCAGTTGGATGGCTCCGAGCGCCTCGCCCCCTTTGGCCATCAGGGGGACGCAGATCATCGAACGGATCCCCAAGCCGTCGAGGCTTTCACTCGCGTCAAAGCGGCTGTCTTCCAGGGCGTCGGCGCTCAAAATCGCCTCTCCGCTCTGCATGGCCGTGCGGAGGATCGTATTGCTCATCCGCACGGAACCGGTCGCGTCACCGCCCCGAGCCAACGCCGCTTTGACTATGCTTTCGCGCTCCTCGCCGGCGGCCAGCATGACAAAGCCACTATCGGCCTGCGGGAAAACCTTGAAACAGCCGTCGAGCAAACTCTGGAGCACGTCGTCGAGTTTGAGCGTGCGCGCCAGCATATTGCTCATCTCGAGGATGGCACGCAGTTTGACCTCGGGTTTGACTCCCAAGCGCATCGTTGCCGCCGACTTCGCGTCGAGAGTGGTGATGATCGATGACGATTGGTCGGCGGCATCGTCCGACGAATCGGTGGGGGGCAAGGTGGCGTCCATCCGCGTGCGGCGCGGATCGTCGCGGTCCGGGACACTCTTTGGCCGGCCCGGCGTGCTCACGCCGGTCGAATCGTCCTTGGCGGCGTGGAAGAACTGCAGCACGATGTCGCAGATCGTCACCTCGTCAGCATCGTTGAGCGGCGTGCGCGCATCGATGGGCGTCCCATTGAGGTAGGTGCGGTTGCGGCTCCTCAAGTCCTCGAGGAAGAATGTGCCTCGACGATTGAGGATTTGAGCGTGTTGGCGACTGACGGCCGCGTTATCGAGCACAATCTCGCAGCTGGGATGGCGGCCCAACACCATTCGTTCACCGCGCAATTCGAGCACCTGCCCGGGACGGCTCCCTTTGATGACGTGCAAGAACGCCACGATCGAGCGGCCTCTCAAAACGGCGAACTGGGGGCGCAAAAGGTGCGTTCATTTTCCAGCGGATGCGACCCGCCACCGATTGTATGGTCGCCCTGAAACGAAGGTCAACGAGCCGCGCAGGCTGACTGCTGGAGTGGTTGTGGCGAAAGTTCGGGGCGCCTGACCACGGCCTCGCACCGCGATTCGGCTCAACTCTCGGGTCGCAAGATGTTTCCGCAGCCTAGACAGGCTGGGCGCTCAATTTCAGAATAAGCCTGTTCAGAATCGGCTAGACGATCGCAATGCGCGTTCGGGTAGAACAGCCGGCCGCCGCACTCTGGGTGGCTGAGCAAAGGAGAACGACGTGAAGAAGGAAGAAGTGCTGGCCAAGGTCGCGTCCGGCGACTTGTCGATCGAAGAAGCGTCCAAGATGCTCGCGGACGAGGCGCCCAAGCGGGGGACGCTCTATTGCAAGGTCAGTGCCAAAGGAGCCGTCAGCATCTATGGCCTGCAGCGGATGCCTGTGACTTTGTACGTCGAGCAGTGGGAGCGCCTGCTCGGCTTCTCTGACGAGATTCGCAGCTTTCTCAAAGACCACGATGCCGAATTGAAGCGGAAGGAAAAATAAGCACGAATTTCGTGCTTAACGGCGCGGCTAGCGCTCCAGCGCCCCGATGTTGTAGTCGTGGTACTCGGCAAAGTCCTTTTGGAAGCGGCTGACGATCCGCTGGTCGACGTCGAACAGATACGCGAGCAGGGCCGCCCGAATCCACATGCCGTTGAGCGCCTGGTGGAAATACATGGCCCGCGAATCGCTGTCGATATCGGTCGGGATCTCGCCGATT
>DASZIA010000343.1:0-9745 GCA_035949535.1 Planctomycetaceae bacterium | reverse complement strand
TACCCAAGCGGGCTGCCGCCCCCTTTGGGCCCCCGACGACCCAATGACTGTCGCCCAGAGCACTCAGGATGTGCTGCCGTTCGGCCTCTGCGAGCGTGAGGCCGTCTGCCGCCCCATCAGGCGAAGCCGCCGGGTTAGACGTCACGGCTCTATCACCGTCAGATTTCGTGCGTCCACCTTCCGATCTCTGAGCTCTCGATTCCAGATCGCTCAAGGGCACCTCAAGCGACGAGCCTTTGGAGAGAATGACTGCGCGTTCGATGACGTTTTGCAGCTCGCGGACGTTGCCCGGCCACGGGTAGCGAACGAGCGCCTCCATCACCCCGGTCGGGATTGTCTCGATCCGCCGGCCCATCCGCCTGGCGAAACGCTGCGTGAAATGGCGGACGAGTCCCGGGATGTCATCGGCCCGCTCGCGCAAAGGGGGCAACATGAGAGGGAAGACATTGAGGCGGTAGTAGAGATCGCTGCGGAATTTGTTCTCGGCGACCATCTGTGCCAGATCGCGGTTCGTCGCCGCGACGAGGCGCACGTCGACTTTGATCGTCTTGGTGCTGCCGAGCCGCTCGAACTCTTGTTCCTGCAACACGCGAAGCAGCTTTGGCTGCAGCTCTGGAGGGATGTCGCCGACCTCGTCGAGAAAAAGCGTGCCTCGGTTCGCCAGCTCAAACCGCCCGACCTTCTGCGTGATCGCCCCGGTGAACGCACCTTTTTCGTGACCGAAGAGCTCGCTTTCCAAGAGTCCGGTGGGAATGGCAGCACAGTTGAGCTTGACGAACGTCCGCCCTTTGCGCGGGCTCAGCTCGTGCAGCGCCCGGGCAATCAGCTCCTTGCCGGTCCCCGTTTCCCCGTAAACGAGGACAGTCGAGTCGGTTGGGGCAACAGTTTGGACTTTGTTGAGAATTTCTCGCAGAGCGGCGTTCTTGCCGACGATTTCTCCGAAATTGTGTTCGGTGCGAACCTCCTCTTCGAGGTAAGCAACCTCTTTCTCTAAGTCGGCGTTTTCCTTCGAAAGCTCCTCCTTGAGGGCCTTGATCTCGTCGAATGCAAGGGCGTTCTCGACTGCCACAGCCGCCTGGTTGGCGACGAGCTTCAGGAAGCATAGGTTGGCCGCGTCGTAAGCAGACAACTCCTTGCACGAGAAAACAAGCGTGCCCAGACGCCGCCGGGCAGTCGTCAGCGGAAGCTCACAGGAACTTTGAATGCCAACTGATTCCGCGAGCTCGGCCAGCCGCGGCCAACGCTCGAGCTGGGCAAAGTCCGAGACAATGAATGGCTCCTGGGTCTCCCAAACCATCGGTGACGGGGAGTCATCGGCCAGGCCGGCACGTTGTACCGAGGAGAGCAGAGTGGGATCGGACGGCTCCAAAACGTGCTCGCGCATCGAGTCGGTCGCTGCATCGTGCAAAATGAGCATCAGGTAATCGAATCGCACCACTTTGTGTAGCGCTTCGGCCAGCCTGCTGAACAGGGCTTCCAAATCGCGGTGCGAGACGATCGCCTCGGAAACGGCCAGCAACGCCAGGTACTGATCGCGATTGGCCGTCGTTTGCTCGTCGCAGTGAGCGTTTGTCATGGCGAAAGCGATGTTCCGCATTCATCGCGGACGATCGAGTGTTTCCTAGGGTCTCGAAATGCCTCCAAATCCGCTGTACGGGAGCATATCAAAATCGTGGAGTGGGCGGATATCGCCCCTCCGGAAAGGTGGGGCGTGTTGGAGCGGACGCGCACCCTGCGGGTGCGATCGTGGACGGGAGCGAACTTGCAGCGATTTGCGCTCCCCGATTTCTACGGCTCCTCGCTCCCACACACCGAATCTGCGAATGCAAGACCTCTAAGGCGAGATAGCCGTCTGTGAGGCGTATTTCGCGAAAGCCAACCGTTTTCCGGGATCGACAACGAACGACCGATAAGTGCCCTAACAGGCACCGGAAACTCATCCGAATTTCGGTACGCTGTTCTGCGTGCCGGATTCTCGCGGATCAGTCGATGTGAGCGACGAGATGGCTGCACTTAGTCGACAGTTTGGAACATGACGATTTACGAGAACAGGCCGACTTCAAGCACCGTTATCGGGGCTGGGTGCGAAAAGCCTATTTCAGAAACCACACGTCGTGGGCAACACGCTGAATCTCATCGCGGTCATGCGATTGTGCCGCTTCACCTAAAACAGCGGAGACTTCCGGGCTCGCCACAACCCGCGTTTATTGGCATCCGAGGAGGACGAGGGCGAACGAGGAAACAATCCGTGGACACGCGGAGGAACGCTTCATGAACTGAATGCCAAGAGTCGCTGCTTTCTTGTCAAGTGATGATGAATTTGGTCTTTACCATTGGACCCGCGCGCGGCAAGATAATCGCAGAAATCCTCCAAACGATCTCGGATGCCGACGCGGGCAATCTCTGCATTTCTGGTGGCCCGTTCTCCGGCCGCGGATGCAGCCGGAACTTCTTGAGCAGCCTGTCTGAACACGACGTTCAGCAGTTTGCGGCAACGGCTTACTAACCGCTAGCTCGCCGGAGGAACTCACCATGAAGGTCGGGCTGTTCGTTCCTTGTTACGTCGACGCTTTCTTCCCCGAGGTTGGCGTCGCGACCCTGGAACTGCTGGAACGGCTCGGCTGCATCGTCGAATATCCCCTCGAGCAGACCTGCTGCGGCCAACCCATGGCAAACAGTGGGTGCCAGGAGGATGCGGCTACCACTGAGGCGCTCTTCGTGCAGTGCTTCAGAACTTTCGACACGATCGTCGGACCGTCGGGGAGTTGCGTCCACCACGTGCGATTCCATCTCGACGCGATCGACCAGACACCCGATGTCAAGAAGGTCCGGGCGGGAACGCGCGAACTGGTCGAGTTCTTGCACGACAACCTGAAAGTCACGAAGTTCCCCTGGGCGAAGTTTCCCCACAAGGTGGGAATTCACGACAGCTGTTCGGCGGTCCGAGGTCTCGGCCATTCCCGACCGTCGGAACGCGTCAACGAGCCCTATTTCTCGAAAACACGCGATTTGCTCGGTACGGTCGCAGGGCTCGAGATCGTCGAAATCGATCGACCCGATGAGTGCTGCGGCTTCGGCGGTAGTTTCTGTGTCACCGATGAGGCGGTCTCGGCCAAGATGGGATACGACCGCGTGCACGATTTTCACCGGCACGGGGTCGAGTACATCGCCTCGGCCGACATGTCGTGTTTGCTGCATATGAAAGGCGTCATTGACCGAGTGAAGCTGCCGCTCAAGGTGATCCACATTGCGCAGATTCTCAACGGAGGTCCGCTATGACCCATCCCGTAGACCCGGAAGCGCGGGCTGCGCGGTTCATCGCGCTGGAAATCCATGAGACGACCCACGACCGCCTCGTCTGGGGAATGCGACAGAACCGAGACAAGGCGGTGGCTGGCGTGCCCGAGTGGGAGAAGCTGCGCAGCCTGGCCTCGCAAATCAAAGAACACACGCTCACGCACCTCGACCATTACCTCGAGCAATTCGAGGCGAACGCCACGAAGCTCGGCACGCACGTTCATTGGGCCCGCGACGCGGCCGAGCACAACGCGACCGTCTTTGACATCCTCGAGTCGCATGGCGTCAAGTCAGTCATCAAAAGCAAGTCGATGTTGCAGGAAGAGTGCGGCATGACGCCCTTTCTGCAGCATCGTGGAATTGAGGTGACTGAGTCCGACCTCGGCGAGCGGATCCAGCAACTCAGCGACGAACCGCCCAGCCATATCGTCGTCCCGGCCATTCATAAGCTGCGGAGCGATGTGGCGGCACTGTTCGCCAAGAACATCGGCACGGATCCGAGGGACGACGATCCTCATCACCTGGCCGAGGCGATGCGTCAGAACGCCCGGCCGCGATTCATGAAGGCCGACGCGGGCATGACCGGGGCCAACTTTGCGGTTGCCGAGACGGGTGGCTTCGTTGTCTGCACAAACGAAGGAAATGCCGACATCGGTGCCTGCGTGCCGCCGCTGCACATCGCCAGTATCGGCATCGAGAAATTGATCCCGCGGGCTGCCGACCTCGGCATCTTCATTCGCATGCTTTCGCGAAGCGCTCTGGGCTCGCCGATCACTCAGTACACGTCCCATTTTCACGGGCCGCGGCGCGGGGGTGAGTTGCATGTCGTGCTGGTGGATAACACACGAAGCCAGCGTCTCGGCTCGCCGGACTTCTGGCACGCCCTTAAGTGCATTCGCTGCGGCGCGTGTATGAACACGTGCCCGGTTTACCGCCGTGGAGGCGGATTGAGCTACGGGGCAACGTACTCGGGTCCAATCGGCGTGATCCTCGATCCCGGTTTCGACCTCAGCAAGTATCGCGAACTGCCGTTTCACTCCTCGCTCTGCGGTTCGTGCACCGAGGTCTGCCCGGTAAAGATTGACATCTCGGACCAGATCTATAAGTGGCGCCGCGTCGTGGCCTCGAAGGGAATGCTGCGTCTCACCAAAAAGGTCGGCATGAGCGCGCTCGGCGCGACGATCTCCCATCCGACGCTGTTCCATGCCACCGAATCCGTCGGCGAGTCGGCCCTGTCATATCTGCCGCGGTTTCTGCTCTACAACCCGCTCAACCCTTGGGGCAAACATCGCGAGTTGCCGGCGGTGCCCAAGCAGACGTTTCGCGAATGGTTCCTCGAAAAACGGAGGAAAACATGAATCCACGCGAGGCGATCCTGGCAAACGTTCGCAGGAATCTACCGCGGCCGGCCGTTGCGCTGCCGGAAATCCCAGACTTCGATCGGAAAGGACTCAAAACTGGACTCGGCTATAAGGAGCACTTTCACAACTTGCCCGAGGTTCATTCGTTTCCGAACGAGGGGGAACCGATCCTCCCGTACTTCCGGAAACAGTTGGAGGCCATGGGTGGAAGATCCTTCGAGACGCCCAGCGCGGACGCCGCCAAGGCGAAGGTTGCGGAATTGTTTCCCACGGCGAACGTTGTCTGCTCCGCCGTGCCCGAAGTGCCCGGAACAAGGCGCGTTTCCGATGTGCGTGATCCCCACGATCTGAACGACGTCGAAGTGGGAGTGGTCCGCAGCCCGCTCGCTGTCGCAGAAGCGGGGGCGATCTGGCTCACTCAGGACTCGCTCGTCGTCAACGCCTTGGGCGTCCTCTCGCAGCATCTTGTGGTGCTGCTCGATCCCGAAGCGATCGTCGACACGATGCATGACGCTTACGGGCAGATCGATCTCACCGCGAGTCCTTACGGATCGTTCTTTGCGGGTCCATCTGCCACGGGCGACATCGAGGGCGTGATCATCCACGGAGCGCAAGGCGCCCGAAGCCTGACAGTCCTGCTGCTCGCTGAAGCGGGACGGTGAGAAGAACTGTAGACCGACCGAGTCATCGGCTTCCGTCAGTCGCACTTGTGGAGACATCAACACTCTCGAAGTGACCCGCCAGTCTTGGCGCGGATGAGGTGGACGGATGACTGCAACGCGTTTGGAACACGACAGCCTCGGTCCGGTGAACGTGCCGGCCGACAAGCTTTGGGGCGCACAAACTCAGCGGTCACTCGAGCACTTCGGCATCGGCGCGGATTTGATTCCGCGCGACATGATCCCTGCTTACGCGCTCATCAAAAAGGCGGCGGCCCTCGTGAACCACAAGGCCGGTCGCTTAGCCGACATGCCGAAGGATCTGATCGTTCGAGTCTGCGACGAAATTCTCGAGGGCGAACACCGCGATCAATTCCCGTTGCACGTCTGGATGACCGGCAGCGGCACCCAGTTCAACATGAACGTCAACGAAGTGATCGCCAACCGTTGCTCGCAAATCGCCGGCCAGCCAATCGGCAGCCACAAGCCGGTCCACCCCAACGATCACGTCAACATGTCGCAGTCGTCGAACGACACCTTCCCGAGCGCCATGAACATCGCAGCGGCACTGGGCGTCAAGCGCCAATTGGCGCCCGCAGTGACCGACCTGCGTGACGCCCTCAATGCCAAAGCGAGAAGCTGGGCGGACATCGTCAAGATCGGTCGCACCCATCTTCAGGACGCGACGCCGCTGACACTCGGACAAGAGTTTTCAGGATATGTCGGCATGCTCGACGACAACCTCGAGAGAATGGAGTCGGCGCTTGAGGGTGTCTATCGGCTGGCTTTGGGCGGCACGGCGGTGGGCACCGGGATCAACGCGCTGCCGGGCTTCGATACGAATGTCGCCAGCGAGATCGCCGGTCTGACCGGTCTGCCGTTCGTTACCGCACCGAACAAATTCGCCGCCCAAGGAGCTCACGACGACCTGGTGCAATTGAGTGCCACGCTCAAGACGTTGGCCGTCTCGCTGTTCAAGATCGCCAACGATATTAGGCTGCTCTCCTGCGGCCCGCGTGCCGGATTCGCCGAACTCAAGATTCCCCAGAACGAGCCGGGCTCCTCGATCATGCCCGGCAAAGTGAATCCGACGCAGTGTGAGGCACTGACGATGATCGCGGTGCAGGTCATGGCCAATGACGTGGCAACGGCAATCGGCGGAGCGAGCGGCTATTTGGAGATGAATGTCTACAAACCCCTCTTAATCTTCAACATCGCGAAGTCGATTCGGCTCATGGCCGACGGCTGCACGAATTTCCGTAAGTTTCTCGTCGAAGGAGCTGAGCCGAACGCCCGGCGGATCAACACGTTCGTGGAGAGGTCCCTGATGCTGGTCACTGCACTGAGCCCTGTGATCGGCTACGACAAAGCCTCGCAAGTCGCACACTACGCGATGGATCACGATTTGACGCTCAAGGAAGCGGCGCTCAAGCTCGGCGTCGTGAGCGCAGACGAATTCGATCGCGTCGTCGATCCCCGCAAAATGGTCAAGCCCTACGTCGCTGAGAACAAGGTCGATAGCCTTCGGGACTAGGTCGCCCGACAAATCTCAATCCCCAAGTTTCGGGAGGTTAAAATGTCCCCGATCACATCCGCTCCCGATGAGCGATCTCCTGGCACGCAAGAGAAAATGTCGACGCGCCGCACGGCCTCAGTTGACGGCCGTCGCGGGATTGAAATTCTGCACGATCCCCGACTCAACAAGTCGACTGGTTTCACGGAGGCCGAGCGCGAAGCGCTTGAGCTCGTCGGGCTGGTTCCGGACGTGACCGAGTCGATGGAGACGCAGTTCGACCGTGTCTTGAAGCAGCTCGACACCAAATCGACGGATCTCGAGCGGTTCATCTATCTGATGAACCTGCTCAGCGTGAATGAGCGACTCTTCTACCGCACGCTGATGTCGGACCCCGCCCGCTTTCTTTACATCGTCTATGATCCGACGATCGGCGAGGCCTGCCTCAAGTACGACCAAATCTTTCGGCGGCCGCAGGGGATGTACCTGTCGATCACGCGCAAAGGGCACGTCCGTGAGGTGCTCCGGAACTGGCCAGTCAAAGACGTCCGGGTCATCTGCGTGACCAATGCCGGCCGCATCCTCGGCCTCGGGGATCTGGGCGCCAATGGCATCGCCATTCCCATTGGCAAGCTCCAGCTCTACACAGCGGCGGCCGCCGTTCCCCCCGAGATTCTTTTGCCGATGTACCTCGATGCCGGCACGGACACCGAGACCTACCTCAAGGATCCGCTCTACGTCGGCTTGCGACGGCGCCGCCCCCCGACCGAGGAGCTTTACGAGTTTGTCGACGAGTTCGTCGCGGCCGTGCAAGAAGTCTTTCCCAACTGCTGCATCCATTTCGAGGACTGGACCGGCGCCGACGCGATCGCGCTTTTGGCGCGCTATCGCAATAAAGTCTGTTGCTATAACGACGACATCCAGGGAACGGCCGGCGTGGTGCTTGCCGGTCTGATTAATGCGCTGAAGATCACGGGCGGGCAGCTCAAGGATCAGCGGATCCTGTTCCTCGGAGCCGGGTCGGCCGCCATCGGACTGGCTGACTTGTTCGTTTCCGCGCTGGGCCAGCAAGGCATCGCCAGCGATGCAGGGCGGCAAAAAGTGCGGATGTTCGACACCAAAGGGTTGGTCGTCGCCGGGCGCCCCGGCCTCGAGCCGCACAAGCGACCCTACGCCCACAATCTGCCCCCCAGCCAGCCCTTCAATCATCTCGACCCGGCAAGCGAGTGCCCGCAGGTCGTCGCCGCGATCGAGGACTTCAAGCCGACGGCCCTGATCGGCGTCAGCGGGAACGCGGTTCCCGCCGGCGCGGGCAGGCTGTTCTCGCGCGAGGTCGTCGAGGCGATGGCGCGCCTCAACGCGCGGCCAATCATCTTTGCCCTGTCCAACCCCATCGAGCACCACGAATGCCTGCCGGACGAGGCCTACGAATGGACGAAGGGCAAGGCCATTTATGCGGGGGGCGTGCAGTTTCCGCCGGTGCACCTCGACGGGAAGACGTTTCTGCCTTCGCAGGCCAACAACCTCTACATCTTTCCCGCGGTCGGAATGGCGATCTACGCCACGAACGCGAAGCGCGTCACCGACGAGATGTTCATCGAGTCGGCCCATGCGGTGGCCGACCAGGTCACTCCTGAACAGTTGAAACTGGGGATGCTGTTTCCGCCCCAGTCGAACATCCTTGAAACCGAGATCAAGACGGCCGCACGCGTGGCCAAGATGGTCTTCGACAACAATCTCGCGTGTGTTAAGCGGCCGACCGACTACGAGGCCTTTATCCGACGGCACACTTACGACCCGGCGTATCCCAATCTGGAATAGGCCGAGCCAAAAGTTATGCAGGATCCGAATCGAGAAGCCGCTGGACCAAGCGAAGTTCAGGAGTGCAACTCATGAGTCTGAGAACGTTCACGCGAGTCCGGAGCTGGTTGTTCACGCCAGCCACACGGCCCGACCGGTTCGATAAGGCGGCCGTCTCAGGAGCTGACGTCGGCATCATTGATCTCGAGGACTCGGTGGCTCCCGCCGACAAGGCCGAGGCGCGACGAGCCGCACTCGCGCACCTAGCACAGCCGTCGGCGGAGTCGTGCCGCCGCGCCCTCCGCATCAACGGCCTCGATCGGCGTTTCGGCGTTGCCGATCTTCATGCGCTCCTGGAGAGTAGTGCCCGTCCCGATTACCTGGTCCTGCCGAAGACTGAATCAGCCGCGCACCTGCAGATCCTGGATCGACTGCTTGCCGAAGCGGGCAAAGCCACACGGCTGGTCGCGATCATTGAAAGCGCCCAGGGCCTTGCCGCCTGCGAGGCAATCGCAGCAGCGACGCCGCGTCTGGAAGCCCTGCTGTTCGGCGGCGCCGATATGTCCGCCGATCTCGGCGCTGCAACAGGCTGGGCGCCGCTTGCGTATGCCCGCGCGCGGTTGGTCGCGGCCTGCGCCCTGGAGGGCGTCCTGGCCATCGATTCGCCGTTCTTCGACGTGAAGGATCACGAGGGCCTGACGCAGGAGACGTCCCAGGCCGTGGCGCTGGGTTTTGCGGCAAAGGCTGCGATCCATCCAAATCAGATCGCGACCATCAACGCGGCTTTGACGCCTCGCCCCGAGGAGGTGGCCCAGGCCCGCGCGGTCCTGGCCGAAAACGCCAAGGGAGTTGGCGTCGTGCAAGGCCAGATGGTGGACGAGGCGGTCGCGCGCAAGGCCCGTCGCATCCTCATCGCGGCCGGTGAATCGGTCCCCGGCAGCGGCTCATCGCACTAAGGGCAAACCGCAAACCACGGAGAGATCCAATGGCTATCACAACCGAGCGTGTTCGCGAAATCTTTCAGGGACTTGAGAAGGGCGACGGCTCTGCCTTCTTTGAACACGTCGCTGACGACGTCGACTGGACCGTGATGGGCACCCACCCGCTCGCAGGGC
>DASZIA010000342.1:0-4977 GCA_035949535.1 Planctomycetaceae bacterium | reverse complement strand
CGGCTTGGCCGCGGTGTGCTGCGAACGCGAATAAGTGGGAAGCACGACCGATTCGCGTTTGTCGCCGGAAATGGCATCGATCATCGTGATGTTAGCCAACGGGTCGGAGCCGGCGGTCGCGACGCCGGAATCTCCCGGCTGTCCCGAACGGACAACACAACTGATCGCCACATCGGTGCTCAGTGCTTCTTGAATCGGCGCCACCTCTTCCGGACTGACCGCAAGCACGACTTCCTCCACCGGCACTTTCTTCACCTGCGTTCCATTGCTGATCGACCGGGAGGTGATGGCCTTATCGTGCTGAGTGAATTCGATCAGCACGGCATTTGTTGCCAGCACGCGGACTCGGGCGAGTTTTTCCATCGCCGCCATCTGCGCTTCCTGCAGGATACCCTTCGCCAGATTCCCGCTTGCCTTGGGAGTTTCAACCGGGATCGTGGCTGTTAGGTCGATACGGTCTTGTTGTTGAAGGCCGGAAATGCCTTGGATCTTCGTGCGCTCGAGGGTCAACGAAACCTTTCCCGGCGGAATCGCTCCCGCTAAACCGGCCCGCGTCCCTTTCGGGAAGAAGTCCCGCTCGGTAAAGACGTAGCTGGCCGACTTGTCGTGATTCAACACACGCCCGATGACCTGATTGGGGCTGAGAATGGCCTCTTTGGGAATCTCTCCCTCTGGTACCGGCACAAAAGCCCAGATACCCGTTTTCGGATCGAGGAGCTGGTCTCGCGTGATTTTCGTGTAGGCGGGGATCTTCACACTGCTCGCCAAGACCTTCACGTACCCCGGGGGCAGCTGATCGCGAGTGGAAAACCACGACAGGGGGTCGATCTTGCCGAATGCCCAGAGCCCGCCCACTGCGCCGGCGGCGGTTAGTGGAACGAGCAGGCAAACAAGGAGCGCAACGACCCAGCGAGAAGTACCCTGCGAACGCGTGCGGGCATAAGGCATGGCTGACCCTCAGACGACTGAAAAAGGAGTTAACGGATTTGTGCGCGTTGCTGACAGAATTGTTTTCGTGGATTTAAGGACCAAAAACCTCACGGCGAACGACGGCCTGCGCCGACATCACGCGGCGAAAGGGCCGCACTGTCTGCTTGTAGAGACCCATTTCGCCTAACCCATACGTACCGCCGTAGGGGCCGGCGTAGGCGGCTCCCGATTGGGCATCGGCTGGCGGCGGATCGGGTGCGACGAGCGAACCCCCTCCGGGAGTCGGGTTTGTCGCCGTCACTCCTCCATCGTCGGCGAGCATCGGGTTACCGGCGTTGGGAAGCGTTTCTCCGTTCGCGTCAAGTGCAGGCGCTTGATAGCCGGCCATCGTGGCCGCCTGAAACGGATAATTGAGTCGGACTGCAACCACCCCGCCGGGCAGACCCGAGGGGGGCGTCGAAGCAACGCTGAACGCACCGTTGCCGCCGGCATCGGTTATTTCTTCCAGCACGGCGTGCCACTCGACGGTCTCGGACCCGACGCCGGAAGGGCTCACAACCAGCGGGACGGCTACGGTCAATCCGCTGTAACCGGGCTTCGTCACCGCGGGGGCGCTGGTGATCAGAGCTCCCGGGTACCGGAGCAGCGTGACGCCGTTCACGGTATCGCTGATCATCATCGGCAGGAGCGCTTGGTTCACCGACGGTAGAGTAATTCCCTCGGCGGCAAAGAAATCGAACAGTGACTGTCCGGACTGCATGCCGCTGATATTGATCGCCAGATAATTGGGGTCGTACACGCCGTCGATCACTTGCTGGTTGGCCAAAACGTCGGCGAACGTTGCGGTCGAGGGGAGTGGCACGCGGGACAATTCGCGTGCCGCCTGGTCGACCGCCGTTTGCAGCGTTTGCGTTCCGGTGAAGAGCCGCCCGAATTCGACGATGGCGACGACGAGCAGATAAATCACCAAGAAAATCAGCGCGAACTCAAGCACCGCCTGACCGCGGCGATGACCCGCCCGGCCGATTTGAATGCCAATGTTTACTCGTCGCGGTCGACTGGCCGGCCGCTCACAACACCGACGCATGATGCCAGAACTCCAGACGGACCCAATAAACGAGTAGACCCAAAGCGATCGCCGGCACGTACGCTAGATCGCCGCGGCCGCGGATCGCTGCAAGCAAGGCAAGCACTCCTCCTGCCAGAGCCACCCAAAAGAGCGCCGACAAGAGCGCGAGGGGTCCAAGGGCTGCACCCAGCGCCACAACCAGTTTCACGTCGCCTCCGCCGAACCCGCCCAAGGCGTAGAGTGGAAGCGTCAGGGCCAAGCCGAGCGCGGCTCCCATCGCGAGTCCCGCCCAAGTCACATCTGTGAATCCGGCTGCAATGGCTGTCACTGCACAGACGACGAGCGAAGCGCCGATCCAATCGGGCACCTCGCGTCGCCTAAGGTCATAGAACACGGCGACCAGGGTCAGTCCAATCGCAATGTAGATCATGATCGTCTTCAGAATGTCGAAGAAGCTAATCGACCGCGTCGCGGAGCTCCCTGCGCCGACAGGGCGCAGGGAACTCGGTCAGGACGCGAAGGGGTACCCTCATTGTGACTCAATAATCAGGCCACCCAGTCCGTTGGCGGCACCAGGCGACTGCGCACCAAAGAGGTTGGTGCCGAGGCGGTCGGTCCCGTTATTGGCCAGGATCTGAGTCGAGCTGACTTCGATGGCGTTGCCCGTCAGGCCGCCCTGAGCGTCGGTCTCAACCAGGTGGCCGCTGGTGATCGGGGCGTTGTCGCCCTGATGAGCGCCGGGGATCATCATGGCGGCCGCGGCCATCAGATCCGAAGTCTTGTGGCCGAGCGTCGAAATCGCGGCCAGCGAAATGATGGCGATGCCGGCAACCAGTAGGGCGTACTCGACGAGTCCTTGACCTTTTCGGTCAGGTACCAATTTGCGAATCATGAAATCACCTTTCGAGGAAAAAGGAACCACGTGCAGTTCGGGAAAGACGAACAAGGACCAGTTCTTTGACGTTTCATTGAAGCCGTCTCGCCTCCGCCGCGGTTGCGGCGCGGGGCTGCGGTCTGACCAACCATTCACCTCGCGCGTGGCCGCAAACGGAGGCGAGAACGGCATTCCACGGTGGTCTCAGCTCACGGCCTCGAAGGGATCGCGTGATCCGACTTCAGGTGGCGTTCGCTCGCAATAGCGAGACGGCGCCGTGCCTGATTTCCCAATTCACGCAAGTTCGCGGAGCAGCGACTTGGGCGGGTTAGCGCGTAAGGATCGCGTCTAACTGGGGGCCGTGACAGAGCGTCAGACGCGCGGAGGGGGGCGCGGACCTTGAATGCCGAGTGCGAAGGCCGCAACGATCGGCGAAGAGCAAAGCGGATCGGCGGCAACAACTGTTTGTCTCAGCTCAGCGCCGACAACGGCAACTGCGAGCTGGCCTTGCGCTTGGAACTGGCAGATCGGGCACGCGTCGGCATCATGTGTGTGCTCGACCACCGCACCGGCATGAAGTTCAGTCGCCGCATCGCCGGCTATGCCTGCCCCAGAAGGGACGGCGAGCAGCTCGTGTTCGTGCTCGCATCCCAGCAAATGGTGCAGGCCCTGTCCGAACAGCATCATCCCCGCGTAGAGGACGAGCATGCCGGCCACGAAAGCTGGTTTTGAGCGCCGCAGCATGGAGCGGAATCCGGGCAAATCAAGATGCGCAACTCGGTCGCAAGCGCAACTAAGTTGCGATTATGGAGAGCCCGATTCGCGTTGTCAACGATATTCGGAGGCACGTTTCACAGAATTTAGGGAACTTTCTTTCCCCGTCGCTCGCGCGGCCCGAGCTGGGTTCCAACTTCCGGGTGCCAAGCCGACCGCACCTTTGTTAAACTGCCTGACGACCAACCATTCGAAAAGCTCCACCCGCGAGCAGCGACCGCTCGAACGCACTCGCACGTGTGCTTTTCACCGTTTGACAAAAAGCGGTCTCATGACATCCACGAAGAGGAGCGCCGAGCGCGAGGCCTTGCGCGCGCGCGTTCAGGAATTTGGTCTCCGCTGCACCGCCGCGCGCCTCGCGGTCCTGGGAGAATTGCAGCGTTCCGCAAGTCCGCTCAGTCACGCCGAAATTGCGCGAGCCCTTGAGCCGCTCGACCTCGACCGCGCCACGGTCTACCGCAATCTGATGGAGCTGAGCGAATCGGGACTCGTGTCCCGGCTGGACCTGGGCGACCACGTCTGGCGCTTCGAACTCCGAGAGAACGGTCAGGGCGACGCGGCCGAGCACCCCCACTTCCTGTGTACAGAGTGCGGCGAAGTTTCATGCCTGAACGGCGTCGAAATCAGGGTCACCCCGGGACCGCGAAATAAACGATCAGCGGTCGGCAAGGTGACCGAGATTCTGCTCAAAGGCCGATGCAGCCGCTGCTGTTAGGGCAAGGTCCAGGTCCAATAAACGTTCGATTTACGCCGTACCCCGAAGAGACTGTTCTCATCGGTCGCCGCGCCGGTCGCGACTCCGCGATAACGTATGAGTTTCCGGCACGCGGAGCGGGTGCCGAACTACGGATGAGTTTCCGCCTGTCACGGCGGCACTTATCGGTCATTTGTCACTCAATTGTGAAAACGTATGAGTTTCGCGGACAGCTGCTCCGCAGCGGGTTTTCTTCCACCACATTGTCCGCTGGAAGAAGGTCAGCGGGGCAGTGGTCATTTAACTACCAGCAGCCTGCCGCTTCGTGCCGCTGCGACGATGCTTGCAGACCACTCACATCGCGTCGATAATCGCGCTGCATCATCGAGTCGCACTTTTTTGGTGCGTTTCATCGAAGGTGGTGTCGTCGAATGCATCGAAGCATCGTTGGACCGGCCGGGCCAGGGACGGGTGATGGATGTCGGCTTGGCACAGCGGCACCGGTTTGTCTGGGGTGACGTCGCTTTCCTCGATGCGACTGCAGGAAGCACGTGACCGACTCTATTCCGTCGTCGATCACATGATCGACGGAATCGTCACCTTCGACGATGGCGGGAGTATCGAGTCGGCCAATCC
>DASZIA010000341.1:0-5862 GCA_035949535.1 Planctomycetaceae bacterium | reverse complement strand
CGATCCGTTCGGCGACGGGCACGAGCATCGCCATCAGCACGGCGGGGCCGTGGTAGTCCTGCGACATCGGGTAAATAAAGCCCTCGCGCAGAGGCTTCACCAGCTCGATGGCCTCGGTCAGGGCGTGCCGCGCGGCGGCTGCATCGCGGGCCAGCGCGCTTTCGGCAATCAGCCGATAGCAGGTCGCTTTCAACTTGATGACTTGGAAGTCGATGAACTCCTTCGACAGGCTGAGACCGAACGATCCGCCAAGCCCGAACATCTTTTCGGCGTCGGTTTTCGGTTGAGGCACCCGCGCATATTTGAGAAGCACCCGCTCGGCCGCGGCCGGATCGTGCCGCGCCAAGCGCAAGCAGAGATTCGGCAGATTGTTGGCGACTCCCCGCAGCTCCATCAGCGAGAGGTCGCCGGACACGTCGGCCAGAAACGGCTCGACGTCCTTTGGGTGATGGCGAGCGATCTCGGTGGCCAGTCGAATCCGCTGGCTCGCTTCTTCGTCTGTGGCGAGTTTTTTCGCCCATTCGACGTCAACGCGCGCGACCGCGAATGCGAGCTGGTTCCGCAACGGCTCGCGGCTGCCGGCCGGCAGCTTGTCGAGCGCCGTCTGGCAATCTTGAAATGCTTTTCTGGCGCTTTCGTGTTCTCCGGCTTCCCAGAGCTGGGCTGCGAGCTGACAGAATAGATAAGGGTTGTCGGCGGGTTTGATCTCCTTGTCGAACATCGCTCGAGCTTTTGCCAGCGCCTGCCGACGAGCTTCTGGATACTTCGACCTGGCGGGTTCTCGGTCAAACCCGTAGAGATAGGCTTGCACCTTCCACTGCGGATTCTGCAGTTTGCCCATCGCTTCGAGGGCCCGATCCGGCTTGCCGCTGTCGATCAGGCCGTAAGCGATCGAGTAGCGGAGACTGTTGGCGGCGTTGGGCCGCGCGAACTTCAGATGATCGAGCCGGGCCAGCATTCCCTCCGGATCGAGGCGAACCGCGGCAAACAGAACGGATTGATCGCTCTCAGCAATAACCGGCTTCGCCATGACCGGAGCGATCAATGGTTCGTAGGTCTTTTTCACCCAAGCCTTTCGTTGCTCGGGCGACCATTGCCGGGAAGGAACGGCTGCCGGCTTGATCACGCGCGGGTTTGCGTCGTCGATGCGCTCCAGCTCAACGCGAGCGCCATCGGTCGGACAGATCAAGATGGTTCCGTGGAATCGATAGCCTGTCGCGTCAAAGCAGACAATCGCGCGCCCTTCGGGCACTTCGCCGAGACGAAAGTGGCCGTCTTTGTCCGAGACCGTTTCGAGCCGCTTCGCCGCGTCGCCCGACTGAATGACCGTGACGTTTGGGATCGGATGTCCCTGCCGATCGACAACCGTCCCAGCGATTGTCGCAAGCCGCCTCAGTTGTACGGGCGGAAGGTCGATCGTGCCCGACTGCGTCGGGTGGGTCCACCGCGTCAAACCGGGGGCAAAACCGTCGGCCTGGATCTCGAGCACGTAGGCCGGCTTTGCGGGAAGCGGCTGTGTCTCGACGAACCCCTCTTTCGAGAACGAAGCGGCGCCGGCCTTCCCGATGACGGGTTCGTCGTCCCTGCGAGCAGCGTTCCCGCGCGGCGGCGTCATCTTGAACACCATGCCTTTGGCGGTTGCCAGAGGCCTGCCCGAGCGATCTTCAACACGCACGCGAAGACGAATCGTCGACGAGGACGGATTTCCTCCAGCCGCCGCCTGCTTGTCTTTTTCAGTGGTTTGAGGGCTTTCGCCGGCGCCGGCACCGCTGAGTGCGAAAGCAAAGACCACCGCCGACATCGACAGAGCCAAGACGCGTCTCATCGATTCACCTCGAACGATCGACCGTGAAGTTGCCCTCGTTGACGGCCGAAGACGGCCGATTTGTCTAACCGAAAGGCGTGTAAGTCCGTTTCATGCAAGCCATTCAGCCACGCATCACTTTTGTTTCACCCCGAAGGGGTGACGGTCTTGTGGCCACTGGCGTGAGCCAGTGGGCTAAAGGGCTCAAACAGGAATTCTTTGAAGCCCCCGAATCGGGGCGACAGACTCATCACCGATGCTCTCCTCGAAGGGAGTCTGTCGCCCCCTTTCGGGGGCTTCTGGGAGATTAGAGCGCCGATCTTCCACTGGCTCACGCCAGTGGCCAGAAGAGCTTCACCCCTTCGGGGTAAATGAACAGAGGCACGGGAACTCGATTTTCTTCAATCATTTTGACCACCAATGAGCAACGAGATCCCCCGTCAGCGCGTCGCCTCGAGCCGGTGGAGAAAATTGTCGCACGGCATTACGATCAAAGAGATCGAACGCATCAGAATCCGTCAATGCGGGCGAGGTCGAGCCGACCCAAGACGAGGATCGACATCAAATGTCTGAGCATCGGCAATCTTCAAGCGGTCGCACGAGTCGCCGCCGGTTTTTGGGGACAGCGGCAGGCGCCCTGGCAGTCGGGACGCTTGGTGGGCCGCTCTTGCTGTCACGTCCGGTGCGAGCGGCCGGCGGGACCGGGGCCAATGATCGCATTCGGGTCGGCGCGATCGGCGTCGGTGGCCGGGCCAGCCTCTTGTTGCAGCAACTGCCCGAGTCGGCGCAGATCGTCGGCCTTTGCGACTGCAATCTGCCGCGGGCCGAGGGGTTCAAGGCCAAGAGCAAAGCCGACTGGCCCATCGTTCAGGACTATCGCCGGCTGCTCGATCGCAAGGACGTCGACGCGGTGATCGTCGCGACCGGCGAATTTCAGCGGGTTGTTCCCTGCATTCACGCCTGCCAGGCGGGCAAAGACGTTTACGCCGAAAAGCCCCTCACGCTTTACATCAACGAAGGCCGAGCCCTGGTCAACGCCGTGCGACACTACAACCGCGTGTTGCAGGTCGGCTCCCAGCAGCGGTCGATGGCGATGAATCGCGTGGCGTGCGAAGTTGTTCGCAGCGGCGGCCTGGGCAAGGTGCTCGAAGTCCGCGCCATCAATTACACGGGAGCCGAAGCGTCGCCCGCTCAGCCGTTTCCCGCTCGGCCGGTGTCGAAAGGGCTCGATTGGAACGTGTGGCTCAATCAGGCGGCCTGGCGCGATTTCAACCCGCACTGGATGGGTTGGATGCGCTGGCGCGATTTCTCCGGCGGCGAGATGACCAATTGGGGCGCGCACGGCGTCGATCAGATTCAATGGGCACTGGGCATGGACGGCACTGGCCCGACCGACATTCGCCCGCTCACCTCCGGCTCAAACGGCCAGGTCGCGATGCGTTACGCGAACGGCGTCGAGGTCAACTTTGTGCTCGAGCAGGGGCACGGCCCGATGGGCGGCGCTGTCTTCATCTGCGAGAAAGGCAAGCTTGAGATCAACCGCAACAAGTTCGCCTCGAATCCGCCGGAGATCGCTGCCGAGCTGCGCAGCCACCTCGACGTGAACGAAGAAGAGCGAAAATGGAGCGACAACCTGGCCCTCTGGCAGGCGCGCTGGCACATGCAGAACTGGCTCGACTGCATCCGCAGCCGGAATACGCCAGTTGCCGACGTCGAGATCGGCCACCGCTCGATCAGCGTCTGCCACCTGGCCAACATCGCCCGCGCGGTAGGCCGTCCGCTCCGCTGGGACGCCGCCCGCGAGCAGTTCACGGGCGACGAAGAGGCCAATCGCTACCTCGATCGGCCTCGGCGTCACGGCTTTGAGCTGCCGACCGTTTGAGCGTCCGGTGTTTGCGCCCCGGTCGGCGTCTTCGCCGCCCCCAGTGCTTCTGTCTCTGGGGGCGAACCGAAGACGGTTCGACCCCAGCCACCCCACATTTTGCGGTAGACAGACCACTAGGGGAGGTCAAATGACCCGAGTCTTACTGTCGACGACGATTGCAATCTCGGTCGCGATCGGAGGGCTCGCGGTCCGCGGGGTCGCTCTGTGCCAGGAGCCCAGCGCTTCCAAGGAACCGGCACGGCCGTCGGATTCGCGGCAGGTCATCCACTCGTTTTCTCACGTATCGATCGCACCGGACGGTCAATCCGTCGTGTGGTCGCAGGGTGAACGAGGAAACGACACTGCGGGAAACGCGGAGTCGGCAATCTTTCTAGCCAACCTCCGCTCGGGCACCGGCCAGCGACAGCGAATCACGGTCGCAGTGGGCAAGGGCCGCTCGGCAAACGGGCACGACCCCGTCTGGTCGCCGGATGGCAGTCGTCTCGCTTTCGTCTCTGCAGCCGCGAAAAAGGGGCAGCAGATTTATGTCATGCCGCGGTCGGGGCGGCCGAAGCAACTGACGCACCTCGGGTTCGAGATCTCCGCCCTGCGATGGTCGCCTGATGGGAAGTTCATCAGCTATCTGTTCATCGAAAATCCGCCAAGGAGTGCCGGCCCGACGTCGGCGGTTCCGACGCAGACCGGCGTGATTGGCCAAACGGCTTTCGCGCAACGGATCGGCATAGTCGAGGTTGCGAGCGGACAGACACGGAAGGTCTCGCCGCCCGACCTGTACGTTTACGAGTACGCGTGGTCGCCGGACAGTCGGACTCTGGCGGCGATCGCCGCGCACCCGCCTGGGGACGACAACTGGTACGTCGCGCAACTTTATACGCTCGCGCTGCAATCCGGCCCGACCACATCGGCTCCGCCCACGTCGGGCCCCTCCAAGTCGGGCCCGCCCACAACATCAGGCCCGCCCACGTCGGGTCCCCCCAAGTCCGGCCCGCCCACGTCGGGCCCCCAAACCTTAGCCGGGCAATCGGGCGCCATGCAGTCGATCTTGAAAACGTCGATGCAAATCGCCGGACCGTGCTGGTCTCCGGACGGCAAGTCGATTGCCTTCATCGGAGGACTGATGAGCGATGAAGGGGTGATCGGCGGAGACGTCTTCTGCGTGCCGGCAACGGGGGGCACTCTGCAAAATCTTACGCCCGGCCTCAAGGCGTCCGCAGCCTGGCTCGACTGGCTGCCTTCGGGCCGCATCCTGTTCACCGAACACGTCGACGGGGGCAGCGGCATCGGCTCCGTGGACCCCGCGAGCGGCCGCGTCGAAAGCCTTTGGACGGCGGCCGAGTCAATCGGTGCGGGCTTCTCGAATGGGATCTCGGTTGCTCGCGACGGTCAGACGACCGCACTGGTTCGACAATCGTTCGAGCGCCCGCCCGAGATTGACGTCGGACCGATCGGATCGTGGCGCCCGCTGACGCACGCGAATGCGCACGTCACCCCGCAGTGGGGAAAAGCTCAGAGCCTGCACTGGAAGAGCGACGCGTTCACGGTCCAGGGATGGCTGCTGTTTCCGAAAGACTATGACGAGAAGCGTCGGTACCCAATGGTGGTGATGCCGCATGGCGGCCCGGCCTCGCTGTACAAGCCGAGTTTCGCATCGTCGCGGTTTTTTCACCCGACAGTGTTTTCCCAGCGCGGATACTTCGTTTTTCTCCCGAACCCGCGCGGCAGTTACGGCCAGGGCGAGGGATTTACGCGTGGGAATGTCAAAGATTTTGGCCACGGCGACTTGCGAGACATCCTCTCAGGGATCGACGAAGTCCTGAAGACGTTTCCCGTGGATAAGGATCGCCTGGCGATCGCGGGCTGGAGCTACGGCGGCTACATGACGATGTGGACCGTCACTCAAACCCATCGGTTTCGCGCAGCGGTGGCCGGGGCCGGTGTCGCGAATTGGCAAAGCTATTACGGCGAGAATGGCATCGATCAGTGGATGATCCCTTATTTCGGCGCCTCGGTGTACGACGACCCCGCCGTCTATGCGAAAAGCTCGCCGATCAACTTCATCAAACAGGTCAAAACGCCCACGCTGGTCATTGTCGGCGAATACGACGTGGAATGCCCTCTTCCTCAATCCCAGGAATTCTGGCACGGCCTCAAGACGTGCGGTGTGCCGACCGAA
>DASZIA010000340.1:0-25187 GCA_035949535.1 Planctomycetaceae bacterium | reverse complement strand
CTTCATCTGCGTGACGGTGGTGTTTTGGCCCTCGTCCAGAATGATGAACGTGTTGTTCAAGGTGCGGCCGCGCATGAAGGCCAGCGGTGCAATCTCGACGACGTCCCGCTCCATATAGCGCTTGACCGTGTCGTAATCGAGAATGTCGTGTAGCGCGTCGAGGACGGGTCGCAGGTAGGGATTGACTTTCGCGAAAATGTCACCCGGCAGAAAGCCCAGCTTTTCCCCCGCCTCGACCGCGGGACGCACCAGCACGATCTTGCGGGCCTGCTCGGTGCGGAGCGCGTTGACCGCCTTGGCAACCGCGAGGTACGTCTTGCCGCAGCCGGCCGGCCCGATGCAGAACACCAGATCGTTCTGGTCCATGGCCCGGACGTATTCAGCCTGCCCCTCGGTCCTTGGATGGACCTTACGGCTGGCGGCGAAAACATCGATGGATTCCGCCGGAACGACCCCATTTCCGCCGTAGGCCTGCAGAATCTGGCCGACGTCGGCGTCGGTGATCTGGCCGCTCTCCTCGAAAATTCGGCGAAGCTGTTGAAAGACTTCGAGTCCGCGGCGGACGTGCTCGTCGTCCCCCTTCAGGCGGAGTTCGTCGCCCCGCAGCACCACGTCGATGCCCAACGCTTCCCGCACTTTTCGCAGGTATTCGTCACGAGCGCCGAAAAGAGTTCGAATTTCATTCTGATCGGGAAACGCGAGTGTCGCTTCTGACATAGTCACCTGAAGAAAAGACTGACGAATTCAAGGAGCCGGTATCGGTCCATTCTATCCCCAAGTGCGGGGGTTGTCGTGGGGCAGGAACCGGCGGCACCCGTGGCTCGCCACCGGTACCCGCACCCGCCGCTCGCCTGGCCCTAATCCCGACTACCGCCCTCAAATCCTTGTGTGCGTTGCGATTGTGAAGATCCCAACGGACACGCGGGATGCTCTAAAGGTTCGGCCGATTCGCGTTCGATGAAAGGGGCTGAACCGACAACCGCGCACGCGCTGCGCCCATCCCCGGCGCAGTTGAGAGGTCACAACCGATGTTCGAGTCGTTCTTTGGTTTGCGCAAACGCCCGTTTGCCGCGCTGCCCGACGCCGACTGTTTTGTGCCGCTGGAAGGGATTTGCCAGGCGTTCGACGGATTGTTTCAAGCGGCAGCCGAAGGACGGGGCATCGGCGTGCTGACCGCCCCGGCGGGATTGGGGAAAAGCCTCGTCTGCCAACGTCTCGCGCGCGAACTTTCGACGAACTTCCGCGTCGTCCTTTTGCCCAGCGGAAATTTCCTGACACGCCGCTCGCTGCTGCAGGCCATCTTGTTTGACCTCGGGCATTCGTTCGTGCGGATGGGCGATCAGGAATTGCGGTTGGCCCTTTCAGCGACGCTGCGTGCCATCCGTCCGGCGCGGCGCGGCCTGGTGCTGATTGTCGATGAAGCGCACCTGTTGGCCGCGCGAATGTTGGAAGAGCTGCGGGCCCTGCTGAGCTTTGGGGAAGCGGGCGAGCCATTCGTCCGCTTGATCACGAGCGGCCAGCTGTCACTAGAGGAAACGCTGTCGCGTCCCGAGTGCGACGCGTTCAACCAGCGGATCGCCTGCCAGGTGATGCTGCCCCTCCTCACACGGGAAGAATCGTCGAGTTACCTCACCCGAAGGCTGGCCTGGGCTGGGGCCAATGTCTCCGAGGTCTTTACCCGTGAATCGCTCACGGCCGTCTGCGAAGCGGCCGATGGCGTACCGCGTTGCCTCCATCAGCTGGCGGACCACTGCCTGTCGATCGCAACCACTCGCACCGAAAAGCCGATCACACTTCGCACCGTTCGCGAGGCGCTTGATCATCTCAAGCAGCTGCCACTCGCTTGGGCCGAGCCGACGATCGGGCGGGGAGCCACGAGTCCACTCGAGATGGCGCGTACGCAGGCGGTCGCGATGGCGGAGGCCCCTGTCGATCTGAACGAATCGCTGGTCCTCGGATCATCCGTTTCCGAGCAAGCGATTCGCAAGCCGCTCGACGAAGCGCTCATCGACACGTACCCGCTTCGGGGGCACAGCTCGGACCGGGAGCAGATCTTCGAGAACAGCGGTCTCGCGCTGCGAACAGCGAAGAGCGTGTCGGAACGCGATTCTCCCGCGGAGCCGGTCTCATATTGGGCGGATGAGGAATCAGTCGAGACAATTGAAGAACCGGTGACGAGCCGCGACGCGTACACCGTGGTCGCCGACAATGAGGCCGAATTGGTTGAAGCCGTTCAAACGACGGAGGCGACCAAGAGCAGAGATCTCGAAGTCGTTGACGTGCGCGCGAAGAACAACTCGATCGAACTCGAATCGACCGACGCTTGGGACAACCCACGCGAAGAGCTTGCTGAGTCGCAGCCATTCGACGCCCGGCAACGGACTATACAGCAAACGCTCGATGCAACAGTCCTTCCGGAAATCGATTTAGCGGCGCCGGTGACGGCCGCCGTCGATGAAGAGGTGGTGATCGATCGCTACGCCGCACTCGATTCGGCGATCAATCGCTTGACGCGCACGATGCTCAATGTGCAAGCGAACTCGCGGCGGAAGTCGATCGAGCCGGCGATCGCCCCAGCTTCCGCCAGCGTGGCTTCCCTTCCTATCGAAACGATCGACGCCGCACATCAGGGGTTCGACGTCGTCTTGCCCGAAGATGAGCCGGTCGAGGAACTCCCGCTCGCGAAGTCAGCAGTGAATTCGACGACTGCCGGCGATCGCTCGGGGACCAAGGAATACGCGATCGAACGGGCAATGAAGGCGGCCCGCGAGCCGGTCGCGGTCGCTTCCGCGGTTGTGCCTGGCGTGCCCGTTGCGACGGCGTCCGCCGCGCGGGAGGCGACGTCACGGCCGTCGACTGACGAGCGGCGACCCTATCAGCTCCTCTTCAGCGAACTGCGACGCAAGCGGCGACGGGTCTGACGTAGGGTGGGACAAGGCCGGCTCTGGCGGCCGCCGGCCCACCATCTTCTACGTTGTGTAACTTTTAGCGGCCATGTTCGAAGAGTGGTGTGCCTGCGCCCGCCTGCGGCGGACTGGTCACACCCTACGCCGAGCGCGCGGCCTACTCCTCTCGGGCCTTCGTTGACTGCCGATCGAAGGCCAGTGCCCAGGCGCGAAACTCTGTCTCCACGGAGGAGAGATCATTCACGCCGAATAAGCTTCGTAGGGTCTTGAGGCCGGTCGGATCGCTTTCGACGGCGAGACGAAATTTGCGATAAAACGCCTCCAGCAGTCCGCGCTGCTGCAAGTACAGGCAGAAATAGCGCGCGTGCGCGTAGTCGAGGGCCTGGCGATCGTTGCGGACGCGGGCCTCGCTGATCAGCGCTTCGAGAGGCCGCAACGTTCCTTCACGCAGGGCGGGCAGCAGGTCGCGGCTGCGCCAATTCCCTTTGCCGGTGATGTGCAGGCGATCCTCCGAGAACCGCGCCTCTTCGAAGAGCGAGGCGAGCCCCTCGTCGAACCATTCGGGCATCTCGGGGAAATCGAAGTGCGCCAAAGCGTGCGTCAGCTCGTGCGCGAGAGTCCCCTCCCCCGTGTCCAGATTGACGACGAGCCGCCGCTCCTTCCGTTCGTAGTAGCCGGCGTATGCCGGCCGCCGACGTCCCTCGAGCGCATAAACGCACCGCTCATACGCTTCATCGCCCGAAAGCAGCACGATCGTGACCGGCTGATCTGGCGGCCGGTCGAAGAACGCGATGCCGAGCGCCCGCTTGGCCGGCACGAGCGTCTCTCGATAAATCCGTTCGAGTCGCGCAGCATCGAGGTCGCCGACGATCACAAAGGGCGTGTGGACGATCGAGACGAACTGCGTTCCAACCCGCCGCATCATTTCTTCGCGAGCCCGCTGGCACGCGGCGACGAGCGGCGTTTGCAGCGGATCGGCGGCTTCTGCATGCTGGTGACGCGCGGTCCGCGGACTTTCGGCGACGTCAGCCCTGCTTGCGGCCGGCGCAATCTGTTCGATATCCGGACGCGTCGCCAAGAACGCTGCGCCCAAGATGGCGATCGGCCCCAGGATCAGTGTCAGCAATCGGCCCATGATGTGAATTCGTCGTCGGTCTCGCGAGGACGGTTCCGGGAGGGCGAGGCTCCCGCCGAGCCATTGCTTCGTCCGAATCTTGAAAAGCGGCTCAGCAGGAGCTTCGCCCTCCCAATTGCGCGGAAAACTTGCGCCCTCGAAGCAAAGTCCCGTTTCATCCTACCCGTACGGGCCCGCCTCCGATGCCGCGCCGCGTCGGCCAAGCGCGGTTTTCAGCGATTGTCCCCCCTTGACCCGGTTGCTACGATTCAACCGCGCAGGTTCGCGTATCCGATACGTCCGATCCTTGCCCTAGCGCCGGCGAGCGACTCAAGGCCTTCGGCCCCCGCGCCGATGAATGGATGCCCAAACCTCGGACCGGCGCTCCCGGTCCGTCCCTCTGGCCGTCGGCCCCTAACGCCTGTGCGGTCGGCCTTCCAATGGACTGGGTCAGCGGATGAACAGCGGCTTCTCAACCGTTACAACTCAGGAACGTTCGAGTCTTCCCCACGCAGCGACAGCCGACGAAATCGCGCGGCGGCGGATAACCCGGCGTCGGTTTGACCCGCCGGTCATGCAGGGAGAGAATTGCTGTTCGATGTATCGGACGCTCGGAGCACATCCCGATGTGGTTGACGGCGCCGTTGGTACCCGTTTTGCCGTGTGGGCGCCCAATGCGGTCGAAGTCTCTGTCGTCTGCAACGTCAACGGCTGGAAGGCCGGGCAAAATCGGCTCTGGGGAAGCGATTCGGGCATCTGGTCCGGATTTGTCCCGGGCGTGAAGCACGGCGACGTTTACAAGTACGTCCTTCGTACGCACGACGGCCGCTACCTCGAAAAGTCCGATCCCGTCGCCTTCTATGCCGAGGTGCCGCCGCACTCGGCTTCAATCGTCTATCAGCTGCCCGATTTTCCGTGGCAGGACGGCGCCTGGATGCACAAGCGGGCGCACACCAACTCGTTCGAGCAACCGATCGCGATTTACGAAGTGCATCTGGGTTCGTGGAAGCGGCCCAAAGATGGTCGCCGCTATCTCAACTACCGCGAGCTGGCCAGAGAGCTCGTCGACTACGTTCACGAAATGGGTTACACGCACCTGCAGCTCATGCCGCTGTGCGAGTTTCCGTTCGACGGTTCGTGGGGCTACCAGACGACGGGCTATTTCGCCCCGACGAGCCGCTTCGGAACGCCCGAAGACTTCATGCACTTTGTCGATTACTGCCACCAGGCCGGCGTGGGCGTGATCATCGACTGGGTGCCGGCCCACTTCCCTTGCGACGGACATGCGCTGGGCCACTTCGACGGCACGGCACTCTATGAGCATTCCGACCCGCGGCAGGGCATGCACCCGGACTGGGGAACGTACATCTTCAACTACGGGCGCCAGGAAGTCCGTGACTTTTTGATGTCGAGCGCGCGGTTCTGGCTCGAGACCTATCACGTCGACGGCCTGCGGGTCGACGCCGTCGCGTCGATGCTCTACCTCGACTATTCGCGCAAAGCAGGCGAGTGGATCCCCAACCGCTACGGCGGACGCGAAAACCTCGAGGCGATCCAGTTCATCAAAGATCTCAACGTGCATTTGCACGGAGCCTTCCCCGGCATTCTCACTGTCGCCGAAGAATCGACCGCCTGGGGCGGCGTCTCGGCCCCCGTTTACAACGGCGGCCTCGGCTTCAGCATGAAGTGGGACATGGGCTGGATGAACGACACGCTGCGTTACCTGCGGCACGAACCCGTCCACCGCAAGTTTCACCAGAACGAGCTGTCGTTCCGCATGGTCTACGCGTTCACCGAGAATTTCATTCTGCCCCTCTCGCACGATGAAGTCGTGCACGGCAAGCGGTCGCTCATCTCCCAGATGCCCGGGGACTATTGGCAGCAGTTCGCCAACCTGCGGCTGCTTTACGGTTATCAGTACACAATGCCCGGCAAGAAGCTCCTGTTCATGGGAGGCGAATTCGGGCAATGGACCGAGTGGAATTACGACTCGGAGCTCGACTGGGCCCTCTTCGGGCACAAGTATCACGACTCGCTGCGGCGCTACGTGGGCGACCTCAACCGCGTCTACCGCTCGGAGCCGGCCCTCTACGAGATCGACTTCAAGCCCGAAGGCTTCCGCTGGATCCAGGCCGACGACTATCGCAACAGCGTTTACGCCTATTACCGCATCGCGAAGGATCCGAATCAGATCGTGGTGGTGGTTGAAAACTTCACGCCTGTGCCCCGGCAAAAGTACCGCGTCGGCGTGCCGCGCGCCGGCTGCTACCGCGAAATCATCAACAGCGACGCCGCGATCTACGGCGGCGGCAACATCGGGAATGCAGGGGCCGTTTACACGGAACCAATCCCCTCCCACGGCCACGCCCAGAGCCTTTCGCTGACCCTCCCGCCGCTCGGCATGTTGATGCTTAAGCCCGTCTGAAGCTGCTTCCAAGTTCCTTTTGAGCCTTGAACGCGGAAACGGTACAATCGCCGCTGGCTGGTGTTAAATTCTGAGCCGGCAACGCGCTCCCTCCCGCGTTTCGTTCGCCGACTGCCTGGTATGGGAGCAACGGCCATGGGCATTCGGGCAGATTTTCAGTACGTCCTGGCTGCCGGGGCTATTTTCCTCAATGCGGGCCTCCTCTCCGCCGACAGCGTCAAGCTCGAAAGCGGCGGCTCGCTGAGCGGCTCCGTGACTACGGGCGCCAAGTCGGTCGCCGTGCGGACTTCGACCGGCGGGCTGATCGTCTTCGATCGGGCCGAGGTCAAGCAGGTCACGCGCGGCCACGCTGGGGCCGCCAAGAAAGCGCCGGCGAACGCCAACGCGAAAGCCCAGCCGAAGAAGCGCAAGCTGACCGCCGAAGAAGAAGCTTGGATGCCGAAGATCCGGGCCCTCGTCTCGCGGCTTTATGGGAGCGATCGGGAGAAGTCTCAACAGGCCAAGAATCGGCTGCTCAACATCGACGACCCAGACGCGATTCCCGCGCTCAGCACGCACTTGGGCAGCAGCCGCGACAACGAAGCCCGACACCTGTATGTCGTGATTCTGCACAACATGAAGGGACCGAAGCCCGTCTACTATCTCGTGGCGCTCTCACTCTACGATTCGTCGCCGCAGATTCGCTCGGAGGCGCGCAAGGCGATCCGCGAGGATCAGCTCGACTCGGCGCGGCTCTTGTACATCGCCGCTCTGCGCTCCGGTCCACCCCAATTGGCACGGATTGCTGCGATTGGGCTCGGCGAGATTGGCGATCCGCGGGGCGACTCGGTCCCGTTTTTGATCAACGCGCTGGTCAGCTACGGGACTGTGGCGACGATGACCGAGCCGGCTCAATATGGCTTGCTTTACACCATCACTGTGAAGGCGACGCCCGGGCTCAATTTTTCCGGAATGGCCTTCAATGTCCCAGATTCCGGGATGACTTACACTGGCAAAGGCTCTTCGCCGATCTACTTGACTCCAACCGGCATGGCTGAGGCGCAGGCGGCACTTCAAAAAGCCACCGCCCCGGGTCAATCCTTGGGGGTCGGCGGGACCATCGTCATTCAGGGTGTGTTCTACGGACAAGTCGCGAAGGACTTTACGCCGAATTCCAAGGGCATGCCGGACGTGGAGTGGAAAGAGACGCTGAAGGTACCCCCCGGCCTCTCAACCGGTTTCTCGCCGACGCAAAACGAAGATGTGTACGAGCTACCGGTCGTAGGCCGGATTTGTGGCCCGCGCGACAAGCCCATTCGGGGGCTGGTCGATCATCCCGAAGTCCTCGACGCCTTGCTCAAGATCACCGATCAAAAGCATCCGGGCTACGGCTTCAACCGGGACCGTTGGCGCAGTTGGTGGGCGAACGAGAAAACCAACCGCGATCTGCAAAAACCGGCCAAGCGGGACCGGGTCGTTTCGGGCGGCGGGATAGCCCATTAGACGCAGATGGTAGGCCAGCGGCCGCAGAGCCGGCCTTGGCCCACCCTACAACTCGTCCGACCCTATGGCAGGCGAGCAATTTCTGGAAAGATGGGCTGGAAAGGTGTCCGAGGGTCTCCTTATACTCGGGGACACACAGCATGAATCGGCCCGCTTTTGCATTTCGAGAGATCCATCCCTCGATGTCGTCCCTGCCAAAACGCGTTCTGTATGCCTCAATGGGGCTGGCAGGGGTCGTCGCGGCCGCTTGCATTCTCGACTTCGTCGGCGGCTGGACATTTGCCAAGCACTACGGCATGGATGTCATGCTGCTGATTGGCTCGGGAATCGTCATTTACCTGGCGATCGACGCGCTGGCTGAGCAGAAGTAAACTCACGGGCAAATTCAAGAACCGGCGGGCTTACACCCGCCGCTCGCCTAGGTCCTACAGGAAAAAGTCCTGCATGAGATCCGCGCTGGGGCTCACGGCATAGCGGCTGAAATCCTGGACGCCCTCGGCTCGCAGCACGTCCTCGTCGACAAAGAAGTTGCCCGTGCATTCGCCGCTCGGCCGCACGAGAATTGCGTGGGCCGCGTCGGCCACGATCTCGGGCTTGCGGCAGTGTTTCACAGCGTCGGCCCCGCCCAACAGGTTCTGGACCGCGGCCGTGTCGATCCCGGTTCGCGGCCAGATCGCGTTGACCGCGACCTTGCGTGACCGGAATTCCTCAGCCATCCCCAACACGCACATGCTCATGCCGTACTTGGCCATCGTGTAGGCGACGTTCCCCGCGAACCATTTGGCCTGCATATTGAGCGGCGGCGAGATATTAAGAATGTGCGGATTGGCCGCCTTCAGGAGGTGCGGCAGGCAGACGCGCGACGTCAAGAACGTGCCACGGACGTTGACGCCGAACATCAGGTCGAACCGCTTGATCTCCGTCTCGAGCGTGCCGGTGAGCTGGATGGCGCTGGCGTTGTTGATGCAGATGTCGATGCCGCCAAAGGTCTCGACCGTTTTCGCGGCGGCCGCCTGCACCTGGTCCTCGAAGCGGATATCGGCCGCACAGGCCAGGCCGCGCCCGCCGGCTTTTTCAATCTCGCTCACCGCGGTGTGAATCGTGCCGGGGAGTCGCGGGTGAGGATCGACGGTCTTGGCGACGACGGCGATATTGGCTCCGTCCCGAGCCGCCCGCGAGGCGATGGCCAGACCGATTCCGCGGCTTGCGCCAGTGATCAAGAGAGTCTTGCCTTTGAGCGTTGACATGACGGGAACCTTTGAGAGCGCTTGGGATGTGAGCGAGGCATCCGAGCATACCGGCGGTGCCGGCGCTCCGCCAGCGTCGCATCCACGGGCCTCCAGGCGAGCGGCGGGTGCGGGTACCCGTGGCGAGCCACGGGCGCCGCCGGTTCTCATTCGGCGCAACGCTCGATCAACTCGACGCGATTCCCAAACGGGTCGCGAAACTCAAAGCGTTCGCAGCCAGGAATCGGCACGCCCTCTTCCAGGGCAATCCCCTGCTCTCCGAGCCGCGTCCGCCAGAAGGTGACATCATCGACCGCAAAGGCGACGTGCGCCTTGGTTGCCCGTCGGTTCACGCCCTCTTCAGTCCCGACGTGCAATTCGCGATCGCCGACTGCGAGCCAGAACCCACCGCGCGGTTTGAGCGCATCGGGTTTCTCAATTTCGATCAGGCCGAGCACGCCGCAATAGAACTCTCGCGCGGCCGGTTCCTGCGCGCTCGGTACGGTAATCTGCACGTGGTCAATGCCGATGATCATTGCTTTTCCTGCGGCTGCCGCTTCACGCTCGCCACCGACAATGTCGTACTCTATGGTATCATCAACGGAGTAAGCCGCTGCTGCGGCAGATTGTGAGGTCGCTCGTGTGCCGATCGCCTGTTTCGACCCTGCGTGTTTCGACCCGGCCTGCTTCGAGGCTGGCTCTCGCTGGCTTGCTCATCATGGGATTGGCAGCGTGCGCCAATGCGCAGCTCTATGAAGTGAAGCCCAGCCGAAACGATCCCAACTACCGGCGGCGACCGGCGCAACCCGACCCAAACGCCATCCCGCCGGGAGGCGTCGACACGCGGATCACCGTCGAGATTTTCTGCGGCAGTGACAACGCCGGTTTTCAGGCCCAGCGGTGGTCGCCGACGTTCGACCGAGCCGGGGTGTCTCTGCGGATTCGCTCGGAAATGCCCGGCGACAAGCTTTCGATCCACGAGAAACAGTACGGCAAGCTCCGCGAAGTGTCCGTCGTCGGGCGGTTGGAAATGAACGGCTCGCTCAGTTTCGAGGGGCGCAAGTTCAAACCGAACGAGACGCCTGCCCTGGCCGAATGGCTGACGGAGCTAAAGAGCTACGGTTCCCAAGGGAGCCCGCGCGGCAAGGCGCTTTGGGGCTTGAGCAACGAGCAATTCGAAACCCTCTTCCGCAGCTTGGCCACGCCCGTCGAGCAGGAAATCGCCGAAGTGCCGTTGGACGAAGCCCTTCGCGGACTCGGCCTGCCGGAAACGTATCCGTTGCGGCTGTCGTACGCGGCCAAACAGATCGTCGCCACGGCGCCGCGATCAAAATCACGGCTGCAATTGCGCGGGTTTTCGCATGGGACCGCGCTCGCTCTCCTCTTATCGCAATACGGTCTCGGCTTTCGCCCGGAGCGCACGCCGGCGGGCAAGATCGAACTCGTCGCCCTGCCGGCCGACGACTCGCAATCGCTCTGGCCGACCGGCTGGGAACACTTGGAAGGCGCTTCACCCGTCTCGATCGCGCCGAAATTGTTTACGCAAACGCTGGTCGAACTGAAGGACCAAAAGCTGGGCGACGTGCTGGAAGCGATCGGCCAGAAAACGAACACGCCGGTCCTCTTGGATTACGCGAAAATCGAGTCGCGGGGTCTTGATGTGACCTCGGTTTCGGTGACCGTGGAAAAGCGGCGCTATGCTTGGGCGTCGCTCTTGACGCGGATCACCAGTCCGTCGTTTCTTACCACTAAGATCTGCTGCGACGAAGCCCGCAAACCGTTTGTCTGGGTCACGCCGCTGAAAAACACTGGATCGCTGCCTCGTCGAAAACAGGCCAAACCAGCCGCGCAGGCTCCGCTCGAATGAAGACCGTCAATCAAAATCTGTGTGCTACTGCTGAGCGGCCGCCGCTCAGCAGTGTCTTCGATGCCTGAATCGAGGGAGTCGACGTCTCCTCAAGGTTGCTGCGAGGGCGTTCTACCGCAGCGGAGCATAGACTACACTGTTGAGCCGAAGACGTCTCAGCAGTGGCACACAAACCGGAGTACGGATCTCAACAATATGTTCACCGGGTCGGAGATCCTCGAAACTTTCCGCGAAATGGGCGTCACGCATGTCGTGGCACTTCCCGACAGCACGATCGGCCCGTGGGAGTCGACGATCCGCGAAGCCGGTTCGCCGAAGCTCGTCCGCGTCTGTCGCGAGGGTGAGGCCTGGGCGATTGCCGGCGGGCTGTACCTGGGCGGAGCGCGTCCGGTCGTGATGATTCAGTGCACGGGGCTCTTCGAGTCGGGCGACGCGCTGCGGAACGTGCTCTTCGATTACCGCATTCCTTTGTTTTCGCTCATTGGCTACCGCAGCTATCTCAGTCAGACCGCGATCCCCAATGACTCGGCCCGCACGTTTACCGAACCGATCCTGAAGGCTTGGGGGATCGATTACCGCCTGATCGACGTGCCGGCAAGGAAGCCTGAGATCGTCGAGCATTATCGGCGCTGTCAATCGGCCGGACGTCCCGGCTGCGCGCTCATCGCGGAAGGCAAAGGATAATCGTGTCCTCAAAACCTCCCTCTCCTGGTACTCCGGGAGAGGGCCGGGGTGAGGGCCCTTCGGTAAGGCGCTGTGTGGAAATGAAACAAGCTTCCAAAGACCCCTCACCCTCCCCTCTCCCCATTTGAAGCAAATGGGGAGAGGGTTCTAAGAGTCACTGTATGCCTCTTCCAAACGCGACTTCAAAACGCATGACGCTCGTCGAAGCTCTGGAAGTTCTGCGCGCCGTGCGGCGGGACGAGGTGGTCGTCACGACGATGGGGAACGCCCGAGAGTGGCAGAAGCTCGGCAAAAATGCGCTCGACTTGATCTATGTTCCCTCGAGCATGGGGCAAGGCACGTCGCTCGGCCTCGGGATCGCCCTGGCGCAGCCCGATCGCAAGGTAGTCGTCTGCAACGGCGACGGTTCGATGTTGATGAACTTGGGCTCGCTGGTGACGATTAGTGCCCAGGCGCCGGCCAACCTCACGATCGTTGTCTTCGACAATGGTGTCTACGAAGTGACGGGCGCTCAGCCGACCGCCGCCGCTCCGGCTCTGCGGCCGAATTCTGCACCGGTCGATTTTGCCGCGCTGGCCCGGGCCTCGGGATTCTCGCGAGTCTTTGCGTTCGATTCTGTCGAACCCTGGCGGAATGCGGTGGCCGAAATCATCCGCGGACCGGGACCGACGTTCGTGCAATTGCGGGTCGAGCCGATGGCCGACGCGGGACTGCCCGCATTTCCCGGCCCGGCCCCCGATCGGGCGCTGGCGCTGCGTGCTGCCCTTAAGCCTGCGGAATGACGTAGAGCATCACCGCGCAGTAGTGACAGACGCTGGCGCTCATCACGAGCACGTGCCACACGGCGTGAAAGTACGGGTACTTCTCGTCCAGCATCAGAAAGAGGATGCCCAAGGTGTAGAGCATCCCGCCGAGAAAGATCAGCACCATCGCGCCGGCCGGCATCACATTGGCAATCTCACGGATCGCGATGAGCGGAATCCACGCCAACAACACATACGCCGCGACTGACACGTTCCGTAGCCGCCGGAAGCAGACTTTGAAGAAGATGCCGACGCAGGTCAGAGCCCACATGACCAGCGTCAGTCCCCACAGCCAGCCGTGCCGAAAGTACGAGAGAGCGAACGGCGTGAACGTCCCGGCGATCAGCAGGAAAATGCAAACCTGGTCGAGCATGCGGAAGAAGTGCCGCATGGGGGGCGTTCGGAACGTGTGCGAGAGGGTCGACGCCGCGTAAAGGGCCACGAGCGACCCGGCATAGACGCAACAGCCGACGAACTGCAAAGAATCGCTGTGCACTCGGGCCGAGTTCACCAGCACCGCGGCCCCCACCACGCTCAAGAGCAGACCCAGGCCGTGCGTGAGCTGATTGGCCGTCTCCTCGGAGAGGTCCAGCGACGGCGTGCTCGTCTCGGCCAATGGGCCCTGATCGACCAAGGCGCTCATCGATTTATGTCCCTTGGCTTAAGTTTACGCTCAGAAGTGGGCGGAGAGGGGGCCGCATTTTATTGATATCGGCACTCGAAACCAAGGGAATTGAACGAGAGAGCGCCAAGTCTCGATGCTGTCTGGATTTCAGCACTTGGCGCGCGTGCCGAGGGGAACTGATCTTTCCCAGAAATCTGTTTTTGGTTGTAATCCCCGCCCGCTGGCGGTCACGCGGACCTCAAACCATTGCGTCCGCGAGACGAAGCGACCGCCGCAATGAACCCGTCCTTACCTGTCGCACCAGGGGATCACCCATGCGGATTGTCGTGACGTTGGCCACGTTGTTGGCCTTGCCTTATGGAATTCTTGCGGGCGACGACGTGCCCGGGCTCAGTGAGGGTGCAATCGTTCCAGCCGCGGCGGCTCAAGCCGAGTGCGACACATCCGTTTACCATCTCGAACACGCCCACGCTCGCCAGCTGATCGGCCGGGTGAAGAGCCTGGTCGCCCAGATCGCCGCTTATTCGGCCGACGACAACGTGGGCGCGCTGCCGAAATCCCTGGTGCTGATGCCGACGTCGTCGGACGACACGATCATTGTGATTTGTCCGCGGGCCCACGCGGGTCTCGTGAAACACGCCATCAAGTCGTGCGACTCGCTCAAGCAGTATGCGGTCAAAGTCCAGCTCTTCGAGGTTGCCGACAGCGGGAAGACGATACCCGTAGGCGGTCCGCACCTCTTGATCGGTCGCGACGGAACCGTGCAGTGCGCGACTCCCGACGAATCGGTCAGCGTGACTTTCAAAGTCGATACGCCGCTTGTCGACGCGAATACCGAGTTCGCTCCGTGTCCCGGCGACGACGAAACGACTGCGAGCCTCAGCTCACAGGCCAGCGCCGCCTGCGGAGCCGGCCGTTGCCGCTTGGATTGTGCACCGCCGATCGGCGAGATGGCCGTCGAATCGGAATGCGGCTCATGCTCAGAATCCTGTAGCGGGACGTGCCCGGCTTGCAAAACGGGCACCTGCACGGGCGATTGCTGCAAAGCCGGATGCTGCCACGGGCAGGCCACGGGCTGCGAAGCCAACGGCTGCAAGTGCGACGGGAGCTGCTGCACCACGGGTCTGTGTGCTCAGGGGGCGAACGTCGTAGCGGGCGTCGTCGGAGCCGTCGGGGCTCCGGACAACGACACGACAGAGGAAATCATCAAAAAGGTCGTTGAGACCATCGATGCGAAGCGCGTCTGCTCCGTTGAGAAATTCGGCCCACGCGGTTTCGTGCTGACGGTACAACCTCCGGGGCAATGTGCCGCAAGCTGCACGCGCTCTAGCGGAACTTGTGCCGCCTGCAAGACGGGCACCTGCACGGGCGATTGCTGCAAAGGCGGTTGCTGCCACGGGCAGGCCGCGGGCTGCGAAGCCAACGGCTGCAAGTGCGACGGAAGCTGCTGCGCGAAGGGTCAGTGCACTGGGAGGTTGCACGACGCCGCGAGCTACGAAGAAGCCTGCACGGAGTGCCCGGCGTGCCACAGCAGCCACCGCTTCAGCGTGGGTTTTGGTTTTGGCGCCGGCGGGCCCGGAATGCATTTCGTCGGCCCGATCGTCTGGTTCAATAAGGGCGACGAGCCCCGCTGTGCCGGGTGCGAAGCGCACGAATTCGCAGATTCCGACGAAGGGCACGAGGGTGAAGTCTCCAACCTTGTGCCCCCAGCTCCGGCCGCGGTTGAACTCGACTCGAGGGAGCTGCCCTGTCACGCCACACTTCAACAAATCGAAAAGATTCTCCACGAGCGATTGAGGCTAGCGCCCGGGTCCGATATCAACGTCGAGATTGAGGTTCCTTCGCGCACGAAGCGGACGATCGCCTACGACTACATTTTAAATCCCGGCGACTTGTGCGACCCCGCCAAGCTGGCCAAGAGCAAGGGCACGCTAACCGGAGCCAAGGTGTTCAATGTAGGAGAAGCCGGCATTTGTATCGAACAGTGCCGATCCGCTGACCCGGCCGGTTCGAGCTGCACCGACGGCTGCCCGTTACTCGCCAAGAGCACCGAAGAGGCAGCATCCTCACCGATCGCTCCCTGCTGTTGCGAAGAACGCGAAGACGCGCAACAGGCTCCGGGCGCCGAGCCGCCGGCTCTGTTGACCCTTGTGCAACACAAGGATCCTTCCTCCGCACTGTCGGCTCCCCACTGGCAGGAAGAATTGCTCAAGGCCTTCCATGGCCGTCGGCTGAGCGAGTTGTTTGAGCCGCAGGCCACTCAGACTCCGTCTGGTCATGAATTGGGCCGCCTGCTGGCTGAATTTCCCAAGAGCGGCGCCGCGCACAGTCTGACGATCGTCGACACGCCTGTTCGCGTGCAGATTTTTCAAAGCGACGCCTCTGCGTTCGAGCCAGTGAAATTGCCCGAGACCGCAAAGACGCCGGCTTTCAACACCTGTCCGAACTGTCGCGAAGAGTTCCGCGCGTTTTTGGAAGAGATGTTCCGCGGTTCCGAGGCGACCGAAGACATCGCCCAAACGTCACACCACGAGGGCGATCACAAAGCCAGCGAAGCGGCCCGCGATCTGCCGAACATCACGCACTCGAAGATCGCGGCCGAGACACATTCATACCCGCTCCGCGACCTCGTCCTCTGCGACGACGAAGGCCGACCGGTCTTCGACACCTGCACGATCATCGATCATCTCCAGTCGGCCGTGGCGCCGGAGAGCTGGTCTCACCCGAGCGTCTCGATTCAGCTCGACCAACAGTCGGTTAGTCTGGTCGTGACACAGACGGCCGAAGTCCACCAAAAGATCGCCGACCACTTGCGCTACCTGCGACGGCTGCAGATCAAGCAGATCTGCAACCTGATCGAGCGTCTCTCGGGCGACACGGACGACGCTGCCGAGCCGACCACTCAAACCGAGATGTCGACGCCGAGTTCAGACGTCGAACTTGGGCCGGCACTTCACGTGGGAGGAAAGTAGCCCACGGTTCGGAGAAGCACGAAATCCGAATGTCGAATGAAGCACTAAGCCCGAGGGAAAGTATTTTCCTTCGGGCTTAGGTCATTTAGGCATTCATTGGGCGTTTGAGGTTCGTGATTACTCATTGAATGAAGCACCCGACGGCTCACGCCGTCGGCTCGCCTGAGTCGCGATCGTCCGGTACGTCCTCAGCTGGCTCGGGCGACTCTTCCAGACTGGGAGTCGATTCGTCGGGCTTTTCGCGCTGACGGAAATAGAGCCGGATCGGCACCTCGGCGTAGGGCAGCGACTCGTGTAGCACGGTGAGCAGATACCGCTTCCAGGCGTCATCGAAGACGGCCGGGTCGTTGCACTTGAGCACGATTGTCGGCGGCTCGGTGCTCACCTGCGTCACGTAGTACACCTTGGCCCGTCGGTTCTTCCGCAGCGGCGGCTGGTTCTCGAGCAGGGCCTGCCGCACTAGTCGGTTGAGTTTGCCGGTCGAAACGCGGACCCGCGTCTGCTTAAACAGGTTCTGCGCGAGATTAACCAGCTTGCGGACGTTGCGGCCGTCTTTCGCCGTAAGAAACGCCACCGGCACGTAGCGCATGGTGCCGAAGCTCTTGAGCAGGTATTCCGACCAGGCCTCGGTTGTCATCTCGGGGACCGAGTCCCACTTGTTGACGACGAAAATGCACGGCTTGTTGTGCTGGGCGATCTCGTCGACGAGCTGCACGTCGACCCGCGAGATCGTCTCTTTGGCGTCGAAGAACATCAGCACGACGTCGGCCCGCCGGATGCTCCGCTTGGCCCGCACGAGGCCGTAAAACTCGACGTCGCTGGCCAGGCTCTTGCGCTTGCGGACGCCCGGCGTGTCGATTGCCAGGAGCCGCTTGCCATCAACCTCGAAACGGATATCGACGCTGTCTCGCGTCGTGCCGGGCACTTCGCTGACGATCACCCGCTCGTTTTCCGCCAGCGCATTGATGAATGTGCTTTTGCCCACGTTCCGGCGGCCGACGATTGCCAGCTTGAGCTCGGGCTCGGCCGCCAGCACGGCCCCTTGCGACGATTCGACCTCCGATGGCGGGGGGAGATGTTCGAGAATCGCGGCCAAAAGTTCGTCGCGGTTGCGGTTGGCCTTGACGCTGGTGACGATCAGCGGCCCATCGCACAAACGGCGGAACTCATGGACCTCGGCGTCGGTGCGGGTCGAGTCGCACTTGTTGACGACGAGCAGCTTGGGCTTGTGGATCCGCCGCAGACGCTCGGCGACTTCGACGTCGAGAGGCGCAGGGCCGCTGACCCCGTCGACGACGAACAGCAACAGGTCGGCCTGCTCGATCGCAATCCGAATTTGTTCCTCGATCTGCTCGGTAAGGTCGTCGATGTCCTCGATGCCGATGCCCCCGGTATCGATCAGCTCAAAATAGCGATCCTCTTCCTGGACCAGGTGCTCGACCCGGTCGCGCGTGACGCCGGCCGTCGGATCGACGACCGAAATGAATCGGCCAGCCAGCCAGTTAAAGAGCGAACTCTTCCCGACATTCGGCCGGCCGATGATGGCAACTTTGGGAACGGACATAACAACACGAGCACTGGCGAGCGGCCGGTGTCAGCCGGCCGGTTCTTTTTTCAAAATCAAAAGACTGAGAACCGAAAAACAAGAAGACAAGAACCGGCGGGCTGACACCCGCCGCTCGCCTGCGTCGTCACTCGGACTTTTTCGCATCAGTGATGCCGAGCTTCAGCTCATCCGAGTTGGCCTTGAGCTCGGGGGCATACATCCCCGAGCCGATCGCCGGCAAGGCGCTGAACTTGCCGGGGATTTCGGCCCGCATGCGGTATCGCAGGCTATGCCGGCCGCGGGGCAGCTCGCGGAGGAACAGGTTCACTTTCTCGTCGCGCAATTCGACATAGGCCCCCAGCCCTTGGGCATTGTAGCCGCTTTGGACGTCAAATGGCTCGACACCCGCCGCTTTGGGGTCTTCCAGGACGATGTGCTCGTAATCGTTCTTACTGTCGACGATCAGCTCGATCTCCAGCAAGTCGCCGCTTTTCACTTCGCTGCCGCTCTGAAGCAGCTCGCGACGGTACTTTTCGCGGCGCTCGGCAACGACCTGTCCGCGCGAGCCGGCTGCGCTCGCCGATTCGTCCGCCCGCGTCAGCTTGTAGTAGGCGCGGTCGACTTTGATCTCCAGGCCGGCGCGAGTGATGAAGTCCTCGAGCGTGAAGGTGGTGAGGTAGGCATTGAAATAGAGCGAACCCTTTCCTCGCTTGTGAAGCTCGATCTTGTGCGAGCCCGTGCTCAGTGCGTCTCCCGCGACGGCGACCCGATCGTCATAGGTGAAGAGATCGGCGGCCGTAATCGAGACTTCCTTGACCTTGCGGCCGTCGACCGAGACCTCGACCGTCATCTCCGGCCGGTCTTCGCCGCTGGCTTTCCAATAGTCGGCAAGGGCCTCGATGGCGATGGCGGTATCGCGGGTGCTGTTCCAATAGGTGGCGTGCTGGCGGTTGTTGAGCAGGTACTTGGCCAAACGCGATGCTTTCTCGCCCTTGGGCTCAGTCCGCGCGAGCAGCTTGAGGTAATAGGCATTGGCTTCGGTCTCACTGTCGTACCAGAACCACCAGAACGAGCCTTCCGGCAGCTTGAGGTAGGCCGTCTCGTTCTCGTTGTCCTGCACGAGGAACTGATCGATGTTCTGAATAATCATCGCGAGGCGTTCGTTGGCCCTCACTTTCGCGAGGGCCAGCCCGAAGATGCCCTTGGCGTAGACGGAGAGCTTCGTTCGATCGCGATACAGAAAATCCTGCATCTCGCCGTTGTTGACGTCCGCATCGACGAGCACCATGTAAACCAAGGCGTCGATGTTGTCGGCGTGGGCCTTCGTCCGCTCAAGCGACGGTTTGGATTTGTCGTACCGTTTCAACCGGGCGAGTTGGTCGTCCTGATAAGCTTTGAGCCACGCGACCCCCTTCTCGAGCGTGCCGGGGACGAGCGCGACGCCGTTTTGCTGGGCGAGCTGCAGGCCGTGGACGATGAGCGCGGTCTCGTGCGGCTCTGAATGCTCGCCCCAGCCGGAGAACCAGCCCCAGCCGCCATCGCTCAATTGCATTTCCGTGAGGGCTTGCACGCCCGCTTTCACCATGCGGGCCACCTCGGCGTTATCGAAGACCGGGTTGTCCTCGAATCGTTTCCAGCCAGCCGCGCGCGTCGCTGGATCGCCCAGCTCCTGGGCATTCAGGTTTGCCCGCTTCGCTTTGACCTGCGCGAGATCCACATTCATTTGCTTGAGAATGTTCTGCACGATCACCGTCGGCAGGAAGCGATTGAGCGTGCAGTCGGTCGTGTTGTGCGGATAGCGGACAAGATAGGGGAGCGCGTCGACCAGGGCGGCCGCCAGGCTGGGCGAATAACGGATTTCCAGCAGTGTGTCGTTGACCCGCCGCCGTTCGGGCACGGCGATCTGAAACGTCGCCGCGTCACGATCGGGACGGATCGAGCCCGAATATGCCTCTGTTTTCAGCATGCCGTGGACGCGCACGGGAAAATGCATTTCGACCGCATCCGACTCCTCGTCGGTGAGCGCCTTCATTCGGACGACGGCTTCTCCTTCCACAGCCGCCTTCACCCGCCAATCGACGCGCGTTTCGCCGCCGGCAGCGACCTCGATCATCTTTTCAGCCGGGTCCAGCGGCACGAGCGATTTGCCGTCGAATTCGATCACAGTGCGGACGCTCTTCGACGATTTCAGGCGATTGTGAACAATCGCCGACAGGACGACTTCGTCGGTCTCGACGAAGAAACGCGGCGCCTCCATCCGCACCAGCAGGTTCTTCGTCGTGATGACTTCAGCGCTCCCCTCTCCGACGCGAGTGCCCGGGGCCATCGTCCAGGCGCGGATCTTCCAGGTTGTGAGGTTCTCTGGCATGGGAAAGGCGACGGACGCGAACCCGTCCGGATCGGCTTCGATCCGCGCGTTCCAATATGCCGTGTCGGCAAACTGCGAGCGGACAGTGGGCTGGGCCAACGGCGCGCCGTTTTGCTTCTTACCCTGGTCAGCAGAAGCCAGCGATTTTTGCATCGCTCCGGCTGTGGGCGCGTAATTGGGGAAGGGCGAGGGCGAGGTCATGCCAACGACGGTCCCTCTGGCGTTCATCGGCGCCGGGGTGGCCAGACCCCTGGTCTCGGCGCCAAACCTATCGTCGGCAGCTCCGCCGAACAGCCCGATCTCACTCATGGGCGTCTCGCCCTGTTTGAGGATGGGGTGACTTTGTCGATCGAGACTCGACTCGGTCATCGGATAATGCGTGCGACGAAAATCCCAAAAGAACTCGCGAATGCCCGACACATTTGCCCCGCCGGAAATGTACTCCACACTTTTGTCGTACACTGAGACGACGATCGAACCGCGCACCGGCTTCCCGTCGGGATCCGTCAGCTTAAGCCGCGTCTCGCTCTTCGTGCCCGGTTTGTATTCGTGGGCCGCTGGCTCGACCGCCACGTTCACGATCCTCTTTTCAGGCGGCACGATGATTTCGCGCGTCTCGGTATAAAGACGGCCGTCCGAAATGGTGAACGCCTCGACGAAAAAGTTCGGCATGTCACCCTGCCGAACGTCGATCTCGTGGACGAGGCTCTTGCCGTGCAAATGCAGAATCAACGGCTTTGGGTAAGCCGAATTGTCGGGCCGCAGGAAGAGCGCGACTGTGCTGTCGGCGCGATTCGTGTTGATCAAGAGACGCACCCGCTCGCCGGGTTTGTACTCGCGGCGTTCGACGATCAGCTCGAGGTCGTTAAAGCGGAACTTCGAGCTGTCAAAGCCTGCGCCCAAAATGGTCAGCACCACCGCCCCCTCGACGGTTCGCGACTTGGAGTCTGTCAGCTTGTATGACAGGCGATACTGTCCTGACTGCGAGGCCTTGATCGGCACGCGAGCCGATCCTTGGGCGTCGGTGTCGACGTTCCAGGTCTGGACCGCCGTTTCGGTCGGCTTCATGTTGGGGCCGTAAGTCACTCGAAATAGCGTGGCGACGCCCTTCCCCTGCACCGGTTTGCGGTCGAGCGTCTGCGCAGTGAATTGGGCGTCGATCGGGTCGCCGACGTGATAAAAGCCTCGATCGGTCCAGACAATGACGTTGAACGGTTTATGAGCGACGAGCACTTGTCCGGCGCCCACGATCGTGCGGCGCGACTGGTCGACGACTTCGGCGTGAATTTCGTACCGGTGATCGGAATCGCCATGGATCGCTTTGGTGACCGCCGTGTCAATCGGCACCTGAACCGTTCCGTCGGCGCCAATGGGCACTGTCTCATCGGCGAAGACTTCCGGCGGTCTGAAACCACCAAACCGACCCCAACTTGGTTCGGGCCGCGGAATGCCCCAGTGCTTCCAACCCGGGTACCACGTGTAATTGGGCCAGAACCACCAATACCCGGAGCCAAAGCACCAATCCCACGGTCCGAGCGGATACCAACGCTCGGTGTGATCCGTCCGAGTGACCGTGTAATGCACGCTCGCCTGCGTGACGGGTCCGCCGAAGTAATACGTCGCCTTGATCGTGGCGCTGAATTTATCGCCCAGCGCGACCGGCTCGGACGGCGCGGAGACCGCGACCTCGAACTCCGGCTTCTTGTATTCCTCCACGCGGAAGTTCGCGCCGCCGCCCACATCATTGCGATCGACGATCGTCAGCGAGTAGTCGCCTAACGCCGCGTCATCCGGCAGCCGAAAGTCGCCGTCGAATCCGCCAAACGAGTCCGCCGTGAACGATTTTTCCAACAGCGTTTCGCCGCGCGGATTGCTGAGCCGGATTCTGAATTTCTGGTTGGCGAAGATCGACGTCATCGGGCCATCGTAGCGCGTCTGAGCAACCCAAAACTTCCAATGCATTGTTTGTCCGGGACGGTAGACGGGCCGATCGGTGATCGCAAAAGCCTTATTGAATTCGGGAAGGACAGCTTCGTCGTCGTTTCGATACCAGATCCCCTCGAATCCCAAATACGCCAGCCGCTCGCGGGCCCGGGCGATGGCGATCCACTGGTACTCGGGCAGCAGTTGGCGTTTGTCGACGACCGCTTGCCCGCTTTCGTCGGTGAACTCGGCGAAATTGGCGGTGAGCACGTCGAATTGATTGCGGACGCGGTTCTCGATCTTGTACCCGAAGAACTCGATGTTCGCTCTGGCGATCGGACGGCCGCTCACTGCATCGGCGACGAAGTACAGAGCGCCGGATCGCATTGGCTTGCGCACCAAGGCCGTGTCGGCGACCCAGACGACAATGCGGCTCATGTTGCCGCCGTCGAGCCGGGCCGTCACCAGGTAAGCGCCTGCTTTCTGCAGCGGCAGCGCCACGTCGATCTGGCGGTCGAGATGCTCGGGCCGGGGCTCGAGATCGAGCGTCCACTGCGCGACCCGCTCGCGCAGGTACTGCGATTGGTTCTGTTCGACGAGGCGGTACCCGATCTGTCCCAGATCGATCTTCGACCAATCGAGTGGCTTGGGTCCCGATTTGAGGTAGGCCTTCACGTCGGAGATCAGCTTCTCGATGTCGATCGAATGCGCTTCCAGTGCGAGCCGCTTGCCGTTGCGAAATCGGAACGGAACCGTGCGACCCGGAGTGGCCGGCTGGGTCGGCGTCGGCTCGAAGCGGCCCCAATTCCCCACGATCTGGTCGAGCCGCTTCTGCCAGACCTCTTGCGGACCCCGCCCGAAGCGCCGAATCAATTCGCGCCAGGCGTCGGCCGCCTTCGGATATTGGCGGCGGTTTTCGTAAATCGAGGCGAGCGCCTGCAAAGCCCGCGAGGCTTCGGTCCGATTCCCGTCGCGGGCGACGTGCCGATAGATCAGCAGGTAATTGAATTCGCCTGGAAGCCGAAACCGCTTGACGCCCGTGGCGAGGCGCGCGAGCGTTTCGTCATCGGTCAGCGTTCGCACCGAGAGCGGAGCGGCGAGACTCTCGTCGTCCGAAAACGAACGTCCGTACGCGGCGAGGGTTTGGACGCCGAACTGGGAATGCAGGAAGTCCGCCAGTTGCAATGCGGCCTGGTTCTTCTTCGCAGCCGACATTTCGGCGGCCTGCGCAAGTGCCCAATGCCAGCGATCGCCGTCCGACTTGGCCGCGTCGTAGCTCTTGGGCACGTGGTACAAGATCGGGTTGCCGTCGGCATCGACGGGTGGTCCCTGCGGTTGTCTGCCGCCGAAGCGGCCAATGCCAAAACGGCCACCCGGCTCGTAATCGGGGAGTTTCGAGAGATCGGTCAGCACCTGGAGCTGCCACGGCTGAACGCCCTGAAACAGGTGACGCGCGAGATCGAGGTAAAAGGCGGCGACCGCTTCGTGGTCGGGCTCGCCCTTCAAGAGTGGCATCGCTTGATGGAGAAGCTGCAACGCCCGGACCCGGTCGCGCGCTACGCAGCTGACGTATTCGCCGCCACCGCGCTGGTTGCCTCGGTGAAACTCACCGGCAATGAGGTAGCCGTAATGTACGTCGCGTGAGACACTGTCGGCGGCCGCTTTCAGCAGTCGCCAGTTTTTAGCGTGCGAGGCGATGACTGCCTCGCGGAACGCGTCGACCTCGTCCTCACGGGCCAGACGCTGGAGCGTTTGCACGCCTCGCCCGAGATCGCGGCCGACGAGTTTTGGATCATCCTGCGGATCGAGGGCCAGCTTGCGATAAAGCTCCCACGCATCGCGGAAGTTGCCGGCTTTGAGGGCTGCGTCCGCTCTTCCGCGCGTTTCGGCCTGCGACGGATCGGCTGCCTCGAATCGCGCAACGGCAGCCAGGCAGGCGAACACAGCCAGCAGGGCGATACCGCCGGACGTCTTGAAAGCGCGCAACAGCATGGTGGCATCTCCAGTCAGGCGGCCCTCAGTTAGACGATCTCGTGCCGCGGGCAGTTCCCGCGAGGCGCGTGGCCGTCGCCGGCATTGACTGGAGATTATCCGCTAAGTTCGGATTTTGGCGAGCGGCGGGTGTAAGCCCGCCGGTTCTTAGGACGCCCTTCGAAGAAAAACCGGCGGGCTTACACCCGCCGCTCGCCAAGGTTGCACAAAAAAGACACGCGCAAAAAAAACCGAGCGGGGACGCCGTCTTGGTCGTCCCCGCTCGTAACAGAGAGCGAGCTGGCCCAGTTGGTTATCCCGCCGGGCCCTCGGGGTTGAGCTTACATATTCGTGCAACCGGGAGCCGGGGCCGGCTTCGCAGCCTCACACGCCGGTCCACACGGAACCTGACGGCACACGGTGTGCGGGACGCAGCGGGTCACCGTGTACTGCACTTGCCGCGGAACGCAGCGGCTGCAGGTCTTGTAGTGCGTTTCGCAAACCTGGTGGCAGGTCGTGTAAGGAACGTTCTTCGTGCAGGTCTCCGTCACCCAGTGGCAGGTGATGTAGGGAACCGTCTTCTGGCAGACTTCCTTGTGCCACGTGCAGGTGACGTAAGGAATCGTCTTCTGGACGGTGTAGTGCTGCCACGTGCAGCTCGTGTAGGGGACCGTCTTCTGGCAGACTTCATGCGTATAGGTGCAGGTCGTGTAGGGAACGCGCTTCGTGCAGGTCTGTTGCGTGTAGGTGCAGACTGTGTAAGGAACCTTCTGCACGTTTTGGCACGGAACCTGCCGGCAGACCGTGTACGGGCACTGCGTGTGCTTCACTTCGGTCACGTAACGGGTGCAGGACTGTTCTTGCTTCACGATCTTCGGGACCCAAACCCGGCGGCAGCACTGCGTCGACGGGCATTGGACTTGGACCATGCGGCAAGCGCCCGGCTGGTAAATGCAGCAGCAAGTGTTCGGATCGTAGCACCACGTGCCGGGATCGCACTGGCACTGATTCATCACCGGACCGGGAATCGTCTCCATCTGGTTCTGCCATTCGCCGCAGTCGACGTCGACCATTTGCTTCTCGACGACCGGCTTGCACTCGGTGTAGCAGACGTCGCGGTAGCAGGTTTGTTGTTCGGTCTTCCACGTCGTGCAGCAGATGTCCTTGTAGCACGTTTCGTAGTGAGGCGTGCAGACGGTGTAGCAGCAGTCACGGTAGCAGGTCTGATAGCAGGGCTTGCAGACGTTGTAGCAGACGGTCTTGTAGCAGGTCTGG
>DASZIA010000339.1:0-2768 GCA_035949535.1 Planctomycetaceae bacterium | reverse complement strand
CCCGGGTCACGAACGACAGGAGCAGCGGGTAGCCGATCAGGAAGATCCAACCGAAAACCATGATCAAGCCAGCCGGTGACGGTCGGGGCACGCCTCGAGAAAAGCAGGCCGCCTCGGCTAGAGGCTCAGCGAACCAGATCAGCATCAACCCAAAGGCGGAAACCATAAGCGCCAGGAACACGCCCATGGCCGGAACCGCGGCCGCATTCAAGACCGTAATCACGGTGACTGCGACCGCTGCGAACACCAAGAGCGATAAGACTTTGTCTTTGGTAATAGCCATTTTTTCACCTTAATCCCCGAGGCGATTCCCCGGAGGGCCTCTCAATCATTGAGTGGAGAACCGACGGCGGTTTACGGAGCAATTCTAGGTCCAATCGGGTTGCGATCAACAGCCGACCGCCTCCTGCCAGCCCTGGTTGGCCGCAGAACCACGATCCCGGAAGGCCGCGTGGCCGTTCGGCACCGGCGGTTGCCGTTCGTCAACGCGGCTTGAGGTCCTTTGGCAACATCCGGCTGCGGCATTGAGCCAAAAATCCTGGACATCCCGCCCTTTCCCCAACGCCCGACGTTACTTGGACGTAGAGTAGGCGGCGAATTCTCCCTGTCAGGCACAAGCGTTCCCTTCAACTTGTCCTCGGCAGATCTTGCCTGGGTTGATGCTCCTGTGATTGAACGCTCTGGGGCCCCGTTTAGAATGAGAATTTGGATCGAACGACGGCGGCTCGCGCGGGCCGGCTTTGTTCGTTGCTTTTCGTGGAGTGCAAGGCGATGCGAGTCTTAGGAGCCGTGCTAGGGATTGTCCTGGGAACGAGCGCGTTGGCCGGGACGATTTGGCTCGCCCGCTATTCCAAATTCGTCGAGCATCGCGAACCGATTCTTCCGCTGATCGCGCCAAGGCACATGACCGAAGCACCGCCACCGCTCCCGCCGCCTGCCGTGGAAGACAAGAAAGATGTCAAGCCGCGGCCTCCCGTGGCCACTAAAGAGCCATTCCCCAAAGCGGTCACCGGCGAGCGCGTGTTCGACTTCGGCTCGATGGGGGTCGACGAAGAGAAGAAGCACACCTTCTCCATCTCGAACAAAGGGCAAGGGCCATTGGAGCTGGAAGTCGGGCCTTGCACGTGCAAGTGCACCGTCGGCGGCCTCTCCAAAAAGAAGGTGTTGCCCGCAGAATCGGTCGAGGTCGAGCTCGCCTGGAGGCCGAAGGAAATTGCCTCAAACTTCGCCCAGCAATGCACAATCTGGACCAGCGATCCCGACTCGCCGGAGATTCAATTCAAGGTCTACGGCAAGGTGGATAACAAGTACACGGTAATTCCCGAAAAGGTCTGGCACGCGGGTCATGTTACAGACGTGCAGGAAGGAAGCACTACCGGCCAGGTGGTCTCGACAATTGAGCGGTTCAAAGTTAGCTCCGTCGAGTCAACCAATCCGCACGTTCATGTCACTTTTAACCCGCTGGATGCCATAACTCTGATGGGCCTGCATGGGAAGATGGGCTTCGAGTTCACCGTGAAGGCCGATCGCGACATGCCGATCGGCGCATTCCGAGTTCCGATCCGGATCCACACCACGCTGGAGGGGAACAAGACGATCGAGGTCGACGTGACGGGAACGCGTTCCGGACCCATGCTCTTTTTGCCGCCGCAGGGGGGAAGCGCCATGTGGCTTGCCGAAAAGTCGCGGTTGAACATGGGCCGCGTGCGACGCGGACTCGGGAAGAAAGTGTCCCTTCCCGCGATCATTTATGGGATCAAAGACAAATTCCAGATCCTCAAAACAACAAGCGATGCGGACTATTTGAAGGTCTCGATCGCTCCGAATCCGGAGATTGCCCAGGGAGAACAGCAGGGAGTCCTATTTGGGTTCGAGCTCCCTCCCAATTCTCCCGGGGAGACGCGCGTGACTCCCAATGGCGTCCACGTCACACTCACGACGAATCACCCAAAGCTCAAAGAAATCCACTTCGAGGTGGAGTTCATCTGCCAATAAGGCCCGCCTCCCGCAGCGCTTTCCAATCCGGCATGGGCTTGGTTAGACTCATCAGTCCGATTGGACGCCCCTGATTTCTCAGGGGCGCAGCGGCGACATGCCAGGGGGAGTCGTGCCCATGATTTTCAAGCGGATGTTCCAGCGCAAATCGCTGGAAACGCTGCTGGCAGAAATGGCCGGGGAACATCGGCTGCGCCGCGTGTTGGGCCCCATCTCGCTGACGTCGCTCGGCGTCGGTGCGATCATCGGCGCGGGAATCTTCTCAATCACCGGCCGCGTGGCCGCGCAAGACGCCGGCCCCGGCATCATGCTGTCGTTCGTGGTAGCTGGTTTCGCCTGCGCGTTTGCCGCGCTGTGCTATGCCGAGTTTGCCTCGATGGCCCCCGTCGCCGGCAGTGCCTACACCTACACCTACGCCACGCTGGGAGAACTCTGGGCCTGGATCATCGGCTGGGACCTGGTGCTCGAATACGCGATGTCGTGCTCGGTGGTCGCCGCACACTGGTCGAGCTATTTCAACGAGTTCATCAGGGCTTCCTCGAGACCATTTCTCGGCTCGGGGCACGAGTGGATGATCCCTCCACAACTCTTGAACGACCCGTTTTCGGGCGGTTACATGAACTTGCCGGCCATTCTCATCATGGGGCTAATTACAGTGGTGCTCGTGGTGGGAATCCGAGAAAGCGCGACGACCAACGCGGTACTCGTCGTGGTCAAAGTCGCCGTCGTGCTGTTCGTGATCGCCCTCGGATGGGGATACATCAATCGTGACA
>DASZIA010000338.1:0-3349 GCA_035949535.1 Planctomycetaceae bacterium | reverse complement strand
TTCCAGGGCCTTCATCGCGTCCGAATCAGAATCGATCTTCTCGCCCTGGTTGGGTTTCTCGATACACCAGTTGATCATGTCGCGAAGCGTCGCGAACTTGTTCATGCTCACCTGAAACTTCGGGAACGCGTGCGGATGCGTATCGGAGGCAAAGGGATGGCACATCGCGCAGGCCATTCCCGTAGTGGACAGTGTCACGTTCATCTGCTTCGCGGTCGCGGTATCGCCGTGGAACAAGAGGTCGCCCTTTTTGACCTGCTCCATGAAGGCTTCCTCGTAGGCTTGCAACTGTTGGGGTGTTACCGGGTCCTTATTCGCATTGGCAGGGCCGACGAGAACCGCAATCGCGGCTAGCAGGCCAAAGAGCGAAGCGATGCAAAGGGCGAACAGGAATGTCGTTCTGGTTGTCATAGCCGTCCTCCCTTAATACGGCCCGATCTGGTCAGCGATCCGCGGCCGCAGGATCTCAGGCTGACTCAGCGAGGAGTCCGGCGCCGACTGAACGAAGACCTCCTTACGGCCCCACATGATGTACTCGTTCTCGATCCGATCATTTTTCATGCTGATCTCGCTCCGGCCGACGCCGTCGTAGAAATCGCCGGGGTCGACGCGGATCATCGGCTTGGTGAGCTTGGGCACTCCCTCCGGGGCATAGGGCCAAGGCCAGGACGTCGCCAGCATGCCGATCGAGCGCATGGTCCCGATCTCGTTGTAGAGCACCTGATGGACGTGACCGTGGATATTGGTGACGTTGGTATAAGGCTTGAGCACCTCATTGACTTCGCGCCAGTCGCGCACCCAGAAGTTCCACGGCGGATAGTACTCGTAGAGCGGATTGTGGCTGAAGATGACGACCGGCCTGGATTTATCCCAGTCGGCAAGTGTCTTCTGCACCCAGTCGAGCTGGTCGCGGCCCACCCCGGCCCACGGTCCGGCGACGCTGCCGTCGAGGGTCGCCATGTGGTCCATGCGCTCTTCGGGGGTCATCTTCCGAACTGTCCAATAGTCTGGACCACGGGTGACCGTGTCGAGCCCAATAAAGCGCACCCCCTTGTGGTCGAAGGTCCAGTTGGGCTTGTCGAAGAGCTGTTTCCACTTCGCGCCCATGTCATAGTACCAGTCGTGCTCGCCCGGGATGAAGACCTTCCGAATTTTCACTTCGTTCAGGATCTCAACCCCGAGTTCGAGCTCGTTGGCTCGGCCGAGCTGGGCCAGATCGCCGCCGAAGATCATGAAGTCGGCCGGCGGGTTCATGGCCTGGACCTCCCTCGCGGCACGTTGCACCTTCTCGACGAAGCGCGTGTTGACAGATTTCGGATAGAGGTGGGTGTCCGAAACCCAAGCAAACTTGAAAGGCGGTTCCGCCGCGTAAGCCACATCGATGGTGTTGAGCAGCGGCCACCATGCAAAAGTCTGAGCGACTGTAGCCGCGCCGGTCAAACACGATCTGTGGAGGAAAGTGCGCCGCGTAATCCGGAGCGAGGGGTCGGGACGAACCCCGGGCCGTTGGAGCACCGCGACCATCTCACGTCGTTCACGGTCAAGCTGTGACATGCGGCATCTCCTCTCGATGGATCGCTTGCTTTTTTCTGGATCTCTCCGGACTTGCTTTGTTGGACCTCGCAAATTTGTCGGACGTTACATAAGCGCTACATAAGAAAGAATGCGACCTGCCGGCTCGGCCAAGTCGCCTATTGCTTCTTCAACTCGATGGTCAGATTCGTCGGCTTGCCAGCCGCGACAGTCACCGATTGCTGTTGGGGCCCAGTAAATGATTGGATCGCCACCAGGCTGTAGTTGCCGGGCGGGACATCAGTAATGGTGAACTTGCCGTCGGCTCCGGTGATGGCGTAGTAGGGATTGTCCACCACGTAGATCCACCCTTCCATCCAGCCGTGTGCGTCGCAGTCGATGCGCACAGTCCCAGGCCGCGTCAGTTCCGTGGGAATGCGCTGCCCCTGGTTCGGCAACGCCATGTTGAAGGCCGTGCGCTTCCCGTAATACCCGTGGGTGTTGTGCAGTATCGGGTCGTCGTTGACGACGTCCAGGGGACCCGCGCGGATCACCTGAACCTCAGGCTCGAACCGGCATTTGCGATTGTCGAGTTCCGGCGTCTTGCCCTGTGCCGGCCATGCTTTTCCCTTGGCCACCTCGACTAGGTACACGACCGCGTTCTGGACGCCCTTGTCGGGCCCAACCTGGATCAGCGGCTCCTCGCGGATGCCGCCGCACACCTCGACATCCTTGTTCGGGATGATCTTCCGCGTCGGCACCGCGTCGTTAAAGACGACCTTGCCATCGATCGTTCCGCCGCCCGTGACCGGGCCCGCTTCGTAGGCGCGCGCGGGTGCAGCAATCGTCGCCGCGAAGACGAACGCGAACAACCCGCTGATGATCATTTCAAAGATTTTCATCAACGGCACTCCCCTTCGAAAATTTCATGGCGAGAATCCGATGCTGGGTAATTCGAGCACGAATTTGACGGAAACAAAAATCAGCAATTCTTAAGTGAGCAATAAGAGCAGCAGCGCTTCTTAACCTGCCGATAAGCAAACATAATAGCGCCGCGGTGCCAAACCCGCTAAGTTAGCAGGCGAAATGGTGCGGAGATTGCTCAGTTGCGGACCCTTTCCAGCATCGTTCTCTCGGCAGCACTGATGCTGTGCCAACTGTCGGCAACGCGGGCTGCCACGCCGACGGTCGGCGGCAGTTTCGCGCTCACGGCACCCGATGGCAAAGCGGTCACCGATCAGACCTACCGTGGCAAGTGGCTGCTGGTCTATTTCGGGTACACCTCCTGTCCCAACACCTGCCCGACGGCTCTTCTCGAAATCGCCAAAGTCCTCGAGACGCTCGGCCTCGACGCTGCCGAATTACAACCAATCTTCATCACCGTCGATCCGCAGCGCGACACGCTCGAAGTGATCGCGGAATACACCCAATCTTTCGACCCACGGATCATCGGTCTCGTCGGCAATTCGCAGCAGACCGCCGCGGTCGCCAAGGAATACGGAGCCTATTACGTCCGCCACAACACCGGGCCTGGCGCCGAGGACTACGTCATCGACCACAGTTCCTATCTCTACCTGATGGATCCCAGCGGGCAATTCGTGCGCGCCTTCGACGCCGACACTCCGGGCGAAAGCATTGGCGATGCGCTGCGCCAACTTATGGCGCGATCTCGCAAACGAGAAAGCCATTCGGGTCTAGCGGGGCAGATGGGGAGATAACGACGAGTCGACGACATTCGGGTGCTGGCCCATGCTGATCACGATATCACGCGGACCCTGCGCGGAGTGCCAGATCGCCCGGGGAAATCGGCCCGCAACGCGCTCGAGGTCCGCGAAAA
>DASZIA010000337.1:0-5389 GCA_035949535.1 Planctomycetaceae bacterium | reverse complement strand
TGCGCGCGTCGAGGGTCTTCGACTGGCACTGCTCGGGACTCATGTAATACGGCGTGCCGACAACCTGGCCCGCGAGGGTCAGGCTTTGGGCGCCGGCAATGTTGCGTTTCGCCAGGCCGAAATCGGCCAGCTTGACCGCGCCTTCGGCGTTCAAGAGCAAATTGCTCGGCTTGATGTCCCGATGAATCATTCCCGCGGCGTGCGCTGCGGCCAGACCCTGGCACGCGTCGGCGATGATTCGCGTCGCCTCGGCGGGCTCGAAGGGGCCGTTGCGCTGCAAAGCCTGGGCGAGGTTTCCCGCACTCATCAGCTCCATGACGAGATAGTCGGTGCGGTCTTGTTGTCCGATCTCGTGCAGCGCGACGACTTGCGGATGGGTGAGCCGCCCGGCTGCCTTCGCCTCGGCCAGAAAGCGGTCGCGGGTCGCCCGATCGGCCGCCAGCTCTGCGGGCAGAATCTTGATCGCCACATCCCGTTCGATCATCGTGTCGAACGCGCGATACACCACTCCCATCGCGCCCATCCCGAGCAGCTCGACGATCTGATAGCGGGCGACGCTGCGGCCGATCCACGACTGGGGCGATTGGTGCGTCGCGCTGCGGCTCGTGCTCTCGACCGGAGAAGTGGAATCGGTCAGCTGCGTCTGCGAGTTGGGGGAAGCGTCGCCGCTCTCGAGAAAGATCGGCTTCGGTTGTGGATTCGTCGGTTGAGAGGATTCGTCAGCGGTCACGCCAGTTCCTTCAGTGCCCAGGGCACCGATACGCGGCGATTCGTGCGGCGCTTTCGTGGCCCGGGGTTTACTGTCTTCCAACCATTTTTGTAGCTGCTAGTCGCGTGGCATTCCACTGCGGGCGGGTTCGATTCGGGCGGAATGCGCCGGGAGCGGTCACAGCGTGTCCAACGTTCGACCGATTTCGCGAACGCGCGCGTGGAAAAGAGGAACACGATCCGGCGTGCATTGAAAGACGGCATGAAAGGGTCGCGGAACATTCTGCGAATCGTGAGCCTTCGTCCATTCGTTCGCCGCGTGTTCCAATACTTTCAGTAGGGTGCCCAACTGGTCGGCGTCGCGATCCAGAAGCAAATCGGCTTCGGTGAGGACGAGGAGATACGCGTCTCCCGGCAACCACTCCAAATCTCTCAAGCATTCATCGAGGGCGTCCCAGTTTTCGCCGAAGTAGTCGGGAAACTGCAGCGCGGCCGCGCACTCGTTGAAGAAATCGGCGGTCGATCGGGACTTGGCCCCGCGAATCACCCGCACGATTGCCAGCCGTCCGGGAGTTTGCTGGATCGACCAGGCGAATTCGTACGCGTCAGGAAGAGTCGCGACCCACAGATGCAGGTAGGGGGGAGCCGCACGAAACAGCGAATGCACGTCCATGGCGTCAGCGGATCCGAGTAAAAGTGCGATAGTGATCGGATGTGTAATACGCACGCCCGTCCGCGCCGGTCACGATCCGTTCCGCGCCCCGGTTCTTTCCCGACACGTGCGGGTGCACGTCCCATTCCTGGTATTTGATGGAGTTACCGTTGCCATCGAAATTGCGCAGCGATTGCTCGCCCGCCTTGCCGAGATTCAGAAACTCGCGGCCTCCTTCAAAACCGTCCGGCGGGCGGTTGTTTTTCTCGATGTACTCGACCACCTGCAACACATAACGAGGAACGGTCGGCCGCGGACGCGTCGCCGTCCGATTCTCAGGCGGAGAGTTCTCGACGAGGGACGAGCCACGTGCCGCTCGATCCGAACCAACCTGGGCCGTTCCAATCGTCGGCAGCGGCCGATCGGAGACCTTCGGCGACGCCCGCTCATAGAAGGGCATCGCCTCATCCAACAACTTTTCGAGATCGGCAATCCGTCGCTCGTGGCTCGGATGCGTCGACATGAATTCCATCGGCTGGCCGCCGCGGTTCGTCTGCGCCATCCGCTTCCAGAAGTCGATCGCCGCGTGCGGGTCGCGGCCGGATGCGGCCATCAAGATCAGTCCGATTCGATCGGCCTCGGACTCGTGCTTGCGGCTGAAAGGGAGCAGCACGCCGAGTTTTCCACCGACTCCCAACGCGACCATCACGTCTCGCTGCTTTTGCTGGTCCATGTCGGAGAGCGCGCCGAGTGTCGCCCCCTCGGCAATCTGGACGATCTGCTGCTGGGCCATTCGCTCGGCTCCATGGTGAGCGAGCGCGTGCCCGATTTCGTGCCCCATCACGGCGGCCAGGGCGTTCTCGGTCTCGGCGACGGGAAGAATGCCCGTGTAGACGACAATCTTGCCCCCCGGCAGACAAAAGGCGTTGACCTCCTGGCTGGCGACGACATTGCATTCCCACTTGAAGTCGGGAGGCGTGAGTCCGGTGTGACGGACGAATTCGGGATCGCGCGAGGCCGCGACCAGATCCTCGGCCAGGTGGCGCACGACGTCGACGACCGGCGAATTGCGGACGACCTGAGCCTGCGTGAGGACCTTCGAATAGGCCTGCGCGCCGAGAGCCGCCTCTTGCTGGGGCCCCATGCCGACAATTTGTTTTCGGCCGAACGGCCCTTGCTGGCAGCCGCGGGCCATCATCACGCCGATCGCGACCACGGCGATCAGAATCGGTAACAGCCGGATGCGTCCGCGACCCGGGGACGAAGCGTAGTCGTCATTCATGGAAGGCCTGCCTGAAACCTGGAACGGTTGCGGCCCGCGGCACAAATGGAAAAGTCGAAGAGCGAGCGCCGATCGTCGTGACTCGAGAAGGTCCTCAGGGAAGACGACAGTGGCGCAAGTAAGGAGTGATTTGCACCCTCTCCCAGTCCGATGGGAGAGGGCCGGGGTGAGGGCGATTCTTGGCTCGCACCCAATGCTTCAAAGGCGGCCCTCACCCCAACCCTCTCCCGGAGTACCGGGAGAGGGAGAACAAAGCACGGAATTCGCCCTCATTGTACCGGCGATGGTGAGTTGGGAGAACTCCCTGGCACAACCGCGGCCTAGCAATGAGCCCGAACGGCGAGACGTCGGGGCGCAGAAGGCGATCGTCGCCGGAAAAGTTTGACAGTTGAGCCACAGCGAGTCACGATACCATCGACGAACTGCCTGAATCGAAACCGAGGCTAAACAAGGCCGACGGATGCTCCCGATGGACAGCCGTAGTCGAATTGGTCTCACGCGCCGTGAATGGATGCGCATCGGCGGTCTGAGCCTGCTGGGCCTTTCGGCTACGGATCTTGCGCGCCTTCGCGCACGGGCCGACGAAGGCGGTCATGTTCCTCCTTCTGCGCACCGCACGAACTCGTGCGTGTTCATCTTTCTGTTCGGCGGGCCGAGCCATATCGATCTGTGGGACATGAAGCCGCAGGCCCCCGCTGAAATCCGGGGAGAATTTCGGCCGACTGGGACTAACGTGCCGGGAATCGACATCACGGAGCACTTGCCGCTGCTGGCCGGGCAGGCCGACAAACTGTGCTTCGTTCGCTCGCTCACGCACAAGATGAACGTCCACGGCCCGGCCTGCAGCGAGATCTACTCCGGACGCCAATACTTCGGACCGCCGGTGACCGATCAGGCCTTGCCGGAAGATTGGCCGAGTTTGGCGGCGATGGTCAGCCGCTTCGGCCGCTCCGCCACGGGCCTGCCCGCGTCGGTGGTGTTGCCGTGGTACACCCAGTTTTTCGGACAGGATCGTCGGATCGCCGGTCAGACCGGCGGCCGCATGGGCGACCAATGGAATCCGTTCTTGATCCAGGGAGATCCGAGCCGCCGCGACTTCGAGGTGCAGGGAATTCGCCTGCCTTCGGGAATTTCCCTCGAACGCTTCGCCGAACGGCGCGACCTGCAGCGGACTCTCGATCGACTGACCGACGATCCGCATCGTTCAGCCAAGATCACGAACCTGTTTCGCAGTCACTACGAGGCGGCGTGGCAGCTGGTCGATAAAGCGCAGGCCGCCGACGCGTTCGATCTGGCGCGCGAACCTGAAACCGTTCGCTCGCGCTACGGTGCTACGAGATTCGGTCAAAGTTTGTTGTTGGCGCGGCGACTCGTGGAGAGCGGAATTCCGCTCGTGACTGTCAATTGGGATGACGCGAGCCGATCCGATAAAGTCTCTCCACATTGGGATACGCACAACCACGCATTTCGCAGGCTCAAGGAAAACCTGTGTCCCGCGTTCGATCAGGGGCTTGCGGCCTTTCTGGCCGACCTCAAAGAGCGCGGGCTGCTGGAGAAAACCCTGGTCGTTGCCTTGGGTGAATTTGGCCGCACGCCCAAGATCGGGCTCATCACGCAAAATGGGATGACCGAAAAGACCGGTCGGGACCATTGGCCGCACGCTTTCACGGCGCTCTTGGCCGGGGGAGGAGTCCGCGGCGGGCAGATCTATGGAGCGACGAATTCGACCGGCGGATATGTGCTCGACAAGCCGGTCTCGCCAGCCGATCTGACCGCGACAATCCTCTACCATTTAGGCATCGATCCGGCGACGACCTACCACGACGCGTTTCAGCGCGTCAGCCAGCGGCTCTGCGAGGGAACTCCGGTTCATGGCTTGAGCTGACTGTCGCGGCTCGCTCCTACGACTAACCCCGTCAAGGCCGGTCCTTGCCAATTCATGCGTCAGCGGGACATAATTGGGCGTTCCTTGGGTCTTTTCACGCGATCGGCGTTCGGCCGACCCGGTCCCAAGGTCAATTCCGATGCCTGAGTCTTGATCAGGCCTGATTACGGCGCAAGCAAGGTTTCAACCCATCCATCGGAACCGCCGCCTCGGGCAAGTCGTTTTCCGAGCCCGAATCGCGGCATTCCGGTCAAAGTAGAGAGGTTTCGGGGGAGGCGTGGCGTTCAGGACGCACGCCATTGACGTTGGCATGACGTTTGCGAGTACCTTTAGGGCCAGGAGCCCGCTGAATGGCTAATTCGCTCATCGATCACGAAGTCCACGACTCCGTTCCCGTTCGCCAATTCGATCTTGAAAGCATTTCCGCCCTCTCGGATCAAGAGATCCGCCACGTGATGTCGACCAGCGAATTGATCGCCGTGATTCGCAGCGTGGACTATCCGTTCGCGGGCAAGGAGCGGCTGGAATATTTCGATCGCGACACGTTGGAACGCGTGGTCTGCCTCGTCCGCCGCTGGACCTGCCATCGGCTGGGCAAGTTCTCGCTATAACTCGCGCGCCGCTTCGCCAAACCTCATCGAGTCAAGTCTTCGCAGACCGTGCGCGCGAAAAGCAGCCCGCAGCTTGCCGCGACACGCCGACAGCGGCATGATCAGGAGAGTTGGCACTCGTCCCGGGCCGAGGATTCTCCCATGCCCGAAGAGATCGAAGTTCCCACCGAACAGCTGCACGAGACCATCCACGAAGCGGCGCACGAGAGTGAGCACCGACACGAGTCTGGCCCTCTCAATATGCGCGTGGC
>DASZIA010000336.1:0-8554 GCA_035949535.1 Planctomycetaceae bacterium | reverse complement strand
CGCGTCACTCGGCTTCGTTGCCCCGACCGGACACGCCACGTTCGCGACGTCCTTGGTGGCGTCCAACAGCTTCCTCGGACAGGGTTTTTGGGACATCACCACCAACTTCATCGCTGTCCACACGCTCGACCCCGTCGTCTTCTACTACGGCGGAGGTTACGTGCATCGCTTCGAGAACAGCATCGACGGCGTGAACGTCAATCCGGGCGAGGAGTTCGATTATCTCTTCGGAGTCGGATTTGCCGTCAACTCTTGGGTGACGATCAGCGGGACCATGATCGGCGCGACCATTACACGGTACGGGGCCAACGGCGTCAGCCTCCCCGGCAGCGATCAGGACCCGATTCGGTTCCGCATTGCGGTGACGATGGTCAAGGACAGCCGCATCTGCGAACCGTTCGCCGAGATCGCCATGACGCCCGACTCGCCGTCGCGCGTCGGCATCACGTTCACGTACTGACGGCAACACAAAAGACGAATCGTGCCGAAGCATCCGCACAAATCCGGGGCAGCCTGTCGTGCGCACTAGCCAACTCATCGAAATCACCGTCGGAAAACACCGACGCTGGATGCGGGTTTTTTTGGCGATCGCGATGGCCGCCGGCGGGGCCGCTTCCTCCGCCTGTTGGGCCGCCGACATGCTTGTCCCGACCCCGGCCCCCGTTCCCGCAGCGGGGGACGAAAAACCGCTCGTCGAGATGCGCTGTCCGATTCGAGATCCGCAGCACATCTTCCAGCGGGGCGTCTGGAGCTGGCGGGAGCTTAAGGACAAAAACGTCGTCAAGCAGAATCGCGACTACTCGTGCGGCGCCGCTTCGCTGTGCACACTTCTCAAGTACTATTGGGGCGACAACGTCACCGAGCAAAAGATCCTCGATGAGGTCGATAAGATGCTCACCCCGGCCGAGCGCAAAGACCGCATTCAAAACGGTCTTTCGCTGACCGATCTCCGGCGAGTCTGCGTGAAGTTGGGCTATGTCTCCAGCATTGGCACGTTATCGTTCGATCAACTCTCGCAGTCCAAGATTCCGGTTCTGGTCGGCCTCAAGATCGGCAAGTTCTACCACTTCGCGGTCTACCGGGGGACGGATGGCTATTGGGTCTATCTTGCCGACCCGGCCCGCGGAAACGTTCGCGGCCCGATCAAGGACTTTGTCGACGTCTGGCAGAAGAACGCGATCCTCGTGGTCGCAAAGAAAGATCAGGACATCAAGGAAAGCTCGCCCTTGAGCCTGCAACCCGAGGAAATCTATCTCGGAACGCTCAACCGCGTCGTCATCCAAAAGCTGGTCTCCCAGCCCCTCACCGGACAGCTGCCTTCGGGCGCCCTCCGCTAGCACTGCCATCGAGTCGCGCTTTCGCCAATTGAAGCGCCGGCACCGCTTGGCAGAATTCGCCTGCTTCGAGATATTGCACCTGCGTCAAGTGCTGTCGCGGCGTAGCCTGCACTCGAGGTGACACGCGACTCGAAGCGGGCAGAACACACAATGGCCGGGCAGCAATTAGGAGAGACTGTCAGCGGCGCTCTCTAGCGAACGTGCGGGCCGTTCGGCTCGGGGCTCGGCTGAAGGCCTTCCCTCAGCGCGTGCAGCTTTTCGAGCGCGGCCAGAGGCGTCATCCGGTCTAAATCGAGTTCACGCAGCGCATCGAGAACCGGATGTCGTTCGGCCTGAAAGAGCGTGAGCTGTTTGCGTGCAGCCGGCCGCGTCGTGCGCGCGGGGACCTTGGGCCGGCCCGCCTCGTCGACATGATCGGCCTCGAGCGATTCGAGAATCACCCGTGCCCGCTCGACAACCTCTCGTGGAACCCCCGCCAGCCGGGCGACATGAATTCCGTAGCTCTTGTCCGCGGTCCCGGGCACGATCTGATGCAGGAAGATCACGTCGTCCGCATCCTCTCGGACGGCCACGTTCCAATTCGACGCGGCCGAGAGCGTCTGAGTCAGCTCGGTCAGTTCGTGATAGTGCGTCGCGAACAGCGTCCGGCAGCCCACCACATCGTGCAGATGCTCGGTCACCGCCCAGGCGAGCGAAATGCCGTCATACGTGCTGGTGCCGCGTCCGATCTCATCGAGAATCACAAGGCTGCGGGGGGTCGCCGCATTGAGGATGCGGGCCGTCTCGGCCATTTCGACCATGAACGTGCTCTGCCCTTTCCCCAGTTCGTCGCTGGCGCCGACGCGAGCGAAAATCCTGTCGGCGATGCCAATCCGCGCGCTCCGAGCGGGAACGAAAGATCCCATCTGGGCCAAGAGGGTGATCAGAGCGGCTTGCCGGATATACGTGCTTTTTCCCGCCATATTCGGGCCGGTAATGATCTGCACGCGGCCGGCCGAGGCGGAGTTTTCGTCGGCCGATTCCGGCGTGATCCCCAGCCGAATGTCGTTGGGCACGAACTCACCGGACGGTTTCAGCCGGTCGAGGACCGGATGACGACCGTCCCGGATATCCAGCATCGATTCTGCGCAAAGGTCCGGCCGGCAGTAGCTATTTCGCACCGCCACAGTCGCCAGAGCGGCAAGCACGTCGATTTCGGCCAACGCGGATGCTGTTGCGGTCAGACGCCGTGACTGGCCGGCAACACGATCGCGTAGCGCTACAAAAAGTTCGTGCTCGAGCGCGATCGCTTGCTCTTCGGCACGCAGCACTTTCTCCTCGTGCTCCTTGAGCGGCGGCGTAATGTAGCGCTCCTGGTTCTTCAGCGTCTGCTTTCGCAGATAGTCGGCTGGAACCTTGCCCGCTTGCGCGGTGGTCACCTCCAGGTAGTAGCCGAAGACTCGATTGAAGCCGACTTTCAGATTGGAAATCCCGGTGCGGGTGATTTCCTCGGCCTGATAGCGGGCGATCCATTCCTTGCCGCCGCGGGCCAGACCGCGCAGCTCGTCGAGCTGCGGATGGTAACCAGCGCGAAAGATGTTGCCTTCGGTCGTTCCGAGCGGCGGCTCGTCGGCGAGTGCTCGTTCGATCTCTGACCGGACATCGGCGCACAGGTCGAGTTGGTCTTCCAATTGCACAAGCCGTCGCGCGCGACGCGCCGAAAGTCGAGCTTTGAGCTTGGGCAAGAGCGACAGCGTTTTTGCGAGACACGCCAGGTCGCGCGGACGGGCCCGCGCCGTCGCGACGCGCGCCGTCAGCCGCTCCAGATCGTAGGCCCGCTCGAGTTCATCGCGCACGTCGCGCGTGAGCACTGCGTCCTGCGTCAGCTCCTCTACGGCGTCCAGCCTCTCGTCGATCGCAGCGGCATCCGTGAGCGGGTTGGCCAGTCGCTCCGCCAGCACGCGGGCTCCCATCGGCGTCACCGTCGCGTCGATCACCGACAGCAGACTTCCCTCTCGGGCGCCGGTTCGAAGCGTTTCAGTCAGCTCGAGGCTTCGCCGCGTTGACTCGTCGATCAGCAAGCTCGATCCGCGACGATACGGCTCCAGTCGGACGATGTGTCCCAGCGCACTCTTCTGCGTCTCCTGCACGTATTGCAGCAGCGCGCCCGCCGCGGTCACGCCCAGAGAGTTCTCATCCAAATCGAATCCATCGAGAGTCGTTGTGCCGAAATGTTCCAGCAGCAGGCGGCGGCAGTCGGCCCGTGCAAAACTCCAAGCCGGCCGGAGACTCGTCAGCATGCCCTCGCGTTCGGCCAGGACGGTGGTGATCGCCGGAGGCAACGCGCTCTCCGGAACCAGGCACTCGGCCGGCTCAATCCGCGCCAATTCGTCGGCCAGGCTTGGGGGATTGATCTGTGCCGCGACAAAGCGACCGGTTGAAAGCTCCAGCCACGCCAAACCCAATCCCGATTTGTCCGGCCAGACGCTCGCCAGGAAATTGCACTTCCGCGGATCGAGCAGCCCTTCGTCGACGAGGGTTCCCGGCGTGACGACGCGCGTCACCTCGCGGCGGACCAGGCCCTTGGCAAGTTTCGGATCTTCCACCTGGTCACATATCGCGACGCGCAGACCCGCATGGATCAGCTTCTGCAGATAGTTCTCAAGCGCATGATAAGGAAAGCCGGCCATCGGCACGGGATTGGGCGATCCCTTGTCGCGACTCGTGAGGGTCAGGCCCAGCACCTTCGCCGCGAGTTGAGCGTCGTCGAAAAACAGCTCGAAAAAGTCGCCCATCCGAAAGAGCAACAGCGAGCCCGGGTTCTGGCGTTTGACCTCCAGATACCGCTCCATCATGGGCGTCTGTTTTTTGAGCTCGTCGACCGACACGGGCTGCCTTCGTGTTTTGTTTAAATGGACGTGAGAGAACAACAGCCTGCCAAGAGTTGCATGCGGGACAGTAAGATGCAAGCGGCGAGCTTCGCGGATTCACTTGCACGATGCCGTGCGACTGCGACGCTTGTTAGAGCGGGCCCGGGCCATGCCTCTTCACGTTTATCCGAGCATTGGTGCTTCGGGAAAAGTGCCGGCAGGCTGGGTGCCGTCTCGTCATGGCACGATCAAGTACTCGATTCGCCCCCCCAGCATGCTGCGCTATCTTCGCACTCTGTTGCCCGGAAGGTGGAAAAAGGTCATTAAAAAGGGGACAACAGGTGAAGTGCATTATTTCGAGCAGGAATCCGGCCGGGTCGCCGACGTGAAGTGTTACTGATGTCTCAATCACGAACGTCGAGTTCGCTCAAATTGCAGGAGCTTGTCGCGGGCACTCCGCACAAGACGAGCGAACACTTGCGCCTCTTTGCGACTATTGCGCTGGGCGTGGTGGAATCCCTTGAGGATGGGGTATTGACCGCAGACAATTCCGTCCGAGAGTTCTTCAACGCCGAAAACTGCCTTTTCGTAAAGAACCGCCTCAGGAACAGGATCGCGTCGGAGATCATGGGCCGCGGCGTACAACTCCCGGATTTGTTCGATGCGCTCCCACCCGAAACCGCGCACCGAGAGTTTCAACGGGGATTGAAAAAAATCCGTTCGCTGAGCCTCAAATTGCTTCAGCGCAAACGAACCGCCTAGGTCGCTTGAATCGGCTCAATCCGGCAGCCGCGTGTCCGGAAACAGGCTGCTGACGCTCGTGCGGTCGTGGATCGAGCGGATCGACTTCGCGAACAGCGCGGCGACGGAAATCACCGAGACATTGTGGGGCAGCGGATCCTGCACGTTCTCGATCGTGTCGGTGATGAAGAGCTGCTTGATCGGGCTGGTCGCCAGCCTCGCGGCGGCCCCTTTCGAGAGCACCCCGTGCGTCACTGCCGAGTAAACGTCCAGCGCACCGCGGCGTTTGAGCAGTTCGGCCATGCTAATCAGCGAATTGCCCGTGATCGTGAAATCGTCAACGATCAGAATGTTCTTGCCCTTCACCTCACCGATGACCTCGAGCACTTCGGCGCGCTCGCTGTGGTCGACGCGATGTTTGTTGCCGATGACGACGGGAACTCCCAGCAGTTGCGCGTAGGCCGACGCATCCTTGGCAAAGCCGGTGTCGGGGCTGCAAACCACCAGATCGGGGATGTTGAGCTTGCGGATGTGCGCGGAAATGACGTGCCGCCCGTAGAGATGATCGACGGGGATTCCGAAGAATCCCTGGATTTGCGGGCTGTGCAGGTCCATCGTCAGCACGCGATCGGCCCCCGCCGCTTCGATGGCGTCGGCGCAGACGCGGGCCCGAATCGACACGCGCGGCTCGTCCTTTTTGTCACCCTTCGCGTAGCTGAAGAAGGGAATGACGGCCGTCACCTGCTGGGCGCTGGCCCGCTTGAGCGCGTCGATCCAGAACAAGAGTTCGACGAAGTTGTCGTTGACCGGATGGTGCACACCCTGAATGATGAACGTGTCGCGGCCTCGCACGTTTTCCTTGATTTGAACGAAGACGTTGCCTTCGCTGAAAACCCGAGCGCGGCACGGCGAGAGTGGCACTCCCAGCTCGTTGGCAATCGCTTGCGCCAACAGCGGGTTGCCCGACCCTGCCAGCACCGCCAGATCACCCTGCGGAGCCTGGAACGGCTGCGCACGCGGACCGGCCGCTTGACGCGCGGAATTTGAGACTCGGCTCATGATGCGGGAGGCCTGGAGGGTGCCCGGGGAACAGGCAGAATTCGCTGCAGACAGCATCATAGCCGCGTGGCCGTAGCGACGCAAAAGTGTATTGCCAAACAGCGCTTACGCTCTGTGTGCAACCGGCGACGTTGACGCTGACCGGGAACAGCCGCTATAGCAGCGTTGGAACCCGACGTCTGCCGAACCTGGGTGCGGCTCCGGTGTCTCGCTGGGCTGACGTCCGAATGGAAAACCGCCGCGAGCGAGGATTGTCGCCGATGACCAAGCGCATCGTGAATTTTGCTGCCGGCCCGGCTGCGTTGCCTCTGCCCGTGCTCGAGGAGGCCCGCGAGGCTCTGTTGTCTCTGGGAAACACGGGAATCGGCATCCTCGAACATTCGCACAGGGGAAAGGCGTTTCTGGCGGTTTATCACGAGACGGTCGCCCTGCTCCGCGAAGTCGGCAGTATCCCAGACGATTACGAAGTCCTGTTTCTGCAAGGGGGCGCGTCGACGCAGTTTTTCATGGTGCCGATGAACTTTCTTTCCCGCGATCAGACCGCCGATTATCTGGTGACCGGCTCCTGGTCCGAAAAGGCGCTGGCGGAAGCCGGCCGGTTTGGCAAAACGCACGTGGCCTGCTCGAGCAAAGACCGGAATTACTGTTACATCCCCAAAACGCAGAGCTACTCGCCGCGGCCTGCTTACGTGCACTTCACATCGAACAACACGATCTTCGGCACCGAGTTCGCTCAAGAGCCGTCGATCCCCGCCGGGAGCCTGCTGTTCTGCGACGCGAGCAGCGACATTTTTTCGCGACCAATCGCTGTCAAGCGCTATGCGCTGATCTACGCCGGCGCTCAAAAGAACCTCGGCCCTTCCGGAGTCACCCTCGTAATTCTGCGGAAGGATCTGATCGCGCAAGCCCCCAAGGACTTGCCGACGATGCTGCAGTACCGCACCCACGCCGACAACGAATCGATGTACAATACGTGTCCCACTTTCGGCATCTACGTGATGGGCCTGGTGCTGAAGTGGATCAAGGCCCAGGGGGGTCTCAAGGCGCTCGAGGCCCGCAACCGCGCCAAGGCCGAGAAGCTTTACGCGGCGCTCGACTCCAGCCGCATCTTCAAGGCCACGGCCGACCGCGACAGCCGCTCGCTGATGAACGTCACCTTCGTCGCGTCAAGCGAAGACCTCAACAATCAGTTTCTCAAGTTTGCCGAATCGCAGGGGCTCGACGGTTTGAAAGGGCACCGCAGCGTGGGCGGGATGCGAGCCAGTCTGTACAACGCCTTTCCACCCGAAGGTGTCGACGCCCTGGTCGACGCGATGAAGCGTTTCGAGAGCCAGCACACATGAGCCGCGGCCGCCCCGTCGGCAATCCGGGCGCCAATTCCGGGGCTAGTCCAGGCGCCAATCGCGCCGCCGGTTCGGCCGGCGCAGCGAGCGCGGGCGATCCGTCGCACGCCGACATCGGAATTGTCTGTGCGCTGCCGATCGAGATGTCGACCTTTCTGGCCCGGTGTGAGCGCGTCCGCAAGTACACCGGGTCGAACTTTGTATTTCGTGGCGGGAAATACGACGCAATTCGGATTGTGGTCGTCGAAAGTGGGACCGGTCAGGCGCGGGCCCGGCGGGCGACCCATGCGCTCTTGGACGCGCATTCGCCCAAGTGGATCCTGTCCTGCGGATTCGCCGGTTCGCTGGTTCCCCACATTCGTGTGGGGGACGTCGTGGTCGCCGATTCGATTGTGGACGGCCAGGGCCAAACGTTGATGATCGACGTTGGATTCCCCGCCGACGCAAACCAGGGAATCCACATCGGGCGGTTGCTCACCTACGACATGATCGTGCGGCTTGTCACCGACAAGCAGCAGTTGGCCGCGCAGTACTCGGCGATCGCGGTCGACATGGAAAGCCTGGCGGTGGCTCAGGTCTGCCGCGAGCGCGGGACACGCTTCTTGGGCATCCGCGTGATCAGTGACGATCTGACGAGCGACCTGCCGGTCGAAGTCCTTTCGCTGATGGGGCCGACCGGCACGACTCGGATCGGCGCGGCAATCGGCGCACTCTGGTCGCGGCCCTCGAGCGTCACGGATATGTGGAAGCTGAGAAAATCCGCTCAAACCGCCGCTAGACGCCTGGCGACGTTTCTCGACGGTGTGGTGGTCCAGCTTTACAATGCCCTGCATTGATATCGCCCGGGAGTGCGAGGCTCCTGCCGAGCCGTCTTGCCAAGGAACGTTGGCTCAGCAGGAGCTTCGCCTTCCCTTCGTACTGGGAACTTCGAGGTCAGCGTGCGTCCCTGGCTGCTTGCGGAACTGAATTACGGATACGTTCGCGAGCATCCCTGCCAGGTCGCCGTTTTGCCCTTGGGGGCCACCGAACCGCACAATCTGCATCTTCCTTACGGGACCGATATCTTCGAGGCCGAGACGATTGCCGGCCGGGCTTGCGAAGCGGCCTTCGAGCGCGGCGCCGCCGTGGTCATGCTGCCAGCGATCCCCTACGGGACCGACACGAATCAGCTCGGCTTTCCGCTGGCGATCAATCTGAACCCGTCGACCCTGTTGACCGTCATTCG
>DASZIA010000335.1:0-24324 GCA_035949535.1 Planctomycetaceae bacterium | reverse complement strand
TTTGTCACGCAGCCCGTTCCCCAGCGATGAATCGCTGGGCTATTGTCTTTCGCCCAGAGGGCGGAAGAAAGGCCCACACCGCGAGCGGCTTTGGGTGCCGCAGAGACGTCCGCCAATAGCACATCGATTTTGATTTATCTCGCTCTCGAGGTGTTCAAAATTCGTCTTCGATCATCGCGACAACGTTGCCGCGTCGCCAAGCGGAACCAACTCGCAGATCCAAGCAGCGCCACTCTTTGCGGAGCAAAGGCGATCACGCGCCATTGATCGCGAACTGGGTTGTCGGCACCTGGGGGCAGGACTATAGTGCTGTTGCCATCGCTGACCGAGTCGGCAGCACGTACGCCAATGTCGCAATTCTCCCATTTTGACGAGACCGGCGCGAGCCGCATGGTGGATGTCGGCGGGAAGGATGTGACCGAACGGATCGCGCGGGCCGTCGCCTACGTCACGTTGGCGCCAGAGACTTTGGTCCTGATCCGCGACGGTAAGGTGCTCAAGGGAAACGTGTTCGAGGTCGCCCGACTGGCCGGCATCATGGCGTCGAAGCGAACCTCGGACCTGATTCCGCTCTGTCATCCGCTTCCGGTTGACAGGGCAGAGGTGACCTTCGAGGTGGTGGACGAGCGAACGCTCAAGATCGAGTCCCAGATTGGCGTCCACGCCCGTACGGGTGTGGAGATGGAGGCCTTGACTGCGGTCACTGTGGCCGCCCTAACCGTTTACGACATGTGCAAATCATCCGATCGGGGAATCACGATCGGCCCGATCGGATTGGTCGAAAAAACCGGCGGCAAGAGCGGCACGTTTCGACGATCGCTGTCCCCGGGAACTTGCGGCACTTAAGCGGCTCCTCTTAAAGGTAAATCGAATATGGGCGGCCGGGATTTGGCGGGCTTGCCGTCGCGAGTCGAACGGTTTATCGGCGGCGACCTGAGCCAAGTCGAGCAGATCTTTCGCCAAGAACTCGAGAGCCAGAATCCCTACGTGGCGGACATCTTCGCCCACGTCGCCCACTTTCGCGGCAAGCGGTTGCGGCCGATGCTGCTGCTGTTGTCTGCCTCGGCAACCGGGCCGATCAACGAGGCGCATCGCGTGCTCGGGGCCGTCGTCGAGATGATTCACACGGCGACCCTCGTGCACGACGACGTGCTCGACGAGGCCGAAACGCGGCGATACGTCGCAACCGTCAACGCCCGCTGGAACAACGAAACGAGCGTCTTGTTCGGCGACTACCTGTTCACCCACGCATTTCACCTCGCCAGCAGCCTCGACACTACGCTCGCCTGCCGGTTGATCGGCCGGGCGACCAACATCGTTTGCGAAGGCGAGCTGACGCAGACGCGCGAGCGGGGCAACCTCGACCTGTCGGAAGAGGCCTATCTGCGAATCATCGACGGCAAGACAGCCGAGCTGTGCGCGGTCTCGTGCTACTTGGGCGCTCACTACGCCGACGCCGATGAGACAATCGCCAAATCGCTCGAGCAGTACGGTCGCTCGCTCGGCATGGCGTTTCAGATTTCCGACGACCTGCTCGACATCCTCGGCTCGGAAGATCAAACCGGCAAATCGCTCGGGACCGATTTCAAGAAACAGAAACTGACGCTCCCGCTGATCCGCCTGCTCGCTCAGACGGAGGAGCCGGAAGCGTTGCGCCTGCGCGAACTCTTGACCCAGGCCGACGACGATGCCTGGGGCGAGGTCGTGCGCTGGCTGCACCGTAGCGACGCGGTCGAATACTCACGGAACCGAGCCCTCGAGTTCGCCGCATTGGCGCGGTCCCATCTCGACTGCCTGAGCAATTCGTCGGCCAAGCAGATGCTGGTCGAGATCACGGAATTCGCGACCCAGCGCAGCTACTGACGCGGCCAGCCGCGGGGTGCCCCTCGGTCCCAAGCTCCGCTTGGGACCGCACTTCCCCGAAGCTCCGCTTCGCGGCATCATGGCCAGCATGACCCGCTCGCGCTATCGCATCTTCGAAACCGAATACCCCTACTTCATCACCAACACGATAGCCGGCTGGCTTCCCGTCTTCACCCGTCCCGAAGCGGTCGACATCATCTACGATTCGTTGCGACACTGTCAGCGACGGCGCGGCTTACTGATCTTTGGTTACGTGATCCTCGAAAAGCATCTGCACCTGATCGCATCCGCCCCAGAGCTGCCAACCGTGATGCAGAACTTCAAATCCTTTACCGCCCGCTCGCTCATCGATCTATTGGAACGCCGATCGGCAGCGCTCCTGCTTCGTCAGTTGCAAGCGCACAAGCTTCGACACAAGACGGACAGCGCTTATCAGGTCTGGCAGGAGGGCAACCATCCGGAGCAGATTCGGACTGACGAGATGATGTGGCAGAAGCTGGAGTACATTCACAACAATCCGGTGGCGCGAGGATACGTCGACGACCCGCTGCATTGGCGGTATTCGAGCGCCCGGAATTACGCCGGCTCGCCCGGATTGATCGACGTGATCACAGACTGGCGGTGAGTGCTCGCGGGAGCGAAGCAGAGCTTCGGGAAAGTGCGGTCCCAAGCAGAGCTTGGGACCGAGGGCGCCCCGCCGCTCTTCAACCGTTCATCGTTCGCGTTGCAAGGCTCGCGCGAAACTGTTTGAATCAGGGGCGTAGCTCCCAAATCGCTGTCCCCACGTTTCGCAAGGACCCGCGATGGGCGAGGGCCCGTCCCATCCGCCTTCGGATTCACGTCTCGATCAGGTGCTCGCGGATTATTCTCGTCGCCTCGCGGCCGGCGAATCGATCTCGCGCGACGATCTGGTTTCGCGCCATCCGGCGCTGGCCGAGGCGCTGCGCTCGCATTTCGCCGCGGACGAAACTTCGGGGCAGACTGGCGGGCGGGCCGGCGGATCCCACGAAGCCGACACGGCGATGGCCGATCCCGGGACCGAATACCGTCCGCGATCGAGCCAGGCCACCATCCCGCCGGCGATCCTCACGCCCGCTCGCTCTTGCTCGCTTCCGGAGCAGTTCGGCCGTTACCGCGTGCTGCGTTGCCTGGGGCAGGGGACGATGGGGGCCGTCTATCTGGCGGACGACACGCAACTCGAACGGCCCGTCGCGCTCAAGATCCCCAAGTTCACCGACGACGGCGACGAAGAGCTGGCGGCCCGTTTCTATCGCGAGGCCCGCGCGGCGGCCCACTTGCGACACGCCAACTTGTGCCCCGTTTACGACGTCGGAGAGATCGACGGCATTCGCTATTTGTCGATGGCGTATATCGAAGGGCGCCCGCTTTCCGAAGTGCTGGCCGACGGCGGACCGCTCGACGGCCGCGCGGCCGCGACGTTTGTGCTCAAACTGGCCCGGGCACTCGAGGTGGCTCACGGCCGGGGCGTCGTTCATCGCGACTTGAAACCGGCCAACATCATGATCGACGCCCACCAGGAGCCGATCATCATGGATTTTGGCCTGGCGCGAAAAATCAACAAGGACGATTCGCGTCTCACGCAAGAAGGCATGTTGATGGGCAGCCCGGCCTACATGTCCCCCGAGCAAGTCGAGGGGGACACGGAACGCATGGGCCCCAGCTGCGACATCTACAGCTTGGGAATCATCTTGTACGAGCTTTTGACGGGCGAAGTTCCGTTCAAGGGGTCGATCGCCGCCGTGATGGGGCAAATTCTCAGCTCGGCACCCCGCAAGCCGTCGAAGGTGAAGTCGGGCGTCGACCCGGCGCTCGAAGCGATTTGCCTCAAGATGATCGCCAAACTTCCCGAGGAGCGGTTTGCGTCGATGACCGAAGTCGTCCGCGCTCTGGAGGCATACACGGCGGGCCAGCCGACGGGCGTCGTGATTCCGGAGGCGTACCGTTCTTCAGTCCTGCCCGCAGTCGACGACGCGCAGCCCCCGCCCAGTCGGGGAATTCTAATTGCTCCCTGGATGCTGATGACCGCCATCTTGATCATCGTGGCGGGGTTCGGCGTGACGTGGCAACTCATCGCCCTCACGATGAAGCAGCAAGCCGGCAATGACGAAGTCAAAGTCAGTCCGCAAACCCGGGTCGAATTGGAAACCGGCAAGGCTAAGGCCGCCATCAACGGCAAAGAACTCACCGAGGATCAGCTCAAGCACCCCATCGAGTTGAAGGACGGCAAGAATGAGCTCTCAGTGGTTAAGGGGGACGATGCCGCGACCATCGGCATGATCGAGGTCACTCCGGGGGACGATCAAAAGAGTTTTGCGGTCTACGACAAGGAAAAAGGCTTTGTGAAGAAGCGATTGCACCGCCTCCTGGCCGAATGGGCCCTCGCCCACCGCGGCAAAGTCAAGCTGGCGGGGAGCGACGCCACGCTAGAAACGGTCGATGAACTGCCCGACAACAAGGATCTGCCGGAAAACAAGCTGCAAATGGCCGAACTTGACCTGCAAGAGGTCCGGACAATTCCGCCCGAGAAGCTAAACGCGATCGCCGAAGTTGCTTCGCTTAAGCGGCTGGTTTTGCCCAAGACCGTCTCGAAGAAAGAGCGGGACGAGCTGCGGGCCGCGCTTCCGAAATGCACGATCGAGCCGGCCGACTAGCCGAGCCGTCGCGGCCGCCGATCTAACTCCTTGCTGCGCGCTGCGGGGCCGACTATTCTGGCCTGAGAGCACTTCATCCTTCTCATTCGATCGGCATTTGGCGGACGAGGCGGGCATGGCTTATCAATTGGTCATTTGTAACGGGCCGGAAAAGGGGCGCACGGTCGAGCTGCCCGCAGGAAAAACGCTGCTTCTCGGTCGCGGCGAAGACTGCGACGTGCAACTGGCCGACCCGCGCGCCTCCCGCGTCCACTGCAAACTGCAGATCGCCGACGACGGCGTGGTGCTCACCGACGCTGGCAGCACTTGGGGCACGCGGCTCAATGGGGCCCCCGTCAAAGACCAGCAGCGCCTCAAGGCGGGAGACGTCATCGAGCTGGGCGAAACGCAGATCCGCATCGGCTCGGGAATCGAAACACTGCCTCCCGGCGCCGCCAAGACGCCAAAGCCGGAGGGCCGCCGCGACAATCCGCTCAACAAGCTGATCGGCACGACGCTCGTCCGCTACACCATCGGCTCGTTGATCGACAGCGGACGGACCGGGGCCGTGTTTCGCGCCGTCGACACCAAGCACGACCGTCCCGTCGCACTCAAGGTGCTGTGGCCGGAACTCACGCAGGACACGCGGGAAGTCGATCGTTTTGTTCGCGCGATCAAAACCATGCTCCCCGTGCAGCACGAAAACATCGTTCGCCTCTATGGCGCGGGCGTCACCGACGGCTATTGCTGGATGGCCATGGAGCTGGTCGAGGGCGAAAGCCTCGGCGACGTGATCAAACGCCTGGGCATCGGCGGCATGCTCGAGTGGGAACCGGTCTTTCGGGCCGCCATCGGGATCTCGCAGGCGCTCGAAGTGGCCGAGCAGCACAAATTCGTGCACCGCAACATCACTCCGAGCAATATCCTGATCCGCTCGAAGGACAAAGTTGCCAAGCTCGCCGACTTGATGCTCGCCAAGGCCATGGAAGGTCCGATGGTGCAATCGATCACCCGATCGGGCGAAATGGTCGGCGAATTGCCTTTCATGTCCCCCGAGCAGACGACCGGCTCCGACGACATCGACGGCCGCAGCGATATCTACAACCTGGGTGCGACGTGCTACCGCGTGCTGACCGGCCACGCCCCGGCCGAAGGCAAAAACGCCGCCGACACGATCCGCAAGATCCAGAACGAAAAGCCGACCAAGCCGACCAGGTACCAGCTCTCGGTCCCGCCGCTGTTCGAGGGAATCGTGCTGAGGATGCTCGAAAAGAACCGCGACGACCGTTTCGCGAACGCGTCGCTGTTGCTCAAGGAACTCAAGCGCGTCGGCAAGTTCCAGGGATTGGCAGACGTGTAATCGTCCAGTGGATTGCAGGCCGAGCACAGCCCTGAGCGGCTCGCGCTTTGTGTCCCGCAGGTAGAAGAGAAGTCTGTCGCCCCTATGGGGCTTTGAAGAAAAAAGAAGTGATGTTGGCCACGGTTACCCACCGCTGAAAGCGGTGGGCTATTGTCGGATGTCCCTGCGGGACACAAAGCCAAGGCAATTAGCGCGGGAATTGTCCGATGAGCCGCGGGAGCTAAAGCCGCGAAATGCCAATTTGCCTTGAGCCCCTTGGGCGATAGGTAATAGCCCAGCGATTCATCGCTGGGGTTAACTTCATTTTTTCAAAAAAGTCCCGTCAGGGACGACAGATTCCTTGCGAATCAACTCCGTCGACGAAGATCCAGAGAATCTCACATGCACTCGTTTGTGAGCTGCCTATTGCATGTGGTGTTTTCGACAAAAGAACGTCGCCGCATCATCACTGCATCGCTCCAGGCGCAGCTTTGGCCCTACCTCGCTGGTATCGCACGCAAGAACAAGATGAAAGCGGTGAAGATCGGCGGAGTGGAGGACCACGTCCACATTCTCTTGTCGCTGCCGGCAACGCTGGACATTGCGAAAGCCGTCCAGCTCTTGAAGGGAAGTTCCTCGAAGTGGGTTCACGAGACATTTCCCGATCAGCGAACCTTTGAGTGGCAAAAAGGATATGGAGCGTTCAGCATCGGGATCTCTGGGGTGGCCGACACGGTCGTCTACATCGAGAGCCAGGCCGAACATCACAAGCGGATTACCTTCCAGGACGAACTCGCATCGATTCTCAGGAAGCACGGGATTGAGTTCGAGCCGGCAATGCTCGATTGAGACGAATGTTCTTGTGTTGTATTAGCGCCGACGTTTCGATGCCTTCGCGCGTTTGGCGGCGTTGGCTAGTTTCGCGGACGATTTCTTGGTCGGCGCCCCGATTCGCGTCGCACTGACGGAGACGACCCGCTCCGTCTGCAATCGGGCCAAGCGCTTGTCGAACTCCACCCGCAGACGGCGATAGGGCTCGATCCACGCGGCATTCGGTTGGACCGGCGCGCGAAAGCGTACGAGCTGGGCGACGGCGTCGGCCACGGTGTAGGGGACATCGACCTGGTTGCGGCGGCGGAGCTGCGTTTCGATCGCGGTGAGCGCCGTGACGGCCGCGCCCAGTGCGGGGCCTTCGTCCGATTCGAGTCGTTCGAGTGTGCGGTCGAGGACCGAGGCGAGGATCTCGCACATCAAGTCGCTGCGGGCGATGCCGCCGGAGACCGAGATCCGCGTGATGTGCTGGCCCGATTGCTCGTGCTCTTCGACGCCGCGGGCGATCAGAAATGCGAGAGCCTCGAGCGACGCGCGGAACCCCGCGCCCCGGTTCGTGGGCTGCTTGGGGGTCCAGAGGAGTCCCGGGGCAACCGACAGCTTGAGCGAAGGCTCGGGCCGCACGAAGGGCATGACCGAGACGCCATCGCACCCCGGTTTCACGCGACGCCCGTGATCCTCGAGCGCTTTCCAATTGGGCCGCGGGCCGACGACGCGATCGAGGAACTGAGCCCCGTTGTTGTAGCAGCGCATCCATAAATACGGGCCCCAGTTCAAACGCATCAGGTCGAGCGAGACGGCCCCGGCCGAGCGCTCCGAACGAGGGAGATCGTCCGACGAAGAATTAACGACGGCCGAGTTTCCCAGGATGACCGCCATCTGACCGCTGTCGACCGCCCCGCCCCCGACGAGCCCCGCCTGCTGATCGTCGGATGTCGGAAAGATCAGCGGCCGATGCACCGGATCAAGCCCCGCTTCGCAGGCCAGGTTCTCAGACAGCGGACCGATCGGTTCGAGATGATCGACAATCCGCGGCAACTGCGAGAGGGCGAGCCGCCGATGCTCTTCGGACGCCAGGGCGCCGAGCATGGCCGAGCACCAGACGCGGTTCCGCAGATCCATGAGGCCGGTCGAGGCGGCCGACGACACGCTGATGACGTCGAAATGCCCGGTGAGATAACCGGCCGCCAGCGGCCCGTGCGGCAGAATGCGATAGGTCCGCTGCCAGCCGTCGGGCGGAAAGTAGCCCGGGTCTTCGTCTTTGACCAAATGACTGAGCGTGTAGCGATCGGCCCAAGGTCCGCCGATCAGCTCGCGGACTCGCTTCGCGCCGCCGATCCGCCGCTCGCCCCGAGCCCGATAGACGGCCAGCGTCTGATCGTTCCAGCAGATCGCCCGGCGGACCTGGTTATGGTTGCGATCGATGCGGCCCGCTGTGTGGTGCGTCGCCGAGATTCCGCCGGCGATCCAATCGTTGAGACGTCCCGCCGCCTTCAGCTCAGCCGCCAGTGCCCGCACGCTGGCCCGGGCCTGTCCTTCGAGCTGCATCAGATTCAGCTCGCAGACCGCCTCGTTCGGCGGATCGCCGCTCCAGAGGTCGGTGGGCAGCCGAACCTCGGCCACCGGCTTTCCGTCGAGGCCGAATGCCAGGCACTTCACACTGCCCGTGCTGAAATCCCAGCCGGCGATCAGGCTCTCGGGGGGGACAAACCGCAGCGTCTCGCCCATTGTTGTTACTTTTCTTCCGCTCCTGCCTTCGGGGTGCTCATTCTAGCCAGCCGGACGATGCCCAACACCTGTTGCACCCGCAGACCACCGTGTCGAGCATCCCGGGTGCGCTCATCGAAGGCCGAAGCACCCGCCAGCTTACGCAGGCGGCTCGCCGGCGTGACCGACCTGGCGAGCCCGGGGCGTAAGCCAGGCGTAAGCCCCACGATGCTTATTCGCTTTAGCGCCTTCGCCGATGAGCGATTTGACCGCGTCGACGCCGCCAGCATACGATTGTGAAGCGAGTGGTTGCGACCGGAAATGGGAGAAACACAATGGCCGATGACGCCGCCCTGTTGGATGCCTTGCGGGATGTTGTCGACCCCGAGCTGATGATCAATATTGTCGACCTGGGACTCGTTTACGAAATCGAGCAGGCCGACAGCAAAGTGACCGTCAATATGACGCTCACAAGCCCCGCCTGCCCAGCCGGCCCGCAGATCATCCAGCAGGCAAAAATGGCCCTGGAAAAACTGGCGGACGTCTCCGAAGCGGAGATCAAGCTGGTGATGAGCCCGCCGTGGACGCCAGACCGCATGACCGACGAAGCGCGCGATCAGCTGGGGATCTTCTAGCGCTTGGGCTCATTCTTCTGCGGTTGCTCGCGGTTGTTGGCCGCGTTAGAGGCCGCATCGTTCTTGGTCGCCGTGCCTTCTTTATGTAACTGGAGCACGGTGAGCAAGGCGTTTGCGCCGTCGGCGGCCACCCGATCTATTCCGTTGCGGCCGGCCGGTTCGTCGGAGAAGAGGAAGCTTTCCAAGCGATCGGCCAAGTCCCCGTCCCGAGCGGCGGCTGGTAGGAAGACGTCCCATTCCGCCTTTTCGGCGCTCGTCAGTCCTTGATACCACAGGTTGTATTGGAATAAATCGTCCCCCTTGATGCCGACCTTTCCGAGCAGCTGCTTTTGCGTTGCTTCATTCGGCTCGTCCCATGCCGCAAAGCACAGCGTTGGCCAAGGGGCGTTCGCGCCGGCCGTATCGCCCAGCTCGGCGATTTGTTGAGACCATTCGACTTTCAGCTTGTCGGGCACCCATTTGCCGTTGGTCCAAAAGGGCTCGCGAGGAGTTTCGAGCGAGACCTGGGCGCGGCTCGTATTGCCGAACAACCGGACGTTGAGGAATGCATCAAGAAGCTTGAAATACAACGACTGCTCGAATTCCTTGTTATCGATCGCGGGGAGCGCTGATTCGGGCTTTGCGGCACCGGCTTTGACCGTCGCGGCCACGTCTCGCCCACGCCTCTCCGCTTGCTTTTTTCGCCGGTACTCCTCGCGCTCCTGTTTGTAGTACGCGGTCGTGCGGAAGTAGCGCTCCCAAGACGCCCAGGCCGTCTGCGCATCGTTCAAGAAACCCAGTGCGTGCGCCAAGCGTCCGTTTTCCGCCGCACCCGCGCGAGCCACTAGGAGCCGCCGGATCCGCGCCATGAATGGGCCGCCCGTCGTGCGACGATTTAAATCGTCCAACTCACGCAGCAGTGCCGGCGCTTCTTCATATGAGGCGTAGTGCCTTTCGACGAGATACTGCGTCACGCGAAACGCGATGTCCAAGTAGCGTTGTTTAGCTTCCGATTCGGGAGCGGTTTGAACCAGCCAGCCATACAGGCTCAGATTGTCGAGGTCTTGACGGAACGTCGTGTTGAAGAACTTGCGAAGAGCGGGCCACTCGGCCTCCCCGTGGAGTTCAGAATCGAGCCACCCGATGATCAGGTCAACGAGCTGATCGACCGTTTTCCGCCGGACCGCGAGCGCGGCGGCCACATCGTCGCTGCCGCGAAAGCGCTCGACATACAGGCAAACCCGTCCGAGCGACGATTCCCAGCGCACGTAGTGGCCGTCGCCCCCGACGTCCTGTGGCAGAGCGTGGGCGAACGCTCCAACAAACGTCGCCTTCTCAACGTTGACCTTCGGAGCGCCGCCGTAGAGCCGAGCGATGCGTTCAATCTCGGGCTTGTCCTTGTCGTTGAGAAATTGCTTCCGACCGTTTTCTCCTGGCTGATGCCGAGTCAGCGTGAGCCGCCGCCAGAGTTTGTCTTCCCGCGGCCACTGCTCGATCTGATAGACCTTCTCTTCGCAGCCCACTGCCGCTAGCACAAGGAGCGCGATCGCTGCGAACCAAGTCGCCCAACCGTCGGCCGAATTGGTGCGCTTCATGGATTGTCGCCCAGAACTAGAGACTGAGCAGCAGCCAGGTTTATTCCCACACGTTGTGTTGCGCGCGGATCGCAGGTGCCGGTTTTTCGTCATTGCCGATGCCGCTGCTCTCGTGTTCTGTTAACAGGGAACATCCAGATTGCTTCTGCGGACTCGTGGTCGACCTTGCGCGGTGATGCCGCGCTGGTCTCCGGGGACTTCTCGCGGCGCGGCAGCCTCGTTCGCCATCAGTTCATTGCAAAGAACCGGCGGGCTAACACCCGCCGCTCGCCTGATCAAACGACGCGCATTTTCTTGAACTCGCTCGACTCATAGGCGCGTTGTGAGAAGTCGGCCAGCAGGCGGCGGTCTTCGTCGGTGAACTTCAGGTCGCGCGAGAGGACGGCCAGATTGTCGTCGACGTCGCTGGGCATCGAGACGCCGATGTTGAGGAGCGAGATTCGCGGGTCTTGCAGCACCCAGCGGATGGCCGCGGCCGGCAGACGCTTGCGGGCGTCGGCGTCGTAGTCGGCGACGATGTTTTGGGCGTTATGGCCGAAGACCGAGGCGCCCATCACCTTCATCGCCACGATCCCCATGCCGAGTTCGTGCGCTTTGTCGAGGCACAATTCGCGGAGCTCGAGATTCTTGTTGGAGAGGAGCGTGTCCATTCCCTTGCGAAAGTAGCCGTACGCGAGCAGGCACTGATCGAAGCCGCCCGTCGCGATCATGCGGTGCACGTCTTTAAAGGCGACGTGCGTCGTGAGGCCGATGTAGCGCAGCATCTTTTCGTCGCGCAGCTTCACCAGCTCGGCGTGGACCTTCATCGCCTTGTCGAAACCGATCGCCTCGATCACCGGGCTATGGATTTGGGCCGTTTCGACGTGGTCGGTCCCCAGTTCTTTGAGCGACGTTTCGAGACACTTGCGGGTGTCGGCCGGTCGCGTGACATAAATCTTTGTCGCGATGAAGGCATTTTCGCGGACTCCCTTGAGCGCCTTGCCGATGATCGATTCGCTCTCGCCGTAGACGCGGGCTGTGTCGAAATAGCGGATGCCCTTGTCGTACGCGTGGCGGACCATCGCGACCCGCTCGTCCATCGAGAGAAGCTTGACGCCGTAGGCCGAGATGAATCGCTGGACCATGGCCGAGCCGCCCATCGCCAGGATCGGCAGCTTCCAGCCGGTCTTGCCGAAGGCGCGCACGGGAATCCCGCCGGTCTGCCCGTTCGAACTGGTTCCGCTCGGCTCCTCGTTTCGCGGAGCCGCGGTCGCCGGCAGGGTGCCTGCCGCAAAGACAGCCGCGCTGGTGCCTGCTCCAGCCAAAAGGCTCGACTTCAAAAAGCCGCGACGGTCGAGTTGTTGCTCGGTTTTGCCAACGCTCTTGCGCGACATGCGGGTTCTCCGAGTTTGAGTTATTTGTTCGGCGTCGGGCCGGCAGAGCGAAACATCATTGCGGTTCCAAAGCAGAGAATGAACACGAGCGGAATCAGGAACCACCAGAAGTCGACCATCACGTCGGTCAGCCAAATTCCCCAGATCGCTAACGAGGGCAGCTCGACGCCGGTACCGGAACCGCCCAAAGAGGCGCCATACGCTTGGGCGATTCGGACGGAAATGGCGCCGACAATGATGAGGCCGATCGCGACAACTGACGCCACTGTGAAACGCCCCATGATTTCCGCTCGCCGAGTAGAGTCCTTGCGTCGCTGAGAAGAGCGACGCCTTGGAGTATGCCAGGGCAACGCCGGAAAAGCCAACTTGTTTTCAGCCCCTTGGGCGGAAGTCAATAACCCAGCGATTTATCGCTGGGTAACGGCGCCTTCCCTTTCTTCAATGAAGTCCCGCCAGGGGCGACAGATCAATCTTGCATCTGTCCCCCGATGGGGCTTTCAAGAATTGAAGACAACGTATTTGGCGCACCGACCCACCGCTCGAAGCGGTGGGCTATTATCGGATGTCCCTACGGGACATGCGGGCCAACATCAATCGGGATCGTCTGTAGACCTCACGCTGGCTTGCGGGCATCTAAGATAACGGACGTGTAAACCAATCGCCCGTCTTTGTTGCGCTCGTCGAAGCGCCGCGAGCGATCGATTTTCCCGAGCGCGGGGTCCCAATTGGCCGCGTGAAATTGTCCGACCGAATCAAAATACTCGAGCAGCTCGACCTGAAAGCCGGCCGATGCAAAGAGCTGCCGAAACGACTCGTGGTTGTAGAGCAGCTTGTGGTCGTGGGCGCCGGCCCCGCTGCCGCTGGGCCGCACCCATTCGATGTAGGCGGGATCGGGATGAAAGCCGTCGGGAACGGCCGCACGCAGGTAACCGCCGGGACGTAGAAATCGATAGCAGTTTTGGGCGGCCCGCAATCCCTGTTCGGCTGTCAGGTGTTCCCAGACGTGCTCGGCCAGAATGGCGTCGATCGAATTCTCGCGGAACAAACGCCGCCAATGCGCTTCGTCGAGGATGTCGAGCACGTCGACGTCGGTCGGAATCCAACCGGGGTCATACAGGCCGCCGGCGCCAACCACGATTCGTAAGGGTGACGACTGCCGGACGCGTTTCTTGAGACTCCGCACGTCGCGGTAGACACCGAAGCGACGGCGAGCGGAGAAGAGCAGGCGGCCGAGCCTGGCGGTGTTCATGTCATCGCGCTAGTTCGCGCTGGGCGCGTCGGCCGGGGAGGAGACTGCTTTCTCGACTTCCGTGAGCAGCTGCTCGAGCCGGAATGGCTTGTAGAGCACCGATTTCAATCCGTGCTGGCGGGCCTTCACGATCGAGTGGGCCGGGTCGTAGCCGAAACCGGTCATCAAAATCACGGGCAAGTGCTCGTGAATCTGCTTGATCTGGTAAAAGCACTCGAAGCCCGTCATGTCTGGGAGGCGGATATCCGCGATCACTGTGTCGTAGTGAAAGCTGCGGACCATGACGAAGGCTTCTTCCGCGTTGTGGGCCGTCTCGACCTCGCAGCCGTAACGCCCCAACAGCTCGTGGGCGGCGATCCGCACGCTTTCGTCGGCATCGACGACCAGGATTCGCTTGCCGCGCAACAGCGGACGCTGTTGCCGCGGCATCAGCGGCGCGTGCGCGGGGAGCGGGGCGAACGTCTCGCCGACTTTCTGGATCAGCTGCTTAATGTTGCGCGTGTGCTTCAGGATTCGCTGCAGCCGTTCCGACACGATCGGCTCGTGACCGATGTACCGCTCGAGGATGCAGGCCGCGTCGTTGAGGATTTCGTCGACCGGGCTGGCGACTTCGCGGAGGATGCGGTCGGTGCTCGCGCTGGCGGTCGTCACTTTTTCGACAGCCAACAGCTCGAACGTGTTGATGGCGACGGCAACCTCGCGCGAGAACAGTTCGAGGAACTGCAGGTCGTTCTCGTTGAAGGCCCCGGGCTTGGGACTTTCGACGTTAAACGTCCCCAGGATTTCGTCGTGCAGGATCAGCGGAACGGTGAGCGAACTGCGGGCTCCCGGCGCACCGGGCAAGTACAGGGGATCGGTCGCCGTGTCTTCGCAGAGGTAGCTCTTGCCGGTCGCCGCGACGAAACCGGTGACGCCGTTGCCTTGCGGCTCGGCCCGCAACGCCCGGCCCGCCGCACCGGGATCCATTCCGACAGCCAGCAAGGGTTCCAGCTGCTTGGTGCGTTTGTCGAGGAGGCGAATTTCGACGGTGCCGAACTGCAACAGGTCCTGCGTGTAGTGCAGGATTTTGGACTTGAGCAGGTCGATCCGGTCGTCGACGCTCATGTGCAGGATATCTTGCAGCGACAGGTCGCCCAGCTCGAGGCCGGCCTGGTAAATCGCATTCAGTTTCTGTCGTTGGAGCACCTCGGAAGAGATGTCGCGAACGCTCACGACCAAGAGGTTTGGCGCGTCGCTCTCCTCGGCGACTACCGGCCGGGCCTGCACCTCGTAGTAGGTTTTTTCGCCGACCCTGAGGCTGCTCTTGGCCAGTTCGCCCGAGCCGAGGGCCGTATGCAAAGGGCAGAAATCGGGGCCGATGATCTCGGGCGCTCCGAACGCCTCGTAAAAACTCTTCCCAATCAGAGAATCGGCCGGGCGATTGCTCGGGACGAGGGGCCCCGCGGGGGTTTTGCCGCGATCGGACTCAGTCTGCGCGGTGAACTCGCGGAGCTGACGATTACACCACAAGATGCGAAACTCGTGATTGAGTAGCGCGGCTCCGTCCGGAAGCTGATCGAGCAGCACCCCGGCGGGGAGCATGGCAGGAAGGGAGTGCTCCTGCTGCGCCACGGCTTTTGGGCCCGCGGACGCCGCTTCTGATTCCGCCGAATCGATCTCACGCGGCTGCAAAACGACCGGGTCGGCGCCGTCGTCACCAGAGACCGCCGAATGTTCGACGTTCGCTTTGGAGATTTTGGGGGTCGTGGGCACCGTCTGCAAAGTCTCCGCGGGAACCGCCGCAGGGCCACGAGCGCGACCAGGCCCGACGATCAATTTCCGACCCAATGTGCTGATTTTGTGATGCTGAGCTTGTTCGGTCTGCCTTTGTGACCAGGTTTTTACGCGCGCCCAGAGTGTGCCAGTTCTCGGAAATTATAGGGGGGGCTGAACAGGTGAGCAACGCAGGTGCGCGGCTCTTATCCGACGTTCAACTCACTTTCGCGAAACGTTAACCTTTGGAATCTGCGCCTTCAGCGCCTCGATTCCGGCCGTCGTGATGGGCCCTCCGGGACCAATGTAAACTCGGTGCAAATTCTTGAGCGGACCAAGCTTCACCAGGCCCGCATCGGTGATCGTCAAACGCTCCAGATCGATTTCAGTCAGCGCCGGGCACTTTTGCAGATGATCCATCCCGGCGTCGGTCACTCTGGTCGCGCGCAGGCTGAGTCTTGCGAGGTTCTTTAACCCTTCCAGGTATTGCAGGGCCCCGTCGCCGATCGACGCGGAATCAAACGTGACTTGTTGGACGTAGGGGAGCTTTGACAGCGGCTCGAGTTCGGCGTCTTTGACGTCGTCGACTCTTGCGAAATCGACGTACACCGCGTGCCCGTCCGGATCGCATCGGACGTGGCCGCGAACCCGTTGCAGCGCGGACATCGCGTCAAGTTCGGCCGGAGTCGGCGCCGTGTCGCGCTGGCACCCCTTGACGACAAACGCCAGAAGTCCGGCGACTGCCAGTAGGAGAAGAGGTAACCACTTTTTCTTGCGGGGCCCGCGTTGCACTTCATTCATCCGACGGCGAACTGATCGTCCACCAATTCTACCGCGCGGGCGCGTCGGCGGCGCGACCGTTGCTTTGCTCGACCGAGGCACCGGGCTTGGCCGCCGCGGTCGCTGCGGTCGGCTTGACCTCCGAAGGAGTGGCCGAAACCGGCTTTGCCGCCGTCCGAGCCCGACGGGCCGGGTCGAGTTCGGGCCACATCCGCGTGCGGTAAATCGACAGGCCGTCGACGGCGTGGTACAGCGCCCCGCACTCGGCAGCCGCCGCTTTGTTGTCGATCAGGTCCTTGGCGAGTGCCGCGGCCGCACGATGGACCCATTCTTCCTTGACTCTCGACAGAGGAACCGCGACGCAAATGAACTCCAAAATGTGGCCGGTGGTGCCGATCCGCTTGACGAAGTCGGTCGAGTACCCGGGGCCCTGGAAGTAATTCGACGAAAAGGTACCGTCCGGGTTTTGGTTCGCGCGGGCTTCCTCGACGTAACGCTGAACCTTCTGGTCCGCCTCGAACCAGGCCCCGCCCAGAGGGCGGCCCGACTCGAGGTACGCGTTGCGGGCGTACGCCAGGGCAAACAGTCCGTGGGTGCCGCCGCACGCCGCCGAGGTCACCACCTTGCTGTTTTCGATCTGGACGAGCCGCTCCATGCTCCAAGGCTGGCCGTCCTTGTTGATCCATTGGGAATCAGGCTCGATGTAGTGCGACAAGAACCACAACGTCCAGGTGACCTCTTCGCGATCGTTGACTTCCATCTTCGCGCCGTTGATGAAGTCGCTGATCGTGGCCATCTCGCCGCTCGACGTTTTGAATTTGAAGTCGAGCGGCAGATTGCACATGGTCAGGTAGGCCATGAACTGGTTTGGATGTCCCTGGAACGCGTAGGGGACGTTGTTGTACGGATGCGCGTGCGCCCCGTAGGGCATCTTCTCGAACCAGGGCTGCTCCTTGTAAACCGGGCCCGACGCGACCCAGTTCAGGGCGTTGACTTTCGCGCCGTTCTGCTTGAGGACGTAATCGCGGCGATAGGCCAAGAGCCCGTGGACGATCTGCCAAGGCGTGTGCACCTCGGTCTCGAGAAACCGCCGCGCGGTGGTGTCGATTGCCGTCTGCACCTGCGCAGCCAGGGGATCGCTGATTGCCGTTGCCGCGCTGGGCGTTTCCGGTGAGACGGCTGCCGGGGGTGAGAGGTCTTTCTGCGGGACATCGTCAGCGTGAAGGCGATTGGCGGTGCCGAAAGCGGCGGTGCAGACGAGGACAGTGGCCCCCAAGGAAAGCTTGAAAACACGCAGTTTCGAAAGACGCATCGCTCGGTCCAACTCCTGTTGTCGTGTCCTGATGAGGCCGAGAGCCAGGCATGCGCTGATCCGGTGTCGGAATCGCGCAGCCATCAAATTTGGCGGCGGGCCGGAAGTAAGGCGAGGCGCCATTCTAGTCTTGCGAAAGCTCCCAAGCTACCAAGTCGTCTCAGCCTACTTGATCGGCAAACTGATCTCACGCACCGCGCGCGATATCGTTTGGCGGGTTATCTCGGACGCTAGTTGTTGAGCGGTCAGAACTTGACAGACACGGTCGGGCCCCTGGCGCGGTCGGGCCCTAACCGCGTTGGGCAAATCTCTCCCGGGCATGCGACCACAACCATCGACCAAGCAAACTGCGACCATGCAAAAAAGACGGTTCGCGATGAGTAATCAGCAGAAGCATCGCGAAGGGAGCAACGAGCAAGGTCCCGCCGATGGACAAAGCCGGCCCGGGCAGCCCAGTCGTTAGAGTCCGCGGAGCGATCGGGTCCGGTCTAGGACCGTTCGCGCAGGCTGCGCCAGGGCTCGTCGCCACTGACATCGACGAGCGGAGGTCCCGAAATCTTTGCGGGCGAAAGGATTGCCAAGAATTCCAGAACCTCGCAACCGGCATTGTAGGTCCCGTGAACGACACCCTTCGGGATGTGCGCGATCTGTCCCGGTGCCACAATTCTCTTTTCGCGGTCGACCCACTGTTCGGCCCGACCCGAAAGGACGTAAATGATCTCTTCCATTTCCGGGTGCACGTGGAACTTGTGCCCCTGGCCCGCAGGCATGTGGACTCGCACGAGGAGCAGATCGCGCGCGTCGGTCAGCCCGGGCCGGCAGAGCCAGTCGTGCGGGCCCCAGGGGAGCGTCTCGACTTGCATTTCTGTTTCGGTGACGAATCGCAGTGGCTCGGATTGATTTGCGTCGGTCATCACGGCGTCTCCGGATCAAGGCGAGCGCCCAATGTGGCCGCCATCAGCGAATCAACCGCTTCCATGCAACTGCCGATCGGATGGGGCAGCACCACGTCGGCGAGGCTGTCGAGCGGCGTCGGCTCACGGTTGATGATGACGAGACGTGCGCCCGATTGCTTCGCCAGCACCGGCAAGTCGGCGGCCGGGGTGACTACCAGCGAAGAACCGATAGCGAAGAACAAATCCGCTTCGCGCGACCAGCGCATCGATTTCCCCAGCACCTCGGCCGAAAGGGACTGGCCAAACGAGATGGTGGCGTGTTTGGTCAGCCCGCCGCAGCGCGTGCAGCGCGGAACAACTTGCGTTTGCCGGAACTGATCGAGCATTTCGCTCGCCTCATAGAGCGTGCCGCACTCGAGGCAGCCGACCTTCCGGGCCGTTCCGTGCAGCTCCAGGACATTGCGGCTGCCCGCCAATTGGTGCAGGCCGTCGATGTTTTGGGTGACTACGCCCCGAATCCGGGCAAGGGCTTCCCAGCGGGCAAACGCCAGATGGGCCTTGTTCGGCTCGGCGTCGGAGAATTGGACATGCGTCTCGGCTCTCTGCCGCCAATACTCGAGCTGGGCCTCTGGGTCGCGGCAATAGTCTTCAAAAAGGATGGGTTTGGTCCGCGACCAGACGCCGCCGGGCGAGCGAAAGTCGGGGATGCCGCTTTCTGTGCTCACGCCCGCACCCGTAAACACGACGCACCGTTCGGCGCGGGCCAGCCAGTCGGCGATTCGTTCGAGATCGGCGTCCACTTATGGGTTTCCCAGCGTCCTTCCGGCCGTCGAGCTTGAGCGGTAAGTGGCTTTTAGGCGAAGATTAGTATACGAATGTGGATTCAGCTTTTTTGACACCGTTATAGTAAAGACCGCAATTCTATGTCGCTGGTTGACACGATGGCCGAAGTGAATTCATCTCTGCAAACCCAGCCCACAGTCTACGTTGTCGACGATGACCAGGCGACGCGCAAGTCGTTGCGCTGGCTGGTCGAAACGCTGGGCGTTCCCGTTCAAACCTTTCATTCGGGTGCGAGCTTTCTCGACTCGTACGATCCGTCGCAGCCCGGCTGCCTGGTGCTCGACGTGATGATGGGGGGCATGTCGGGGTTGGAGCTGCAGAAGGAACTCAACGAGCGCAGTATCGAGATTCCGGTCATCGTGCTCACCGGTTACGGCGACGTGCCGACCGCCGTTCGGGCTCTCAAAAACGGGGCCATCGAGTTCCTCGAAAAACCGTTCGACGGCGAAGTTCTGCTGGAGCAGGTCCGCCGCGCGCTCGAATTGGACGCCTCGCGGCGCCGCGAGCGCGACGCCGACGACGTGGTGCGGCAGCGCCTGGAGAAACTGACCCCCCGGGAGGCGGAAATCCTCAAACTGGTCGTCGAGGGCCTTTCGAGCAAGGAGATCGCCACGCAGCTCGACGTCAGCTTCAAAACCGTCGAGGCCCACCGGGCCAAGATCATGAAGAAGATGGAAGCCAACGGCGTCGCGCAACTCGTCCGGATGGTGGTCACGAGCACCGACATCGGTGGCCAAGCCGCCGCGACCGATCCGGTCGATGGGCCGGCGGAATAGCGCGCCGGCGCCCAGGCCCGGCCGTCCACTGCCGCAGGTCACTTGATCGCTGAAGTCTTGTCCGACCCTTGCGGCCGAGTCTGTTCTGTCGCGGCGCTCGTAGGGACCGCGGCGGTCTCCGAACCGCCGATGCACCACAAGTGCCCAGCGGAGCGGAAATAGAGCCGATCGCCCGCCAGTGCTGGCGTCGCCAGGTGGGGCTCGTCCAGATCGTTTTCCGCGAGAACTTCAAACTGGTCGGCCGCCTTGAAGATCGTCGAGTGCCCCTCCTCATTCGTCACCAGAATTCGATCCCGGCATCCGACAGGCGACATCGAAAACCGGCCCCGCAGCCGGTGCTGCCACATCGTGTGCCCTTCTAAGGCATCGAGGCAGGTCGCGATCCCGGTGTCATTGACAATAAAAAGGCGACCATCGCGGTACAGAGGGGAAGGGACATGCGGCCCGCCGCGCAGGTTACGCCACACGACGTGCGTCGCGGTCAGGTCGCCCGTACCCCCCGGGCGGACGGCCATGGTCGGCCCGTTTCGACCCGACGCCGAAAATAGAAATCCGCCGCCGACAACGACAGTTGGAATCGCCTCGCTCGAAGTGCCCGAAACGCGCCACCGCTCGATTCCCGTTTCGGGGTCGTAGCCGACGTTGTCCAAGGTCCAAGGTCCAAGGTCGGCAATCGAGCACGTCGAGCAACCTGTGGTGACCTTGGACTTTGGACTGTCTGGGGACGAACAGGCTAAACTAGCCGAAGAGAAATGCAGTCACAAGTTTTGGCAGCCACAAATTTCGCAGGCGAGCGCGGCACCTTGCAGGAATCGCACGAGACGTTCGAACTCAACGGCGTGCCGATCGCCGATACTTTTGCCGAAGCCTTTCCCATCATCGGTGCTCGCCTGATTGTCACGGCGGAAGAACTGGAGTGGGCGAAGACCGCCGCAATTTCCTTTTGTGGCAACGCGACCAGCGTGATTGGCTGCGACGTCGAGGCGGCGATCGAACGGGTACTCCCGACTGCGGAAAGTCCCGACGGACGGCCCGGCCTGAGCATCCTGGCCTTTGCGTTCAGTCGCGACGCGCTGGGAAAAGCAGTCACCAGTCGCGTCGGTCAATGCGTCCTTACCTGCCCCACGACCGCCTGCTACAACGGCCTGTTGGACTGTCCGAGAGACAAACAGATCCTGGTCGGAGGCCAGTTGCGGTTCTTCGGCGACGGTTTTCAAAGCTCGAAAAAGCTGCTCGGGCGGCGCTTGTGGCGGATCCCCGTGATGGATGGCGAATTCGTCTGCGAGGATCGCTTCGGCACCGCGAAAGGAGTGGCCGGCGGCAACTTGCTCCTGTGCGGCAAGACTCAACGCGCGGCACTGCGGGCCGCGGAACAAGCCGTAGCGGCCATTCGAGAAGTCCCCGGTGCGATCATGCCGTTTCCCGGCGGAGTGGTTCGCAGCGGCAGCAAGGTCGGCTCGCGCTACAAAAAACTCAAAGCCAGCACGAACGACGCTTATTGTCCGTCCTTGATCGCGCTCACAGCCTCGGCGCTCCCTTCGGGAACAGCCGCGGTCTACGAGATCGTGATCGACGGGCTCTCGGCCGACTGCGTGCGGGACGCGATGCAAGCCGGCCTGCGCGCGGCCTCGTCGGCAAAGGATCTCACGTTGATCACCGCCGGCAACTACGGCGGCAAACTCGGACCGCATCAATTTCGACTGCGAGACTTGATTTGATGAGAGCTGGGCAGACGTCAAGATCTCTTATCCCCCTCACCCCTCGCAGGAGAGGAGTTTAGGGGTGAGGGGCGAGCGCAAGACAACCCCTCACCCCCGGCCCCTCTCCCGCAAGGGGAGAGGGGGGAAAGGCGCGCACGCAGCAGACTGCCTATGACCTCCCTCAACAATCATCGCGCGGCTTACGCCGTGATCTTCGCCGTTACCCTCGGCGTGCTCAGTGCCGCCGTGTGGCGTGTGAAGCCGCTGTTGAGTGCCAACGATCGGTCTCGCTGGTGCACGGTCTGGTCGCTCGTTGAGCGCGGCACTTATCAGATCGACGAAATCGATGCCGTCCCCGGTTGGAGCACAATCGACAAGGTGCGGCAGGGAGGACACTACTACTCGAGCAAGCCGCCGGTTCTGTCGACGATCGTGGCCGGCGCCTATTGGGTTGTACGGGCAGTTACCGGCTGGAGCCTCAACAGCCGACCCGAAGAATCCATGCGACTGATTCTGTTCCTGGTGAATGTGCTTCCGATGCTGGCGGGACTCTTGGTGATCATGGGGCTGGTCGAGCGCTACGCGCAGAGCGATTTCGCACGACTGTTCGTGGTTGGGGCCTTTGCGTTTTCCACGTTTCTGACGACGTTCTCTGTCACGCTGAACAACCACACCGTCGCCGGTCTGGCGGTGCTCGCGGCGCTGTACCCGTCCTGCCGGATTCTGGCCGACGGGTCGCTTCGGCCCGTCCATTTTGCGTGCGCGGGGTTTTTCGCGGTTTTTGCGGCCGTCAACGAACTGCCGGCGGCGGCCTTCGCGGCCGCGGTGGCCGTGCTGCTGTTGTGGCGATCGCCCTCGCGGGCGTTCCTCTGGGCGCTGCCGGCGGCAATCGTGCCGCTCGCTTTTTTCTTTGTGACCACCTGGCTGGCAACAGGTAGCTGGAAGCCGTTTTATGCTGACTATGGCACGGAAAAATACAAGTACGTCGTCGACGGTGTTCCGAGTTACTGGATGCATCCCGCCGGTCTAGACGCGAATCACGAATCGCCCCTCGTCTACTTGTTTCATTGCACGCTCGGGCATCATGGCATTGTCTCGCTGTCCCCGATCTTTCTCCTTGCGCTGGCCGCCTGGATCGTGCCGCGACTCTCGCGCGGCTGGAGCCTGCGGCCCGCGCTGTGGGCGTCGGCCGCGATCACAGTCGTCGTCCTCGCGTTCTATTTGACGCGAACCGAGAACTACAACTACGGCGGCAACACGTCCGGATTGCGCTGGACATTTTGGCTGATTCCGATGTGGCTGGTCTCGATGATCCCCGCGCTCGATGCGCTCGCGAGCCGAGGTCTTCTGCGCACGCTGGCCCTGGCACTCTTGGCCGTCAGCACGTACTCCGCCTGGTATCCGATCGAAAATCCGTGGCAGCATCCCTGGCTGTTTCAAGTATTGGATCGCTGGCGCTGGATCGACTACCGGCATCCGGTCGAACCGTTCAGCCGCCCCGTCGTGACGTTCTTTCCCCTCTTGCCCGAGAGTGACCATGACTGGATCGACTTGGAAGGACTCGAACCGAACGGCGAGCCACTCCATCTGCGGCTGAACATGGGAGGGTTCAAAGTAGAGCAGGGCCGACGGCTCCAAAGTCTCTCGGCAACTTGGAAGGCCGGGCGGAAGCGAACACGTACGCTCGGATTTCTGATCGATGCAGCCGCCTTCAATGCGGGTGAGCCTCCGGCGACGTCTGTCATCGCCGCGTCCGTCGCGGGCGAAACGAAAGAGCAGGCCGACATTTTTCTGCTGGGTCTGCCAGTCGTTCGCCCCTACCGTCGCGAAAACCTCCGCTATTTGAAGACGCCACTCCGCCAGGACGCCTTTGCCTGCCGCAAGGCGGCCGCACAGGTCGCAGTGGACGATCCCAAGTCCGGACGCACGTACGTTCACCGCATTGAGGTGTGGCTCACCGCCGCCGTTCCTTTCGGCGTCCTGCAGTTCGAGCAAACGGTGCGCGACGATGAGACAGACGAGCTGATCAGCGCCCGCCGTCTGACCGCCGTCGCGACAAGCCGCCAAATGCCCGAGCGATCACGTGATTCGGCCGCGTCCGCCGACGAAACCGAGGCTGCCGCGCTCAACATTCCCGCGAACTAGTTGCGCTTGATTCGGCCGAACTGCCGCAGATTTGTAAAAAATACGCAGCTCGCCGGCCCAAAATAATCCCGCGAAAAAATTGTCGCCCGTGGTGCGGCCGGCCGTTTATAGTGCATAATTGCCGTGCCGCAACCGGTACGCGATTTGCGAAACCGATTCTGGCCCGTGGCCGCTGACCGCTCTGGAACCGGGGAACGGTCGGGTCGGCCAAACTCTTTGAAGGAGCGACCGGTTCTTTTGCCAGGGACTGGATTTTGTTCGTCCCTGCAATGCCACTGGCGAGCGATCCTGCCTGATCCCCATTGGTCAGGCTGTCGAGGGTCGCCTTTCGCCTGTCTCATTGCAGCCACCATCTCACTTCAGTCCAGCGAAAGAACACGCCGTGGCTCCCAGACCAGCCTGGAAAGGCTACTTGCGGATCAGTCTCGTCACCGTTCCTGTGCAGGCTTACACGGGATCGTCGGGCTCGACCGACGAGGGCAGCCCGATCCGCTTCAATCAGCTTCACCGCGAGTGCCACAGCCGTATCAAATATATGAAGACCTGCCCGATTCACGGCGAGGTCCCCAACGACGAGATCGTGTCGGGCTACGAATACGCCAAGGGGCAATACGTCGAGATCAATCCCGACGAGTTGGCCGAGCTGCGGCCCGAAGGCGAGCGGGCGATCAGCGTCGAGGGGTTCGTCCACCCCGACACGATCGATCCGGCATACTTGAGCGGCAAGACCTACTTCTTGACGCCGGACGGAACGCTGGGCCAGAAGCCGTATCAATTGATCCAAGAGGCGATGGCCAGCGAAGGGCTCAACGCAATCGCCCGCATGAAGATCACCACCCGCGAGCACCTCGCGCGCGTGCGCGCAGAAGACGGATTGCTGATCGTCGATCTGCTGCAG
>DASZIA010000334.1:0-4351 GCA_035949535.1 Planctomycetaceae bacterium | reverse complement strand
GGTGAGCGTCGTCGGCTGCTTCACCTATTACCCCCCGTCGAAAGAGGCCTTGGAGCAGATCTCGAATGCCGAAACGGAGACACTGGCGGCGGCGATCTCAGGTGATCGCAAACACGCCGAGCATTGGATTCCGATCTACGCCGACTGGGTCCGCAAGCTGCAGGTCGGCGTGTATCTGCGGACCTGGCATTTGAGCGACTACCAGCGCGCGAAGGCAAAGCTCGTCCAAGATCGATTAGAGCTCTTGGAACACGAGCTGGCCGACGACGACAAGGAAGCGGTTCGAGCGTTGGTCGCCGGCATTAGTCGCTCGCAACGGCGTCTTCGGGCGAGCTTCCTCGAGTGATCGCGGGGAAGTCAAATTTCTGAATCGCTGACCTCAAGCGTCAACGCGTATTCGCGGGCTGCTCGAAGTGGGCGAGGAAGGCTCGCGGCTGGGGCAGATCGTTTTGGATCGCCAGCGCTTGCTTGAATGCGCTCTGAGCCTCGGACTTCCGTTGGTGGGCGGTCAGAATGACGCCGACGTTCGAGTGAGCGGCCGCGGGACCGAGCACCTTGGAGAACGCTTCAAAACTTTCTTGGAATCGCTCTTGTTCTCCCAGCGCGAGGCCCAAGTTGACCCAAGCCCGCTCATGCTCCGGGGCCTGGGCAATCGCTTTGCGAAACTGCTCCTCGGCTTGCCGCCAGTCGCGACGGCGGTAGAAGTAATAGCCAAAATCGTTGAGCAAATCGGCATCGTGAGGCGCGAGTTCCAGCGCCTTGCGATATTCCGTCGTGGTCCGCGCGTCGTTGCCTTGCTGGTCGTAAAGCACGGCCAAGAAGCGGCTTACCTGCGGCTCTTGCGGATTGAGTTGCCGAGCTCGCTCGTAAAGGATGATCGCCTCGGGGGCGTGACCGTGCGCCTGCAGTTCTTTGGCTGTGGCGAAACAAGCTTCGGCCGCTTGCTTGGGCGGAAGCGTGTCGGAGGATTCCGACCTCGAAGCGGGCGGTGTTTGGCTCACGGGCGGCGTCGCTGTGCTTAATGAGGATAACAGTGGCCGCGACGCACATCCGCTCGCCCCGGCTAGAGCGAGCAAGCAAGCAATCCGGACTGCGACCGTCGTGCCTCTGATGGGGCACCTCGAAGACAGTGTTGAAATATCGAACCGATTGAGACTCAATAGATGCCCATTCCGCCACCAGAGCCCCCGCCGATCCCACCAATTCCGCCGCCGAACGTTGTTCCCGCCCCAAACCCTGCGTTGGTGGCGCCGTAGCCCCCGCCGCCCGATGTGGTTCCCGGAGCGGCTGGCGAGCGATTGCCCAGCCTCACCGCTTCGGTTCCGTCGAGCCCCTCCGCCTCGGAGTAGCCCAAAATGACTCGCCGCTCGGCTTGCGCGGCCCCCAGACTGATCAGCGTTGCGATCACAAATTGTCTGCGGGTCTCGTCCAAAGTGGTGTCTTCGGATTTTTCGATGAGGACGGGGTACGGCGCGCTGTCGAGCCGCTGTGCAATCGCCTCGATATGCCTCCGGCCGGCGGGGCCCAGGTGATCGCCCCCCTGGAACCACTCGTACTGGTAGATCACAAACTTGTCTTGCTCGGCGCGGAGCTTCTGCTCGGTCTGCCATTGGCAGGAGTAAACTCCGGCTGGCTGTGGAATCGCTCCGCAAGGAATGTCCGCGCAGCGGTCGGTCGGCCAAAAGTATCCCGTCTGGTGGCATCCAGCCGCGAGTGTTGTCGCGCCGAGTATGAGCAGCGCGCCCAGCCAGTTTCGCATCGTCAACGCATCTCGCATGGTGCTCCCCCCTATTGCCCGTTCCACGCCGGCATCAGCGACGGCGCTGGGTTCGACATGGGAGCCGCAGGCGTGGGCGATAATTCGGCTCGACCTGCCGGCATCATGGGGACCGCGTCAGGGACCGGAACCGGAGCACCCGCTACCGGACCACAAGCGCTACCCTGCGGGCAACAGTTATACGTCTGGCCGTGAGCGCCGATGATGAAGAGATCGTCGCAATGTTCGTAGCGTTTCTGCCGCGCGCAATCTGTGCGGACAGAACTGCGATAATCGTAGCTTCGCCGGCTTTCCAGCCGGTTGAGCAGATAGAATTCGACGTCACCCGGCTCGTAGACGTCGGCACCGGGAAGCGGGGGCGTCGCGCACGTCTGGAGTGGATGAACAAGTTCTGGCGTGACGAGGATCACGATTTCTTGTTCGCCATGCGAAGTCTGATTCTCGCCCGCGAGAGGTCCCAGGATGGGCAAATCGCCAAAGAACGGCACGCGAGCCGTCGTGGCGCCGAACGTGTTCTGCGTCAGACCGGCGACAGCAAACGTTTGTCCGCCGCGCAGTTCGACGGTCGTCTGAAAAGTCCGAGAGTTCAATCCCGGGACGGTTGTACCCCCCGCTCCCGCGCTCCCTCCGATGTTGGTCCCCAAGCTCGGATCAAGCGTGCTGACCGTCGCCCCGACCTGCAGGCGGACGCGGTCACGATCGGTAATGAACGGAACGAAATGCATCTGGACGCCGAACGGAATGAATGCGACTCCCTGTGCAACCGCTCCGAACGTCACTGTGGCCGCAGGGACAGGAAATTCACCGCCCGCACGGAAGCGAGCCGTCTGCCCATTGAGGGCCACCACGTTCTGCTCAGCCAACGATCGGGCCAGATTGATATTTCGCAGGGCCTGGATCGCCAGAGTGACCTTGCCATTGTCGATGATGGCCGGCAGGTTTCCGCCGATTAGCTGTGTCGTCGAGCCCATTCCCGTCACGGTCGTGGGAATCAAACCGCCGGTGGTACTCGAAAACACGGCCGTGCCCGCAGCGTTCAGCACAGTGAAATCCAGCCCAATGCTGCGAGCGGCCGTTCGGCTGACCTCCGCAACGGTCACGCGGAGCATGACTTGTTGCTCGCCAGGGACACGAAGCAGGTTGACGACGTTGCGATTCACGTCGCGCAGCAAGAAATTTTCCAGTCCCTGTTGCGGCAAGTTACCGGAAGCGTCCGGGACGGCCGTCACACTGATCTGTCCGATCGGAATCTCCGACGCGCTGCGCTCCCGTTCTTGCGCTCGCGTCCCTCCCGGAGCGTTCGCGGAAACGACGCGGAGGATGTTAGCGGCATCGACAATGTCTTTCGCCTCGCCGCTGACAACGAGCTTGTCCCCCAACAGCGCAAGGTGCACGACGCTGTTGGGGAACGCCTTGTTGATCTCGACTTCGAGCGCCTTGTAGACGCGGTCGAGCCGCTCCTTCTGCTCTGGGTCGGGAATGACGCGCACCAAGTAGCTGAGGATCCGCGTCTGTCCGGTTGCGGCATCGGCGAACCAGAGATTCAAAACACTGCTGCCAACCTGGTGCCCGAGCACGGAGAGTTCTGTTGGGGTGATGATCGTGTAGGAAACAGTGCGCGGATCGGCGATCTGCGTGCGGAGCGGAGCTTGTTTCAATACGAGCACGCGAGGCCGCCCGACGACAAGGTCGAGTGTGTTATCGGGATCGATCGTGCCAGCCACGAACTCTTTGAACCGCTCCAAAGTGGCGGCGGAGGGATGGGGTGTAGTGCCCGCACTTCCGAGCAAGGGGAGTCGAACCTGGCTCGGTTCAAAGGGGCCTGGTTGACCCGGGCCGGCCTCATCCGCCGCGCCGGGCATCACCGGAGCAGGGGAGACCTGACCGGGCTGAGGCGGGGTTCGAGATGGCTGAGTTGCGTCAAGCTGACCGACGACCGCATAGGGTGCGGACGGCGCCTGGGTCGGCAGAACGGGTTGCGGCTGAAACGCGGATGGCGAAGAAGGGGCCGAGCCCTGAACCGCCGTAATTGTCGGGTTGGCTGCATCACTTCCAGTGGTGGAAGTCCAGCCGTCCTGTGCGTTCGCTGCCGAGCCGATGAGGAGCGCGGCGCAGATTCCGGCGCTGGCCGCGCCCAGAATGGTCTTCCGTCTTGCGGGGCGAGCGCTCCGCAGCGAAGGCGTCTTAGGACGCTGGAACTGTCGAAGTAGGTGTTGCACCGAGACCTCTGACCGATTGGACTTGGCGAAGCCCGCCCGTTTGCTGGCAGGCGGCCGGGATCAGCTCGCCTGCCGTGTTTCGCGCTATGTGGGCGCGAGAATGCCGGGTTGGTCAGACCGATGCAAGTGCAGTACATATCGACCCCGGGAACTGGCGAACTTTTGCCGGATTTGATGACAATTCCGATTGTGCCGGCCGGCTCGCTTCAGACAAGGAACCGCAAAGACTTGGGAAGGTGGCCGCCGACGGAATATCGCGCGCGAAGCACTTCTCCTGTGGCGATTTCCGCTCCGGGTGCGGCCATTTCGAGAACTGCGTGCGTGCGTCGTGGCGCCAAGACAGCACGCCAAGGTC
>DASZIA010000333.1:0-3703 GCA_035949535.1 Planctomycetaceae bacterium | reverse complement strand
TCCTCGAGCGTTTTGACAGGGAAAAACCCAGCGGCCAGCGCGATCAACACCCCCGTCAGCATCGTCGACCGGTGGGGCGTGCGGAACTTTTCGTGAACGACGCCAAAAATGCCGTGCGGCAACAGACCGTCACGGGCCATGGCCAGGAAGACGCGCGCCTGGCTCAAAAAGATCACCAACAGGACGCTCGTCATTCCCGCGAGGGCCCCGACTGCAATCAGCCAGGCCGAGGCGTTGAGCGCCCCACTATTGACTGCCTCGGCCTTGTGCCGAAACGCGGCAGCGACCGGCGCGCCGACATCGATTTTGTAGTACGGCTCCATGCCGGTGATGACCGCCGCCATCAGGATGTAGAGCACCGTACAGAGCGCCAGCGAGGCGATGATTCCCAGAGGCACGTCCCGCTTGGGACGGATCGCTTCCTCAGAGTGTGTCGAAATTGAATCGAACCCGATGTAGGCGAAGAAGACCAGGGCGGCCCCTGCCATGAGCCCCGTCAAGCCGTACGGACAGAATGGTCCGCGCGCCTTTTCATCATAGGGCGAGAGCATTTCTTTCAGTCCCAGCGCCCCGAGCAGGCCCCATTTCTTGACCTCCGCAGGAAGGTCTCCGATTTCTTTGATGTAAGCGGCCGTCAGCTGTTGTTCCAGCTCTGGGTGTTTTTTCACCAGCTCTTCGCCGTTCGTGTAGCCCGCGACCTCGCCTGGTGCGAGAAGGGCCTTGATCGCGGGATTGCGATCAAGAAAGCCGTCGACATCGGTGATGCGAGCGGCCGTCAGCTGCTTCTCCAGTTCCGGATGCTCCTTCAACAGCTGCTCGCCGCTTGTGTTCGCGGTGAATGCGCCCGGAGGAAGCTGAGCTTTGATGTCGGGATTCCGCGTGAGAAAGTCGCCGAGGTCGGTCACGCGGCGCTTGTCGACGGGGATTTTCGTCCAATTGTCACGATTGATGTATCCCCATCCGAGGGCGATCACGAAGAGCACGACGGCGACTTTGACAACGACGAGTACCGCGTTGGTCGTCGGGCTGTCTCGGATTCCCACCACGAGCACCACGGTAATTAGGCCCATGATGAGAATGGCTGGTAAATTCATGTAACCGCCCGAAAACGGGTCGTTCAAGAATTGTGCAGGGATCATCCACTCGTTCCCCGAGCCGAGAAAAGGTCTCGAGGAAGCCCTGATGAACTCGTTGAGATAGCTCGACCAGTGTGCGGCGACCACCGAGCACGACATCGCGTATTCGAGCACCAGGTCCCAGCCGATGATCCAGGCCCAGATTTCGCCGAGCGTGGCGTAGGTGTAGGTGTAGGCGCTTCCCGCGACGGGAGCCATCGAGGCAAACTCCGCATAGCACAATGCTGCGAACGTGCAGGCGAGCCCGGCCACGATGAACGAAAGCATGATGCCGGGACCAGCGTCTTCGGCGGCGACGCGTCCTGTGATCGCAAAGATTCCCGCGCCGATGATCGCACCGACGCCGAGCGACGTGAGCGAGATGGGGCCCAGCACGCGGCGCAGCCGATGTTCCCCGGCCATTTCCGCCAGCAGCGTTTCCAGCGATTTGCGCTGGAACATCCGCTTGAAAATCATGGGCACCACTCCCCTGGCATGTCGCCGCTGCGCCCCTGGGAAATTAGGGACATCCAATCGGACTGATGAGTCTAACCAAGCCCATGCCGGATTGGAAAGCGCTGCCGGAGGCGGGCCTTATTGGCAGATGAACTCGACCTCGAAGTGGATTTCTTTGAGTTTTGGGTGATTGGTCTCAAGCGTGATGTGGACGCTGTTGGGGCTCACGCGCGTCTCCCCGGGAGAATTGGGAGGGAGCTCGAACCCAAACAGGACTCCCTGCTGTTCTCCCTGGGCAATCTCCGGATTCGGAGCGATCGAGACCTTCAAATAGTCCGCATCGCTTGTTGTTTTGAGGATCTGGAACTTGTCTTTGATCCCATAAATGATCGCGGGAATGGACACTTTCTTCCCGAGTTCGCGTCGCACGCGGCCCATGTTCAATCGCGACTTCTCGGCAAGCCACAAGGCACTTCCCCCCTGCGGCGGCAAAAAGAGCATGGGTCCGGATCGCGTTCCCGTCACGTCGACCTCGATCGTCTTGTTCCCCTCCAGCGTGGTGTGGATCCGGATCGGAACGCGGAATGTGCCGATCGGCATGTCGCGATCGGTCTTCACGGTGAACTCGAAGCCCATCTTCCCATGCAGGCCCATGAGAGATATGGCATCCAACGGGTTAAAAGTGACATGAACGTGCGGATTGGTTGACTCGACGGAGGTGACTTTGAACCTCTCAATTGTCGAGACCACCTGGCCGCTGGTGCTTCCGTCCTGCACGTCCGTAACGTGACCCGCGTGCCAGACCTTTTCGGGAATTACGGTGTACTTGTTGTCCACCTTCCCATAGACCTTGAATTGAATCTCCGGCGAGTCGGGATCGCTGGTCCAGATTGTGCATTGCTGGGCGAAGTTTGCAGCGACTTCTTTCGGTCTCCAGGACAGCTCGACCTCGACCGATTCTTTGGGGATCACCTTCTTCTTCGAGAGGCCGCCGACGGTGCACTTACACGTGCACGGCCCGACCTCCAACTCCAGTGGCCCTTGCCCCTTGTTCGAGATCGAGAAGGTGTGCTTCTTCTCTTCGTTGACCCCCATCGAGCCGAAGTCGAACACCCGCTCGCCGGTGACCGCCTTGGGGAACGGCTCTTTGGTGGCGACGGGAGGCCGCGGCTTGACATCTTTCTTGTCTTCCGCGGCAGGCGGCGGTAGCGGTGGCGGTGCTTCGGTCGTGTGTCTTGGCGCGATCAGCGGGAGATGCGGTTCGTGATGCTCAACCCATTGAGAATAGCGGGCGAGCCAAATCGTCCCGGCCAGCGCGCCCGTTCCCAGGACGATTCCCAGCACGGCTCCTAAAACTCGCATCGCCTTGCACTCCACGAAAAGCAACGAACAAAGCCGGCCCGCGCGAGCCGACGTCGTTCGATCCAGATTTTCATTCTAAACGGGGCCCCAGAGCGTTCAATCACCGGAGCATCAACCCCGGCCAGATCTGCCGAGGACAAGTCGAAGGGAACGCTTGTGCCTGACAGGGAGAATTCGCCGCCTACTCTACGTCCAAGTAACGTCGGACGTTGGGGAAAGGGCGGGATGTCCAGGTTTTTTGGCCCAATGCCGGAGCCGGATGTTGCCAAAGGACCTCAAGCCGCGTTGACGAACGGCAACCGCCGGTGCCGAACGGCCACGCGGCCTCGGGATCGTGGTACCTGCGGCCAGCCAGGGCTGGCGGGAGGCGGTCGGCTGTTGATTGCAACCCGATTGGACCTAGAATTGCTCCGTAAACTCCAGTCGGTTCTCCACTCAATGATTGAGGGGCCCTCCGGGGAGTCGCCTCGGGGATTAAGGTGAAAAAATGGCTATTACCAAAGACAAAGTCTTATCGCTCTTGGTGTTCGCAGCCGTCGCAGTCACCGTGATCACGGTCTTGAATGCGGCCGCGGTCCCAGCCATGGGCGTGTTCCTGGCGCTTATGGTTTCCGCCTTTGGGTTGATGTTGATCTGGTTCGCTGAGCCTCTAGCCGAGGCGGCCTGCTTTTCTCGAGGCGTGCCCCGACCGTCACCGGCTGGCTTGATCATGGTTTTCGGTTGGATCTTCCTGATCGGCTACCCGCTGCTCCTGTCGTTCGTGACCCGGG
>DASZIA010000332.1:0-1872 GCA_035949535.1 Planctomycetaceae bacterium | reverse complement strand
GGGGATTGCGGAGTTCATGGGCCAAGAGCGCGATGAATTGGTCCTTGCGTTGATTCGCCTCTGCGAGCGCCTTGTCAACGCGCTTCCGGTCGGTAATGTCGCGGGCGATTTTGGAGGCGCCGATGATGCGGCCCTCTCTGTTGCGGATCGGTGAAACCGTCAAGGAGATGTCGATGAGCCGGCCCTGTTTCGAGACACGGATCGTCTCGAAGTGTTCGATTCGCTCCCCCTGGGAGATCCGCGCCAGGATCTCGTATTCCTCGTCGCGGCGATCGGGCGGGATAATCAGGGTGATCGACCGACCAATGGCCTCCTCCGGCGCGTACCCGAAGACCCGCTCGGCGCCGGTATTCCACGAACGGATGACGCCGTCGAGCGTCTTACTAATGATGGCGTCCTGGGAGGATTCGACGATGGCCGCGAGACGCGCCTGCGCCTCCTCTGCTCTTCGGCGATCAGTCACGTCGCGGAAGACCAACACCGCCCCGACGGCAGTTCCCGAGTCGTCCCGGATCGGTGCGGCGCTATCGTCGATCGGCCGCTCTGTGCCGTCCCTGGCGATGAGGATCGTGTGGTTCGCGAGGCCAACCACGGTGCCCTCCCGCAAGGCTCGCAGCGCGGGATTCGGGCCGGGCTCGCGGGTTCGTTCATTGACGATCTGAAAGACTTCGGCCAGCGGCCGTCCCATCGCCTCGCGTTCAAGCCAGCCTGTCAGAAACTCGGCGACTCCGTTCAGGAACGTAATGCGGCCCTCGACGTCGGTGCTGATCACCGCGTCGCCGATGCTTGCCAGCGTGATCCGCAACCATTCCGACCGCTTGCGCAACTCCTCTTCGGCACGCTTTCGTGCCAGGAGGATCGTCCGAGAGCTTTCGAGCGCGGAGGAGCGAAGTCGCTCGTCTTCGTTGTCATTTTTCGCCACTACGCGCCCCCGAGGATTTCCGATGCCATTTGGGTGCCCTGCACACGCGCTCGGATTTTTTCAAAGGCCGTGTCTCGGCTCGTCGTGGTGTCATCGCAGAACGGAGAAAACCCGCAATCGTCGCAGGTGCCGAGTTGTTCAATCGGGATGTACTTGGCTGCCTCGAGGACCCGGTCGCGGACCTCTTCGGGAGTTTCGATGCGCGGGTCGATCGGTGCAATCACGCCCACGAAGATCCGCGCGTGGGGTTTCATGTGGTCGCGGATCATCTCGAGGACGTGGCCGCGGTCCCTCTCGCCCGCCAGGGCGATGTAGAAATTGCCGACTCTGAGCTCAAACAGGCTCGGCAGTAGCTCGGCGTAATCGACATCCCCGCTGTGAGTCGAATCGCGGTCGCTGCCGGGGCACGTGTGAACGCCGACGCGTTTTCGGTCCTCAGCTGAGAATCGCGACAACGCGAGGTTGTTCAGCTCGATAAAATTGTGCAGCAGATCGCCAGAGGGGTCGATCTTGACAGCCAGTCGCCCCTCGGTGAAGTCGATCTGCACCTTGTGCGCGCCCTTCCGCAGGCAATTTCGCACCTCGGTCTCGTGCTCGTGCAACAGGTCTTCGATGAACTGCTCGCGGGAATAGCCGGGAATCTCGTCGGGCGGGTACATCAGGCTCAGGGCGGAGGGCGAGATCACCGCTTGCTTAACCGGTTTGTGGGCATACTTCAGCGCCACGTCCAAGTACGCGTCCGCCTGCGTCCGATAACGGAACGGCCCGGCAGTCAGGCGCGGCATCCGGCGGACGTGACCGGCCGAAAAGGGGATCTTGAAACCGTCCGGGGCCGTATTCGGCAGGCCCTGGACGCAGTACGTCCAGAAGTTGTGGTACTTCCGCTGCTCGCCGTCCGTGATGACGGGTGAGCCGGTGGCCTCGAACCGCTCGATCGTATCCCGAATCGC
>DASZIA010000331.1:0-4000 GCA_035949535.1 Planctomycetaceae bacterium | reverse complement strand
GACTATGTACCGCTTGCTACGGAGCTGCTATTCGACGACGACCCACGTCTTACCGCCGAGCGGCGCGATCGTGCGAAGCGCGAAGGGTTCTTTATCGCCGCGTAGGCACCCGGATTGCAGAACAAGCCCACTTATCGCTATAGGGTCACGCTAGAAAAGGCCTGACGAGAAATGAAAGAGGCGGCGCGCGTAACTTTCCAATGAACGCCCTTTTTAAGTCGGGGCGACTGGATTTGAGCTCGAATCGGAATCGTTCGAATTTCGTCGCGCATTTTGATCCGCTCTCACGGTCCGAGGCCGCGTTCCGCCAAAACGTATGGCAAGCTGGTGCACGGAACCGCGCCGAAAAACGGATGAGTTTCCGGGGCCTACCAGGTCGGCACTTATCGGTTGATTTACGACACATCCTCAATAAGGGGTGAGATTACGGGCGTGCTATGATGATCGGCGGCGGCCGGGCTAGGAATCAGCTCGCTGCGGAGGCCGTGTATGAAAATCGAGCAACTCATACTGCTGGCCTCGTGCGTGTACCTCGCGGCCCTCGCTGCAACGGTCTACTTAGCGCGGGCCACCACGCGGAGGGTCCTGGGCGCAGTGGCCGGTGGCCTTGCGGTTGCTGTCGTGGGATTTGCTGTGGAAGTCGTTTGCCAGGCTCTCGGATTTTGGCGCTATCCGTTAGCGGACACCGGCTACGGCCCCCTACTCATGTACCCCCTGCTCGTCCTGGCTTGGGCGGTCCTCTCGCTCATCGGTTGGCGGGTAATGCGCCGCTTCGGGTGGCGTGGGGAGGTCGTTTTTCTCGCCGTGGTCGCGGTGCAGGGTACGTTCCGGGATTACGTTGAGGCGGGACAAGCACTGGGGGTGATCGCCATCGCACCTGGCATCGGCACCTTGTTGCTCGACGTCTTCCTCTGGGGCGGTCTCACGGCCCTCGCGCAGAGTGTCATGCGGTTGGTCGCCGGACCGGCTGCGGCCGATCCGCTGTCGCGCCGGCCGAAGAAGGCCGACGATCGCACGGCCGCATCGGAGCGGGACCACATCTAGGACGGCTTGAACGCGGCGCCAGATGACGTCGCAGAAAAGGTTTGAGTTCTCGGCACGAAAATCGTGCGTCAAAGTTATGAGTATCCATGAAAGCCAGGCCTCCCGTAATCGCGGGGGCCTCGGGATGATGCCGTTGGGTGTGTCATTCCAAAGCATCCGTCAGACGAAGGAGACCGGCGATGAAGATTTTGGCAATCGATTTGGGAAAGACCAAGAGCGTCGCCTGTAAGCGTTCTAGCCAGGCGACGAACGTCCCGACGCCCCTAGAGACTCGTGGCGCCAACAAAGAAGCGGACGTCTCGGCTCGTGTGATTCGATGGACATCGTGTCCAAACGACGCTCTCGGCGGGGTGGGTCTCGATGTCACATCGGTGCTCACATAATGCGAATGAAGTCACGGATGGCCTAACCGGCTCTCGTAACGGCCGGCGAGCAGGACACAGGCACCCTCGACAAGGGAGTCGAGTCGCCGCCCAGTCACGAATCCCTAGCCGTTTGCGGCGTATCAGCTGATGTCGGCTGATCGACCTTAGTTTTCTCAGAGGAATGGCCGGGGTGATCGATCGTTTCGGGCCCAACGTTGTGCGTTTCAACCGATGGGCGCCGAAGCCGTCGTGCGATGGTTGACGCGGTGACCCCTCTTGCTTTCCGGCCGCCTTGTCGCACATGCTGACGGCGAACCAGCCGAAGGGTCAAGCCATGCCGACAGTCCGTTGTCCGAATTGTTCCGCCAAACTGGACGCGCCATCGGAGGACAAGGGCCGCGCGGTGAAGTGCAAACATTGCGGGCATTCGTTTCTGCTGCGATTCATCGGTCGAAGCCGAACCGCCATCGCGGGGAAGCTTTCCGACCAAGCGAGGCCGTCTGGCGAATCGACAGTTTCGTTTCGATTGGCCGACAGTGCAGAGGCTCCTCCCAGCGGTCCCCCCGAAAGGCCGGCCACAAAAAGGTCTGGACGCCAGCCGAACGCCCCGGCCGAAAGTCCGGCAGAGCCTATTTCGGTAGCGGCAGAGCCATGGCGCGCAGCAATCTATCGGCAGGTGACAACCGAGCGGTTCGACGGCGACTTTTCTACGTTTGTCAGGACGGCGCTCGATGCCCTCGCCGAGCAACTCGGTTATCCGGTCAAGCCGCCGGGATGAAGGACACCAGCCTCCCTGATGGACAAGGCCCTCGACCGCGAAGCCTGGCAAGCCAACGAGCGCGAGCTGGCCCGCATAGCTGCGATGCGCGGACTCGTCGGGCTCGGACTCCGGCTCGAAGTCAATCGAGAACGCTTTGCCGCAGAAACCCCGGCGCGTGCCCGCCTCCCCCTGCGACTGTAGGGGTAAGTTGGAAATTCGGGCCGAGTTGGAAGGCGTTTGACCGACCTTTGCTTTCGAGGATCCGCTGTTGCTTGCGTTCCTGCGCGGTCTGATGCACTCTGTGGGTGCGTCAAAGATCATTCACCTTCTCGCGGGAGCCCTAAGATGAAACACTGCGTCGTACTGGTCGTCCTAGCAGTTGCGTCGGTTGGATTGTGCGCGGACCCGAAACCGCCTTCGGCGGACAAGGCATTAAATGGCCGGTGGACGCCCGAGTCCGCCGTGGTGGCAGGCAAGGAGCTTCCCCGCGAAGAGCTCAAGTCGATGCATCTTGTGTTTGCCAAGGGGAAGTACACCCTAACGAACGGCGATCAGGTCGACGAAGGAACGTACAAGGTCGACGAATCCGAGGTGCCGAAAACGATTACTTTCGTAGGCACGAAGGGGCAGCATGAGGGTAAGACCATGTTCGGCATTTACGAGCTGGAAAAAGGAACGCTGCGACTCTGCTTCGACACGACAGGCAAAACCCACCCGACGAAGTTCGAATCGAAGCCGGATACTCAGTCATTCCTCGCCAGTTATCACCGGCAAACCAGGCGGAGTAAAGCGCTGCGCCCTTCAGGTTCGGGCACCGAAAAGTAATCTGTGCTTGACGCGGTCGCCTTCCCGCGATTGGTTACACGGTTCTGGCTGCTCCGCTGGCTGACTCATTGAGCGCCCTTGCCGCCCAGCTCGAGCGACAAAGCCGCCAGCAGAGCCGATAGAATGACGGCCACACACCAATTCCCCGCCCATCGGTGTAAACCCTTGTGGTGAAGTTCCCAATTTCGCCAGCCTGTGCAAGGCGATAGTTTCGGCTCTCGTCGCTTCCGGTCCGCGGCAATCGTGCCGGAGGCGGCACCCTTTGGCCTGGCCGCTCCGCCTTCCGCTGTGCCGGAAGACGGGGCGGCCTTTTCGCTGGCTCCGCCCAAGCAGTGAGCCCACTTGCGTCCTACCGCGTCGTTCTGCATGCTGGGGCGTCATGGATTCTGGCTCTCTCGACCCATACGGCCTCGATGCCCGCTGGCAGCTGATCGAGACTCGGCTCGGCCAGATAGCCGCCGCGCCTGGTCTGGATCGTGAACTGTGCCGCGCGGAGGTCGACCGCCTCTTCTCGGAGCAAAACGCAATTGAATTTGTGCTCGGCTTCGACCATCCGGAAGGCGTGGTGTCGAGGCGCTGGTCGGGCCTTGAGTGATCCGTCGCTACAATGAGGCATCCACCCCTGGAGGGCCGCCGATGCCATTCGTGGTCAAGCTAACGAGCCGCACCGGCGCCGTCTGCTGGCTAAGCGCCGCAAACGAGAATGGCATTTGCACGCTTGGCACTCGCGCGAGCGCTGACGTATTCCAGAAATATGAAGACGGGAACATTGCGATCCGCAATTTGCCACAGGCATTCAAGGTCATTGGCCGCACTTTCTCGGTCGAGCCAGTAGATTACTGACGCTGCTCCCGAAATGAACGGCATGAGCGACGAACCGAAGAAACGGTCGCGAGCGTGGATCTGGTGGACGCCACTCGCCGCAATCGTTCTTTATTTGCTCACTTCCGTTCCAGTGGTCATCGGCCTTTTGTGGATGATCAAAGCGGGAGTTGTCTCTGACAAA
>DASZIA010000330.1:0-18266 GCA_035949535.1 Planctomycetaceae bacterium | reverse complement strand
CACGCGCCCCCAACCGGCGTGGCCCTCGAGGGTCAGTGTTTCGGAGTGGCACAAACGGGACAGGTAACACCACTCGAACCCACGCAGCTTTCTGCCAGCGGCCTCCTTTGGCACCTCCTCGAGCAATTCGCGGGCGCGGATAACATTGTTCTCTTCCCAGGCACGCTTGGCCAGTTGCATACCAGATGCATACGCCGTCACACGAGCCTCGTCCCGCTGCTTGTCTGCCTCGGCCCGCTGTCTGTCGGCCTCGGCCTTGGCATCCAAGGCTTTTCGTTCCGCATCCAAAGCGTTTCGTTCGGCACCCAAAGCTTCTTGCTTGGCCTGATCAGAGGCGATGCGTTGCCGGCTGGCCTCGCGTTCGGCCGATGTGGCCCACACGGCCAGCAACGTACTGATCACCACGCCTGCAACCAAAAGAACCACGAACGCCGCCGCCGTCGCGAGTGCCTTTTTGTACTTCCCGGCCAGTTTGCGGAGCCGATAAGTGGAACTCGGTGGACACGCCTCCACGGGCTCATCAGCCAGGTAGCGTTCCAGATCGTGGGCTAGGCCGTTGGCCGTCTCGTAGCGGCGCGATCGATCCTTTTCCAAGCACTTCATCACGATCCAGTCCAGCTCGCCGCGCATGAGCTTTGCCAGCTTCGACGGTTCCGTCGCTCGCGTTGCAGCGATACTCGCCAGGGCCTCGGACGTGCTTAGCCGGTTACTCGGCCGCGGCGGCTCTTCCTCACGAATAATCCGCAGAACCTCGAACAGTGCGCCTTGGCCCAGACGCTTGCGGTCGATGGGCGTTGTCCCGGTCAGCAATTCGTAGAGCAGGACACCCAGGGTGTACACGTCAGAGCGTGTGTCGATGTCGAGTTGGTTGAGCTGGGCCTGTTCGGGCGACATGTATTCCGGTGTGCCGACGATTCCGCCGAACCCGGTCATCAGGCTGGCATCGGTGAGTTGCTGGCCCGTGGCTTTGGCCACGCCAAAATCGATCACCTTCGGCACCGGGCGGTCGTCGTAGAGTGCGACCAGCACGTTGGTCGGCTTGATGTCTCGGTGGATGATGCCCTTCTGATGCGCGTGCTGAATCGCCTGGCAGACTGGGATGAACAATTCGAGCCGTTGCCGGGGGGAGAGCTGGCGCTCATCGCAGAATCGGGTGATCGGCACGCCCTTCACCAACTCCATCACAAAGAAGGGTCGGCCCGAGTCGGTCGTTCCCGCGTCGAGGACCTTGGCGATATTGGGATGATCCATCAGGGCCAGCGCCTGCCGCTCGGCCTCGAAGCGGGCCAGGACTTGCTTGGAGTCCATGCCCAGTTTGATGAGTTTCAGCGCGACCAGCCGCTTGACCGGTTGTGTCTGTTGCGCCATGAACACGGCGCCCATGCCCCCCTGGCCGAGGGTCTCCAGCAGCTTGTACTTGCCGGCGATGACCGCCCCGACACCTTCCACGGGACTGTCGTAAGGCACAGTCTCCACACGGGCGGGATCGGCAGGGCCATTCTCACGCGGCGGAAGGGTGGCGGCCTGGGCTGCGCCAACCTGCGCATGGGCGGCCATCAGCCGTTCGCCCCGTTGCCGTAAGTTGCTTTCATCGCCGCAAGCGGCGTCCATTTTCCGGAACGGTTCCTCGGCGGCGAAGAATGACCGCAAGGCGTCGGCGATCTCGAGATGCCGCGAGATGAATTCCTCGCGGTCGACCGGCTCTCCGCGATCGATCCGTTCAAGATATTCACGGAGTGCGGCGTCGATCCGAGGGTCTGTCGATCCCGCATGTGTGGGTTGATCGGACACTGGCGGGCTCACAACGTCGCTTGGGCCAAAGAACCGGGGGTACGCCGGGTCATCCTTCACAGAATAAGCACAGCGTGACCGAAACAGAGTGCGGGAATCCCCAGGATCTTCAAAGATTTAATCTTCGTGGCTGGTCCACGGAATTCAGGACGTGGTGCGGTGCAGGCTTGACAGCGCGACGGCAAGCTTGGTCGACGGAATGGCGGTGTGCAAAAAGGTCTATGGCGAAAGCCTCCGTTGACGTCTTCCGTTAAGGCGGCGAGGACACCGCCCAAGAGGCGCTCGCGGCTCAAGAATTCGATCTACCTCCGTGAGAGCCCGACGACTACGTCGAGCCGGATCTGACTACGAAACGAGCCGATGGTCCGGCCTGGCCGCTGCGTTAGAAATTCTTGACGCCCCTTGTCACTTTACACAATTTCGCAATTGTAAATCTTACGGGATGCAGGCACGCTTTCACGATCAGCGGCTCGAGTGTTCTCAACGTCGATACTTATTGCTGAGGACACGGCGTTCCCGCAGCCAGTTGAGGATGGTGATGAAGTCGTCCTCGTCGGTCGTCATGATGCCGACGTAGGCAGCCGCTTGTCGGGCCAGCAACTCGGCAAACTGGCGAAGCCGAATTAGGGCGAGAGTGGCATCCTCAAAGACGAATCGCTCGGCCTGCGCAGCGTAGCGGACCAGGAGCGGGTGGTGCGTCGAAAGGAATGCGAAATTCGGAGAAAGAGGAGGCGTATCTTCAACGCCGGAATGGGTCGAACTGGGAGGCTTCTGGTCCACCGGATTCGCCCCTTCAGCCTCTCAAGTTAGTCTCCCCCTGCTTGCACCTCCTCCGCGAAGCTACGGTGAAATGCCCGCAGACATTCTAGCGGTCTGCCATGTTACAGCAGGTCCAAGGACTCGGCCACTGCCAGCTGGAAGATCGCCTCGACCGGGGCTCGCCCTCGCCGGAGATGCAATTTGTGCACCGAGATCGCCCGCTATGCTGTCCTGATCTCACTCACGCCTTGTCGGTCTGACGAATCTCAAAGCACGACCCTGACCTGATCCACTTCAGGGAGGGCGGTCAATTCAACGAGATCCACGACGGCCCGCACCCCGGTCACTCGGCGGCAGCATTCCCAGCAAACGCGGTTCGCGAAGATCGTTTCAGCGCTTCCGCGGACTGTGGCGATGCCGTGGTCAGCGTGAACCTCGGCTATGGTCAGCCCGCTAATGTGTCGGGCTTTCAGGAATTCTAAATTCCACGTTCAATTCTTTGGTCAGACATGACGTGTCTTCCCTGCTGCAGCACACATCGCGTCGCCGCCGGAGATTCGCAGTTTCGTGTGTCTGACATCTCCAGCGCAGGATCCGAGCCGACGTAACGGTTTTCTCACTTCGCATTCCCGTTACTGGCGCGTCGAGTTCACAACAAAAACCCACGGACGGTAAACGCCGGCCGTGGGCTATAAAAAACGATGGCGGGGCCATCGGCTAACGCAACGTGTGGTCAGGCGACGGCCGCCCCGAGAAATCGGCGGGAAAATCGGATCGCACGGTGGTGTGCATACCATTGTTGTTTCACGCGGTTGCCTGAGTGCCTTCGTTTTCGGCTTCCGTCTGGCATGGTTTCCCTTTCCCGCGTGGCGTGACTGATCTTCTCAACCTCTGGACTCTCCAGCGCGATCCGAATGGTTTTGTTACGCCCTAAAGTGTTCGTACGAGTTCAAACCACTTGTGAACTCTCGCGACCGAAAAGCAGGGGACGTGCCAAGCAGGGCGGCTCGGCAAAAACTGAGCGTAAGCGCCATGGCAGGCTTGCCTTACCGCGAAACCGCAATCTGCATCGCGATACGGGGCACTCCGCGGCCATGCAGACTGCGCTCAGTTATTCACCACGAGGATCGAAGCTTAAGCCGAGCTACAACGCTACTCTCGCCCGGCGACGACTGTTTTCGATCGCCTCCGCAGGGCTGAACGACGGCTCAGCCAGGGGGCGAATGTCTGCCCGCTCGAGGGCGATCAGAAGCGGTTCGCCGCGAATTGGCTTGGAAATAAGACCGGCTGCATTCTCGCCCAGAATGCGGGCCGCATTCTGAAGTCACGGTCTCGTCCAGCGACTCGTGCGCCCATCCAATTTCCCAGTCGGCGCGGAGTCATGGGGTGCGAAGAAGGCCAGGATTCCGCCAAGGAACATGATTGCCGCCAGGGCCAGGAGGCCCCAGGTATAGCTCCCGGTTTTATCGTGTTCGTGGATCAGGCCGATGGCTCCGGGTCCTAACAGTCCCCCGATATTTCCGACGGAATTGATCAGCGCGATCCCTCCGGCTGCCGCCGCTCCGCTCAGGAATGATGTCGGCAACGCCCAGAAGGTGGGCAGCATACACATGATGCACATCATCGCCACGGATAAACCCACTAGGCCTCCCGCCGGCGTATCCGAAAGAGCGGCCAGTACCCACCCAAGGGAACTCAGGAGGCCTGGGATCGCCACGTGCAGGCGATGTTTCCCGGTTCGGTCCGCCCAAGCCCCGTTGGCCAGCATTGCGATCAGCCCGCACACGCTAGGCGCCGCCGCAATGAAACCGATTTGGACCTCGTTCGCGTGCGGAAAGCGGTTACGAATCAGTTCGGGCAAAAACAGGCCGCCGGCATTGGCGCCGAACGCCACCATGAAATAAAGCAGGATGAGTAACCACACGCGCGGGTCCGTCAGGGTGCGGCGGAAGTCGGACCCGTGGCGCTCTTCCCGATATTTTTCCTCCTGTCTCATTCGCGCCGCCAACCACGAGCGTTCGTCTTCGGCCAGCCACTGTGCCTGATCGGGACGATCGGTGAGGTAGAAGAGTGCGCATACGCCGAGGATCACCGAGGGGAGGCTTTCCAGCAGAAAGACCCACTGCCAGCCGTGCAGGCCACCCATCCGGTCCAAGTACTGAATGATGGTTCCCGAAAGCGGGTTGGTGATGATTCCGGCCACGGCGTTGCCCGCCATGAAGCTCGCCAACGCCCGGGTGCGTTGCTGCGCCGGAAACCAATAGGTCAAGTAATAGATGATTCCGGGAAAAAACCCCGCCTCGGCCACGCCCAAGAGGATGCGGACGGTAAAGAAACTCACGAATCCGGTCACCAGCATCGTGGCTCCCGAGACCAACCCCCAGGTGATCACGATGCGTGAGATCCAGACGCGTGCCCCGGTGCGGCGCATGATGAGATTGCTCGGAACCTCAAAAACCAAGTAGCCAAAATAGAACAGGCCGGCACCGAAGCCGTACTCCGCGCCGGTCATTCCGACGTCTGCTTGCACCGCCAGTTTTGTGAAAGCCACATTGTTGCGGTCGAGGAGATTGCAGATGTAAAGCAGCAACAGAAAGGGAATCAGGCGCAGCGTCACCTTTCGCATCGTTGCCGTCGATCGTGCCTCGTCAACGCCCGGAGATGGGAGATCGTGAGTGCTCAAATGAACGGGTCCTCACGCGTAGAGGGCGCTGCTTCGCCGTAAAACAACCCGGCAGCGTTAGCGGGGCATGTTACCACTGCTCCGAACCGCCCGCATTCGTCGCGGGCCGCTGGCGATTCCGCTGCAGTCGGATAGACTCGAAGCCAGCAAGATGAGCAGCCGGTCGTGAAATCGAAGCTCCTACCCTCTCAAAGCGAAAGTGAAATGACTGATGGCTAAGAAGCCCGAAATCAACCAGTCCGCCGAGATCCGTTTGATGCTTGAGCAACTGGGCAAGAATGCCAGTTTCAAAGACGTGTTCGCGAAACTGCAGGCCAAGTACCAGGGCCGCAAGTTCAACGAAAACTCCTGTCAGCAGGCGTTTACGATGGCCCGCAAGAAGCTCGGCTTTGCCAAGGGCCTCGGGCGGATGAAAGGAACAGCAGCGACGCCGCAACCCACGACGGCGGCCAGAGTGGTTCGCGCCGCTCAGGTCGGTGCCGTTCGAGCCGAAAAAGGTCTCGTCGTCGATGCCATGACGACTGCGCAAAAATTGATCGCTGTCTGTGGCGGCAAGGAGGCGGCCAAGCACGTGATCGACAACGTGACGACGTGAGCACCGTCGTGAGTCGTTTTGCCCGGCCGCAAGAAGGGAGAGACTTCAGCTCTCCGGGGAAATCACTCTAGTGGAAGTTTCAAAACCGGTAGCAAGATTGGAAAACTGGGTCGAATCCCCGAGAAATCCGTTTAGTGAAACTGGGAAAGTTACGTTTTGAAACTGCCTCTAGAGAAATCAGCCGCAATGCCACAAGGAACGATCAAGCGACTGACGGACTAGGGGTTCGGTTTATCGACACTGGAACCGGGAAGGACATCTTCTTCCACCGAACCTTCAAGGGATGCAGTTCGAGTCACTGAAAGAAGGCCAGCGAGTCTCGTACACCGAAGGGCGCGGTCCCAAGGGGCCACGAGCGGAGAACGTGAGGCCGATCTGAGGGCCCAAGCGATTTCATGAGACAGAAAGGAGTCGACATGTTCAAAAAGACGACGACTGCGTCGAAGGAAAAGTCGGGCACCGACGCCCCAGTATCCAATCGAAACGCGTCAGAGTCTCGCAATTCGGCAGCATCCAATGCCGAAGTCATGCGCGAGGCGATCGCGCAACTGGCGTTTCAAAAGTGGCAGAAACGCGGATGCCCAACCGGGCAAGATCAACGAGATTGGTTCGAGGCTGAAGGAGAGTTGAAATCACTCCACGCCAGCACTCGGCGCGGATGACGTCGAGTGTTCGAAGCCGGCTTCGCTTGGCGATACGTACAGTTTGACAAGGCCGAAGAGCTTTCGGCCGCGGAAGCCGACGCCCGCGATCGGCGGAGCTGGGCCGATCCGAATCCGACGCCGCCGGGGGAGTGGCGACGGATGAAACGGCAGGCGTCGAAGGCTGCTCCCTGATTTTTCTTGCATCAGCGTTCCTTCTTGCTCATGCTGAGCGCCATGAGCGCCGAGCCTTGCGACAGTGATGGGATCGAATCCCGCTGGGTTACCAACGAGCGATCGTTGAACCGCATCCGAAACATGTCGCGCCGTGTCCGCGAGCTCCACGCTACCGAAGCCAAACGCCTAGAAGTCGAACAGGACGCGATTGAGTCGCGGCTCTTCGACAGCCCAACGCAGGCGGGCTCGACTTGCGCGAGCTACCTAGGGCGCGGGCAGCGAACGGTCTATCTGCCATCGCCGGAGGAGATCGAGGCTCTGAAGCGCCAGATCAGGGCTGAGAACGAGTCCAAGGAGGCGCTGAACGGAGGTCCGACGTACCTGATGTACCGTCAGCCGAGGGTCGGAAGGACCGAATACAGCCAGGGGCGCATACGCAACTGACTGACGAGATGATGCCGAGTCTCGGAAATGGTCTGGCATGGCGTGATCCGCCGCTAGACTGACGGCATCCAATCAGGAGGGCTGCCGATGCCATTCGTGGTCAGGGCAACGGGACGCACGGGCACCATCTCCTGGCTGAGCGCCGCGAACGATGACGGCTTCCGCTCGCTCGTTACTCGTGAGATGGCTGACGTTTTCCAGACCGTCAGCGACGCGCACACTGCGATCGCCAAATTGCCGCGGGCATTCGAACACGCGGGGGTGATCTTCTCGGTGCGAGACGGTCGAACCGCGGCGCCGTCAGAATGATGGGATGAGCCAATACTTCGTGAAGGTGATTGGCGGCTTGTCCGGCCCGGTCTGGATCGGCCCCAGCACGCTGGAGGGCCTCAAGCGCACGGTGCCGCGCGATGACGCGCGCGAATTCTATGTCCGCGCAAAAGCCGAGCGGGAGATCGAGTCTTTTGCCGCACTGCTGCCCGACGGCTTTCGATTCGAGATCGAAGAAGTCTGAGTACGGTGGAGCGATGCGTGTCGAGACCGACACGCTGATCGATCCAGCCGACTCTCCAAGAACGCGTCGAGGGATCGGGGTTTTGTCTAATGGCGAAGACTGCCTCGCCCTGTAGAATGGCCGACATGTTCCGTGGTGCCTCGCTACCGGCATGACGGCGCAGCCAGCTGTGGGAGCGAACGGTTCATGACCGACATCGAACGCGAGACCCAGGAGTTCAGGCCGCTTAATACCTTTGGTGCCTCATTCTTTGCGGCCCAAATTCCGCAGGTGGAGGTGCACGTCGGAGCGGCCTCCCACATCGGCAAGGTCCGATCGAACAATGAGGACCACTTCGCGGTCATTAGCCGCAAGCGATCGCAGACCCTGCTGATGACAAATGTTCCGGAGCAGAATTTTGGAGCAATCGAGGACGAAGCCTACATCCTCGTGGTCGCGGACGGGATGGGAGGTGCTCAGGCGGGCGAGTGGGCCAGCCGCCTGGCGTTACAGGCCGCGTGGGATCTCGCGGGACGCGCATCAAGTTGGATTATGAGATTCCGTGACCTCGAAGCACAGCAGGCGCAGGCTCGCGTCGATGCGTACGTGCAAGAGATCCATCAGACGCTTGTGGATTACGGTCAGGCCGACCCCGAGTTGACCGGAATGGGAACGACCTGGACGTCAGCCTACATCGTGGGGTGGGACGCGGTCATCATGCACATTGGTGATTCACGAGCCTATCTCCACCGCCGTGGGTCGATCCAGCAGATCACAAAAGACCATACGCTCGCTCAAGCTCTCATCGACAGTGGCATTCCGCCGGAAGACACAACCCGGGTCCGCCATGTGCTGACTAACAGTTTGGGTGGCCGCGCTGAGCAGCTGGTGTCACCGGACGTCAGACATGTGCCGTTGGAAGACGGTGACCGACTGCTTCTCTGTACTGACGGGCTTAGTGACCTTGTCAGCGACAGTGAGATCGCGGATGAAATCGTCCGCGCGGGCCATCCCCAAGCTGCTTGCGACGCATTGATCGAATTGGCTCTGGCGCGCGGCGGAAAAGACAACGTCACCGTTGTCCTCGCCCAGACCACGCGGCTGACGTCTCCCTGAGGGCTAACCGAAACCCCACGCCACGGCTCAATTCACTCGGTCCTGCGGACCCGTCGGGCGTCGAGCCCTTGACCGCATTAGCGCCCCGCTGCGAGGCTGGTCACGCTACCAGGCAATTCCCTCGGGTGAACAGCTCGGAGATCCACCCAGCGGCCCCTAGGATCTCAAGACAAGCGTTCTACCGAGGCGACGAACGTCCCGACGCCACTCGAGACTCGTAGCGCCCACGATGCAGTGCACGTCTCGATTCGTTTGATCCGATGGACATCGTGTCCAAACGCCGCGGGATGGTGTCGCTGTGACATCTGTGCTCACAATAATGCGAATGAAGTCACCGGTGGCCTGACCGGTGTTCGCGGGCGCGCGGAAACGCGGCACCCTGGACAAAGGAGTCGAGTCGTCACCCTGTCACGTTTCCCTCGCCGTTTTCTGCGACGCCTCAGCCGATGTCGGCTGATCGACCTTGGACTTCTCAGCAGGATCGCCGGCCTGATCTATCGTCTCATGCCCAACTTCCTGCGTTTGACTGCGAAAGTGATCACAGCATACTGCTCACACAGGCAGACGTACGCTAATTCGGCTTAGGGCTCATTATCCGTCATCACGTCGATTGCGGCAGAGTGGAGGGATTTCCATCTGGGCGTCGCCCCTTCGGACGGCGATCCAGGGTCGCGATAAACTGCGTGAGACTCAAGGATCTGCCATGAGCTGTACTCCGTCACGCACGAGTCTCCCGAGTTGGATCGCCTGCTAGCCGGTCGATCAAATCCATGACTTCACCTTCCAATTGTGGGATCGCCTCGTGTGGTTCAGCACAATCGAGGTCGTGAACCTCCCAAAACTCGACCCGCTCCACCCAGGTCGGGAACATCCGCTCAAGCATTGGTCGATGTTCCGTCTCTTTCACAGCGACAAGGTGATGAGCTGCTTCGAAGTCTTCATGCGAGACCGCAACCGGCAATCTTCTGTAGAGCTCGAACGGGATACCGAGACCGCGAAGTCGGGCTATCGTGTGCGACGACATTGGGCCGATGTTGTCAGGGAAAAGCTCCAACCCTCTTGACTCGGCCCGCCACAGAAGGTCTTGGCGCTCGGCGTGCCAGTTGAAGAAAATCTCGGCGAACCGACTGCGGTAATAGTTGCCGGTGCAGATAAACAGGACGGTTCTCGTCATCTGGTCATCGCTCGTTTCCCAAACAGTTCCAACCATTGGAGCAGGATTGCGTCTCCGAAGTTTTTGGATCGCCGCAACTCCTCGGGCGGCTTGCCCCAATAGAAGCTGATCCAACCGGCGGCCTGCTTTCCTGACCGGAGGATAAACCCGTCCAGTTCTTTCGGCGAGCACTTAAGGGGAAAGGTCTCCTCGACAACGACCGGTTTGCCCACTGAAAAGGCTTTGAGCGTTCGCAGTGCCTCGTCGAGCTTGCCCGCTTCCGGGTAAAGATGGACGGACAGGAAGTCGAGGTCGCCTACAATCTTCTGCGGCACGAAGCCCGACGTGAGGCCCTTACGGTCCAGGCTCCAGTCCACGAGCCCGACCGTGATCAAGTGACGCCGATCCACCCTTCGAATTGCCGTAACAAGGCGCTGAATCCACTGCCGAGCAATGTCCGGTCGGGCCCGATCCTGTTGATCCAGCGTGATGAACTGGACGAAGTGACTCCCGGCGAAGGGAGGCCCAAGCCAATCACTCTTCTCTCGACGACCTCCTGGCACAACCGGTTCGTTCATCAGGTCGTAGCAGAAGACCGCTGGGCTCTTTGCACACTGACCAGCTATGGCTCGCCAGAATCGGGCTTGGACAGCCCAGCGGCTCTGTTCGTCGAGCTTGTCATACCACGCAGGCACGTCTGCTTTGTGGTAGCAGCCGAGGCCGGTGAGGTCGAGGTAAAGGCGCTCTCGTTCGGCCAATTCGAGCAGCTTCGAGAGTCGGTTCAACGCTTTCGGATTAGCCTGCTCCGGCCCGTCCATAAACTTGGCGAGTTGCAGATGGATGCGGACGATGTTGGCCCCAAGCTTTTTCATCTCGGCAAAGTCGGCCTCGACCTTCGGCCACTCCGAGTCCCAATAATCTTCGAGCAGTCTGCCGTGTTCGTCGTGATCGTAATTTAAACCCCACGGGGCCAAGGATTCCCCCGAAGGATTGAGCACGAACCCAGCTTGATTTTTGGCAACTTCGACCGAGAGCATCTCATGAGGCTCAGCCGCAGCAACCGGGCCTCTCGGAAAGCTCAGGAGAAGGAGAACAAGAAGCGTCTCGGCGTGCTTCACAAAGTCGGTCCTTTTTCGTTCGTCGCCCACTTACTTCTTACAAACTTATGTCTCCTGCCTCATCGTCAACGGCGAGAAATCGTGCTTTCACGATTCGGCAGGGCTAAAATGGGCTCCGAACAACTCTCCGACAACGACCGAGCCGGGAATGGCCGAAGACGAACCCCTGACAGTCATCCCGAACTTCGAGAGCGAATCCTCGATAGTTGGCGCTCTGTCTCCAGAACTGCCCAAGCGAGTCGGACGCTATCGAATCGAGAGGCTGCTGGGGAAAGGCGGCTTTGGTCTCGTCTATCTGGCACATGACGAACAACTGAATCGACCTGTGGCTGTTAAGGTGCCGCACGCTGGTCGAGTCGTCCGACCCGAGGATGCTGAACCGTATTTGGCGGAAGCCCGCATCGTTGCCCGTCTCGAACATCCGAACATCGTCCCGGTTCACGATGTCGGGAGTACGGTCGAGCATCCCTTCTTCATTGTCTCCAGGTACGTCGAGGGAACCGATCTTGCCACAAGACTCAAGCAGTCAAAGTTGCCCTGGCGGCAAGCGGCGCAGTTAGTTGCGACTGTGGCCGAGGCTTTGCACTACGCTCACAAACAAGGGCTCGTGCATCGAGATGTAAAGCCGGGCAACATTTTGATCGACCCGCACGGCAATCCGTTTCTCGTGGATTTCGGATTGGCTCTCCGTGAAGAGGATCTTGGCAAAGGGCCGCAGTATGCCGGAACTCTCCCCTACATGAGCCCAGAGCAAGCCCGAGGCGAAGGCCACCGAGTCGATGGACGGAGCGACATCTGTAGTTTGGGCGTGGTCTTCTACGAAATGCTGGCCGGACGACAGCCGTTCCGTGCGGAATCGCAAGCGGAACTGTTGGAGCAGGTCTCGAACCACGAGCCACGCCCGCTGCGGCAAACGGATGAGGGCATACCGAAAGAACTGGAGCGCATTTGCTTCAAGGCGTTGTCCAAGCGAGCCTCGGAGCGCTACATGACGGCTAAGGACATGGCCGACGACCTGCGGCACTTCCTGGCCGAGCAAACCATCAGCCAGCCATCCGGCCCAGGTGCCCAAGGCAGCGCCTCTCGTTCGACTCCCGTGGTGTCGCAGCCGCCCTCGACTTCGATTGCATCCAGCCAATCGGTTGCAGCCACGCCCCTGACGCCGACCTCGGACCAGCAACTCATCAAGATCGTGCCGAAAGGCCTGCGATCGTTCGATGTCCAGGATGCGGATTTCTTCCTCGAACTGCTGCCGGGGCCACGGGACCGGGACGGTTTGCCCGACAGTATCCGCTTCTGGAAGACACGCATCGAAGAAGGAGATGCCGAAAAGACGTTTTCTGTCGGGCTGATCTGTGGGCCTTCGGGTTGCGGCAAATCGTCACTCGTCAAGGCTGGCCTGCTGCCTCGTCTGTCCGATGACGTGTTGGCAGTGTTCATTGAAGCGACGGCCAAGGACACCGAGTCACGGCTAGCGAACGGCCTGCGGAAAAAGTGTCCGGCGTTGCCTGGGGACCTCGGATTGAAAGAGACGCTGGCGGCACTGCGCCGGGGACACGGGATTCCGGTCGGCAAAAAGGTGCTGATCGTCATCGACCAGTTCGAGCAATGGCTTCACGCCAAGAAGGAAGAGACGAATACCGAACTGGTTCAAGCCTTGCGACAATGCGACGGGGGCCGGATCCAGTGCATTGTCATGGTTCGGGACGATTTCTGGATGGCGGTGATCCGCTTCATGCGGGAGTTGGAGATTCGTCTGGTTGAAGGCCAAAACTCTGTGGCGGTCGATCTCTTTGACACAGACCACGCCAGAAAAGTGCTGGCGGCTTTTGGAAGAGCCTTCGGCAAACTTCCGCAGAACGCCAGCGAAACGAATAAGGAGCAAAAGGAGTTCTTGAAACAGGCCGTGTCCGGTTTGGCCCAGGAAGGCAAGGTCATCTCCATCCGGCTTGCCCTGTTTGCGGAGATGTTGAAGGGCAAAGCGTGGACGCCCGCTTCCCTAAAAGCGGTAGGTGGCACGGAGGGCGTCGGCGTTACGTTCCTTGAGGAGACATTCAGCGCAGCCACCGCCCCACCCGAACACCGTTATCACCAGAAAGCGGCTAGAGCCGACCTGAAAGTTTTGTTGCCGGATTCCGGCAGCGACATCAAGGGCCACATGCGGTCTTACGCTGAATTGCTGGAAGCATCGGGCTATGGCAACCGCCCGAAGGACTTTGACGACCTGATCCACATTCTCGACAACGAAATTCGCCTCATCACGCCGACCGACCCGGAAGGGAAAGAAACGGAAGGCGATTCCGTTCTCCAGACCAGACCGGGACAGAAATACTACCAACTCACCCACGATTATCTGGTTCACTCGATCAGGGAATGGCTCACTCGTAAGCAGAAGGAAACTCGCCGGGGTCGTGCCGAATTGCTGCTGGCGGATCGAGCGACGGTGTGGAGCGCACGGCCGGAGAACCGCCAATTGCCGTCGCTGTTGCAGTGGTTCCAGATCAAGTGGTTCACAGTCAAGGCGAATTGGACGGCTCCCCAAACAAAGATGATGCGAAGGGCGGGACGGTTGCACGGCACTCGTGCCAGCATCGCTGCCGTTGCGGCGGTCGCTGTCCTCTTCAGTGCATGGGAGATTAACGGTCGCTTCCAAGCAGCATCACTCGTGGAACAACTCGGCGCTGCCGACATCGCAGAAGTGCCCGCAATTGTGCGAAAGCTCGATGGATACCGCCGTTGGGCTGACCGATTGCTCCGGGAGCAGGACGCCCAGGGCGCACAGGACTCGAATAAGAAGCTGAATTTGGATCTGGCGCTCCTGCCCGTCCATCAAGGCAAAGTTGCCGAATTGCGGGATGCTTTGTTGCGGGTATCGCCGAGTCAATTTCTCGTCGTGCGGGACGCACTGTTGCCCGACAAGAACACCGTGGCGGATCCGCTATGGGATGTGGCCTTGGACTCAAAACGTAAGGACCAGCAGCGATTTCAGGCAGCGTGTGCCCTGGCAACTTATGCGTCGAACGACCAGCGATGGAGCAAGATCAACACGCTCGTCGCTGGTCGTCTGGTGACGTTTGAGGCGTCGGACCTTGTGGCGTGGCGGGAGGCCCTTCGTCCCGCTAAGGCAAAATTGATCGAGCCGCTCGCCGTGATTTATCGGGACACAAAACAGAAAGAACAATCTCGTACCTACGCCACAGAAACTTTGTCGGATTATGTCACTGATCGGCCTGATGAATTATTTGACCTGCTGGCGGACGCCGAGTTGTTCCAGTTCCCGGTCCTGTTCGACAAATTGGCTATGCACAAGGAAAAGTCCGTCGCCTTGGCTCACTTGGAACTCGCCAAACGACCACCCGAAAAGGCGACTGAAGATCAGAAAGAAGTCCTGGCGAGGCGGCAAGCCAACGCTTCCGTCGCCCTTCTCCGGCTCGGAGCGCCTACGAAAGTGTGGCCGCTGCTCAAGGCGAGTCCCGACCCGAGGGTTCGCAGTTACATCATTCACTGGCTCAGTCCACTTGGGGGGAACCCGGAGCCGATCCTCCAACGGCTCGACACCGAACCGGACGTGACCATACGTCGAGCACTGGTGCTCACTCTAGGCGAGTTTACGGACACGCAGTTTTCTCCCGCTCAGCGACAACCGCTGATCGAGAAACTGCTGATGGTCTACGAAAACGAACCGGATGCAGGTCTGCACGGTGCGGCCGAGTGGCTGCTGCGAAAATGGGGGCAACGCAACCGGCTGGAGGCAGTGGTTGAGAAGCTCAAATGCGACGAGAAGCAGTTGCAGGCCCAGAAGTCCACCGACAAGCGGCATTGGTACGTGAATACCCAGAAGCAAACCTTCGTGATCATAGATGCTGGTCAGTTCCTGATGGGCTCGCCCGATTCGGAGCCGAGCCGTTTTCCAAACGAGACGACGCACCGCTGCCGCATTGGACGCCAGTTTGCGATCGCCACGACTGAGGTAACGAAGGAGCAGTTTGGACGATTTCAAACAACACGGCCGGAGATTGCAAAGGTGAAGACCGGCGATTGGATCAAGACCGATGATTCCCCTCAGACCTCCATGACATGGTACGAAGCGGCGCACTACTGTAACTGGTTGAGCGAGCAGCAGGGGATTGGCAGGGACCAATGGTGCTACGAGCCGAACAAGCAGGGGAAGTATGCCGCTGGAATGAAGGCCAAGGAGAAATTCTGGGAATTAACGGGCTATCGGTTGCCCACGGAGGCGGAATGGGAATATGCCTGTCGAGCGGGAACGGTGACGAGCCGCTACTACGGACTGAGCGAGAGGTTGCTGCCGCAGTACGCATGGTTTTCGACCAATGGGCGGAACCGGGCCTGGCCCGTTGGAAGCTTGAAGCCCAACGACTTGGGGCTATTCGATATGTTGGGGAATGCCTTCGAGTGGTGTTTTGACGGGACAAACAACTCACCAGAGCAAAGAGACAAGGTCTTCGACGACATACCCCTGACGCAACCCGTCGAAGCCGGAGACAGCCGTTTGTTGCGTGGTGGGACGTTCTACAGTCTTCCCGAGCTCGTCCGTTCCGCCTACCGTAGCTACGTCCTTCAACCGAACGACCGTTTCTTCAGCTTTGGTTTCCGGCCCGCCAGAACTTACCCCTGACCTGCCTTACTGCTTTACCTCTTCTCCTACGCCGCCAACGGCGGTCAGGTCAAAGCAGACCTTTTCATCGCCCTGTCTCGTTGAAGGGCTCTAAATGCGACGTTTCCGTGTCGAAGACGACCGGAATCTTGTCGTAGGAATAGAGGAGGTCCTCTTGTCCGGTGGCTTGTGGCCGGTAGGGGAAGAGTGCCGTCAGCAGCGGCGCATCTTCGGACAGCGGCGTCGACTCTATCGGCACCGGCTCGGTGCCGAGGAACCCGCCGTAGGCCCGATAAACGTCGGCACTGGAGATGACGACCGACCTCTGTGCCATTCGACGGAACGTCCGAACGAGGCCGAGGGCCGCCTCCGTGAAGGCGATCAGGTCAACGACCACTTCGGGGCTGAAGCGACGGAACTCGGTGACATGACCGCCGAGGTCGTGCCGATCCCCGAGGATGTGCTCGACGGCGGGCGGGAGTTCGGCCTGGGTCTGGCCCCGGTGGAAAACAGCAACCTCATGGCCGAGATCGACCAGGCGACGGACCAGGGGAGGGCCGATGAAGTTCGTGCCGCCGAGGATGAGAACTCGCAAGGAGTGCCCTCCAACGGCCAGCCAGCCGGTCGAAGCTGGAGGATGCCTCATTGAGCAATGAAAAAGCCCTCGTCACAAAGAGAAGACGAGGGCCACATGACTCTTCGAGAGAACCAACTGTCCGCCGCCGCAAATCGCCTCGGGCTCGATCGAGCATTGCCCTTCACGGGCGTTTCTCGCATCACAAGCGCCACGTGAAGTAGCGGGATGCTGAGTTTCGGAAATCGCAGGACGAAGCCGAAGTGCAAAAGCTCGCAGTGGCAGCACAAGCCTCGACGGAGAAATCGAAGGCAGGCTCTCTCACGCAAATCTGCCCGTCGGTTCTTGCATAGGCGTCCTCCAACTAGAGGAAAAACGCAGCAATAAAACCACTGGAACGATGCTTCTTCGAGATGCTTGTTCGAGGATTCGTTCCTGCTGCCATCCTACCGTCCCCGGCGAGCGTTTCAAGGACTTTCTTCGAGCGATTTGTGGCCGCTTTGGATAAATTTTCGACGACGTGATGCCTCGACTGCTGTGAGCGACGACAACGCTTCGGCAGTGTCGATTCCCCGGCCTCCACCGATCGCCATCGTCTGTCTGCGCCACCTTGGTCTTGAATTTCGCCGCATCAGCCTCAAAGCGCCTGAATGCACCGTCCTGCCGAGCGGCGAACGTCTCATTAGGTGACGTTGCCGAGTCTTCTTCTGACCTCTCGGACGATTTCGTCGATTTGGAACGGCTGTAAAAGGCTCGGTTCCTTTTCCAAATTCGCACGCCATTCCATCAAGATCCGAGTCACCGCCTTGTGCTCGTGATGGCACTCATCAATGATCGTCTGGATGGTCACTTCCCAGTCTTTAAGACGCATCGGCTGACGCCCTCTCTTCGGGCGATGCTGAAGGCGTGTGAAGAGAAGCAGCGATTGCAGACCAGGGAATGCAAAGGCGGCTAACCGCCGCTGCGCCGGTAGTTGAAGGGCTGTTTCGTCTTTGTGGAAAGGGAGTTGGTCTTTGGAACAGCCACGGAGGCCGTAAAGATGCTCGTCTTGCGACCAGCCATTGAGTTCTCGCTGGCGGTTTGATCCTGATCCCGCTTTTGGGCGGCGGCGTGTTTCTTCTGGGCGACACGCCGCTCTCGTTCCTTCTTTTTCTGTTGTTTGTTCTTCGCCATTGCTCTTTTCCCGCAACGTGACCTTTCCCTTGATCGGGGTCAGTGTAACGTCTGGCGCTGGAGAAAAGTACGTCGGTGCTCTGGCGTTTTGACCATCGAGTTGTCCGAAAAGACCGGTTAGATCTCCGCCCTCCTTTGAATCGCCAAAGGAGGGGCGACACGGTGGCCGGGATGCGATACTCTGGGGACCAGTCCGGGCATTGAGTCCGCCGTCACGCCAAGGGTGTGTTGCGTATTTTCCGAAGGAGTCTCGGAGTGGGTAAGAAGTTGTACGTTGGAAATCTGTCGTATAACACGAGCGACAGCGAGCTGCAAAACATGTTCGAGGAGTACGGAACGGTCCAGTCTGCTCAAGTCATCATGGATCGAGACACGGGGCGCTCCAAAGGCTTCGGCTTTGTCGAGATGGGTAGCGATCAAGAGGCTCAAGCTGCCATCACCGGGCTGAATGGCAAGGAAGCTGGCGGGAGATCACTGACCGTCAACGAAGCCAAACCACGAGAAGACCGGGGTGGCGGGAGGTCTGGCGGCGGTGGAGGCCGGGGCGGCTACAGCGGCGGTGGTGGCCGTGACAAAGGCGGTTACGGCGGCGGTGGCCGGGACCGTTATTAAAAGCCCTCTTAGACGAGCGCCACGCCCTTCCTATGCCAATGCGCTGGGGAGGGCGATTTTTGTCTTCCATGCGCCGCGGTGCCGATTCGATTTCGCTCCAGCCGTCTGACAAGCCGGGAGAGCTCACGGCTGCGGAGGCCGACGCCCGTGAGCATCGGCGGGGACTGGGGGGATCCGAATGAGCGACGAACCGAAGAAACGGTCGCGAGCGTGGATCTGGTGGACGCCACTCGCCGCAATCGTTCTTTATTTGCTCACTTCCGTTCCAGTGGTCATCGGCCTTTTGTGGATGATCAAAGCGGGAGTTGTCTCTGACAAA
>DASZIA010000329.1:0-4526 GCA_035949535.1 Planctomycetaceae bacterium | reverse complement strand
GACGTTCCGCCAATCATCGCCACGCTTGGCACGCTGTTTCTCTATCGCGGCTTGTGCGAAGCCGTGCTCAAGGGAGCCAAGTACAACCCGTTCTTTGACGTGCCCGGTTATTCGCGACTGGGCGAATTGCCCGGGGCTCTGGCTCTGGTCGGAGCCGTCTTGCTTCTGGGCGGCGGCTGGTTTCGCGCCTCGCGTTGGCGGCGGGAAATCTTGATGATCGGTGGAAATCAGGTCGCCGCTCGCTTTGCGGCGATTCCGGTCGGCCAGCGATTGATCGAGGTCTACACCCTGAGCGGTGTGCTCGCCTTTCTTGCTGCGGTCTGCTTTACGTCCCACGACGGCTCAGCCAGCCAGGCGTCTTACATGGGCCTCGAGCTGCAGGTGATCGTAGCCGTCGTGCTGGGCGGAACCGCAGTGACTGGGGGACGCGGCACGCTGAGCGGCTCGATTCTGGGGGTGTTGCTTGTGGCCGTTCTGGTCGAAGGGCTGCAGGCGGGCGGCTCGAACTTTTGGATCCAGGAGAAGATGCCGTTTAAATTCGGCAATCTGCGGTTCGTGCTATTGGGAGCACTGCTGGTCCTCGGCGTGTGGATCAACACACGACGATCCGGCGAGCGGCCGGTGTAAGCCGGCCGGTTCTTGACATAATGGCGAGCATCGGCCACGCAATTCCCACATCCGAGCCAAAGGAGAATCCGATGCACCCCGTTTTTTGGAAGCTGTCGATGGGTCCAGGCACCGAGTTTCGGCATGTGCTGGACGTGCTGGACTTAATTCGACAAGGAATTGTGCTAGTTCACAAAGACACCAAAGCGAAGGGAACCTCGACCAAGAGTCAAGGTGAACGGTTCGTGGAGCCTGAGCGAACAGGGGACTACTTCTATCTCTGTCATGGAAACGAGAAGCCCAGCGTGATTCTTTTGGGCCAAATCACTGGTCCTGCTAATCTGTTCTCAACTCGAGGCAGGGGATGGACGGAACGCCCATTTCGCTGGATCAAGACGTCTCAGTCGACGAAATCGTACGATGATGAACCGAAATGGTGGGCGCCAAATCACAACAGCACATTTGTCGAAGTCCCATCAGATGAGCTCGCCGAATTCGAAGCGGCGATATTGAAGCCCTACTTTGAAGTCAATCTAGCAGACTTCCGGATCGAGCCCTGAACGCTCTCCCGCTTAAACTCACCGGCGCAGTGCGTTGGTTGTGCGCGTGTTTGTGGCCGAGGTACCGTATGACAATGACGAGTTCGGGAAATCGATTGATCGAGAACCGGCCGGCTTACACCGGCCGCTCGCCTATGCTGCAACTGCTCGTTTTCCTGGTGGTCACGGCACTTGCGGGATGTGCGCAGGAGTCGGCTGGGACCGGCAGGCCCCACGCAGGAGCGGCAGGGAAGCCGCGCGATCAGATCGTAGTCGCGATGCTTCCCAAGCTGACAAATATCGCGTACTTCCGCGCGTGTCAGGAGGGGGCCAAGAAGGCGGCGGGTGAGTTGGGCGTGCGCTTAATTTATGACGGTCCGACCGATCCGAGCGCCAGCGATCAGAACAAGTTCATCGAAACTTGGATCCGGCAGGGGGTCGACGCCATCTGCATCGCGCCCAACGAGCCCAAATCGATTAAGCGCTTTGTGCAACAGGCGAAGGAAAGCGGAATCAAGGTCCTGACCTGGGACAGTGACGCTCCCGACAGCGGCCGCGATCTGATGGTCAATCAGGTCGACGACAAGCGACTCGGCGAGGCACTCATGGACGAGATCGCGCGGCAGATGCACGAAGAGGGGGAATGGGCCGTTGTCATCGCCAGCCTCAACGCCGACAACCTCAATACGTGGCGGCGTTACGCCGAGGCGCGGGCTACGGAAAAATACTCCAAGCTTGTGAAGGTCGAGACGGTCGTGACGGACGAGGACGTCGACAAATCGCGCAAGCTGGTCGAGACGCTGCTCAACGTGCATCCGAATCTCAAGGGAATGATCGCCTTCGACTCGAATTCTGTCCCCGGCGCGGCGGAAGCTCTCAAACGCACCGGTAAGGCCGGCAAGGTGGCGCTCTGCGGCAACTCAACGCCCCAGCCGAATAAGGAGTATCTCAAGGAGGGCGTGCTCGAAAGCTTCTACCTGTGGGATCCGCGCCAACTGGGCGATTTGACGGTCCGCCTGGCCGTGGCTTTGGTCGAGGGGAAGTCGCCGAAAGCGGGCGAGTCGGTCAACGGTTCCCTGCCTCTCACGTTCAGCCCGCGCGATGCGACGACGGTCATCATGTCGCCGGAGCCGCTCAAGTTCACCAAAGAGAACATTGACCGCTACGACTGGGGATTTTGACCACCACTCGATAAGATCGACGTCGGTCAAAGCGTCGAATCATCGGGTGTGCTAAGCCCGTAATCATCTTGGGGATCCGCCATGCGTGTTTACCGCGTTGCCCCGCGAATTGCTCTCACCGGCCTCATGGTGCTGGGCCTAGGTGTTGGCCGCGCGAATGCGGCTGACACGGGAACGCTCAGCGGGCAATTCGTCCTCGAGGGTGAAGCCCCGAAGTTAGCGCCTTTGGTCAAAGCAGGCGACACGACCGTGAAGAATCCTGAAGTTTGTGCCAAGCAAAATGTGCCCGACGAGTCGCTGGTGGTGGACGACTCGACCAAGGGAATCGCGAATGTCTTTGTGTATCTGCAAAAGCCGCCGGCCGGCATGCCGGCAGAGCTGAAAGAGAGCAAAGACAAGGTCGTGAAGTTTGATCAAAAGAATTGCCGGTTCATCCCCCACGCCCTGATCCTCCGCACGGACCAAACGATCGACATCCTCTCGGACGATCCGATTTCCCACAATACGCACGTCTACCCGATCCGCCAGGACGGCAAGAATGAGACGATTGCGAACGATCGCACAGGCAAGGTGCAGTGGCAGTTCACCGTCCCCGAAAAAATGCCCAGTACTGTGAAGTGCGATATCCACACCTGGATGGAAGCACGCTGGCTGATCCTCGATCATCCTTACGCCGCGATCACCGACAAAGAGGGCCGCTTCAAAATCGAGAACGTTCCGGCGGGCGAGCACAATTTCATGATCTGGCACGAACGGGCCGGCTGGGTGTTCGGCGGGAGCAAACGCTCGATTCCGGCCACCATCGAGGCGGGAAAGACCACGCAACTGGGCAACGCAGCGTCGATTTCCGTGCCGGTGGCCAATTTCGAGAAGAAGTAGAAATGCAGGGCCGACCCCCTTCCGACCCTGCCTTGCGCTGAGCGTTACTCAAATCTCATGCGACAACAAATCGGCTTTCTTCTGCAGCTCGCGGTTCTCACACTCTTGCCGATGCTAATCCTCTGGCAACTGAATTTCGGCATTCCCCTGATCGTTATGCCGGCGGTTGTGGTGGTCGGTATCGTTTTATTTTACATCGGCTACAGGCTCCGCGAGGGATAGGCCGGTGGGTGCGCGTACAGTCAGCGCGAAGAGACAAGAATTCGACCGCTCTCGGGCGGGAATCGGTCTGACGCTGCTGCTACTGCCCGCCCTCTGTTCTCAGACAGCCCCCGCTCAGCAGCCTCTTCCCGCGCAGCGGAATCCCTCGGGCTCGCCGCCCGCGGCGTCGGCGCCGGCCATGCCCGTAGCCGAACCGAGATTTCGCGAATCGGTCGCTGTCGAAACGAATCTCAATGCGCAGCGCCAACTCGAACTGGCCCGCGTGCACTTGAGCGAAAAACGCTGGAGCGAAGGGATCGAGTTGGTCCGGCAGGTGGCTGCCAACGATGCGGGCTCGTTGATTTCCATCGGACCAGGACGCTATCTCAGCGTCGGCCTCTACGCACAGATGCTGATGGCCGCACTCCCCGCGGAGGGGCTAGCCGTCGCGCGGAAGACGCTCGACGATTCGGCAAAGACGACTCTTGACGACGCCGTGCGGCACCACGATCAAGCAGCCCTGCGATCGCTCGTGCGAAAAATGTTCGTCGCCCGAAGCACCGAGCAGGCACTGTTGACGCTCGGTCAATGGGCGTGGGAGTCGGGCGACCTGACTGCGGCTCGGGGCTATTGGTCGCGACTGCTTCCGCCGCGCGAATCGTCGACGCCGGAAGCGTTGGGCGCTGCGCTGCGATATCCCGATCCGCAGACCGATCCCGCGGAGATCGGAGCCCGTCTAGTGATGGAAAACATCGTCGAAGGAAACCCGAATCTATCACATTCCGAGCGGGCTGGGTTTCGGCGACGGTTTGGTCAGGCGCGCGGACGTCTGGACAACCGTGAAGGGATCCTGGCCGATCTGCTCGACCAGATCGCCGAGAGCGCGCGGAACTGGTCCTTCCCGCCGCGCGACACGGCCGTTTCGACCTTTGCCGTGAATGCGGCACGCAACGGAGTGCTTCCGCGAGAGATCGAAGTCGGAGCCGCGCGCTGGTCGGTTGATCTGCCCCCCGACATCTATGCGCCCGTCCGCTTGCTGGCGAACGAACGTGAGGCCCTCAGCGTGTTCCCGGTTGCTTACCAGAATTTTTTGTTCGTCAATACGGCCGAGCAGATCCTG
>DASZIA010000328.1:0-14974 GCA_035949535.1 Planctomycetaceae bacterium | reverse complement strand
TTGAGTCCCGAACTCCGTGCCCTAATCGAGTCCCGTCCCACTCTGCTCCAGCCCCAAGGGGGCGAGACATTTATAGCCCGGGTCGGAGCGCAGCGCAGGCCCGGGATCTCAACCCGCCAATTCCAGCCTCCTAAGCCCTATCGGGGCGAGACAAACACGACCCGCAGTTCTGCTGCTAAAGAATGCGGACTGGATTCCGGCTCGCGTCCAGTCCCGTTCGTGTCCAGTCCGGCTCGTGTCCGTCCCGGTGGGTGGGTCAACTACTTTGCCCGTCAACTTCCTATCGAAACGAAGTGTCCGGACCCACCGGCCTGATTCTGTCCGGCTCGTGTCCCGTCCCGGTCCCGCGTCCTGCCCGCCACACGATCCGCTCGGCGCAGTCCGTGACGTTGGACTTTGGACTCAAAGCAAAAAGTCGGGCCCCGTTGGGGCTGGAGGGCTCCGCAGGGGGGGTTGGGTCACCAATTTAGTGGGTCATCTCCCTATCAAGAATTCGTGACCCAACCCAACCCCGAAGCCGAGGTGATGCAGACCGGGGCGCGCCGCAGGCCGCCGCGCCCTGGGTGAGGCATCATTCCTCATACTCAGGAGACGCATCCCATGTACATAACCTTCTTCCGTCGGCGGACGATCGGTGGCTTGACCGTAGCGCCACTCCTCGCCGGGATGATCGCCCTCGGATTGTCGAAGCTGTTACCCGCGGAGGACTAGCCCCTCACCCCCGACCCCTCTCCGGCAAGGGGAGAGGGGAGCAGATTTGCGCGCGACGCCTTCTTGTGATAGGGGGTGCCGACGCTGGAACTCTTCCCCCCTCTCCCCCCGCGGGAGAGGGGTTGGGGGTGAGGGGGCCACTGTCTCAAAATCGCGGCGTCACATAGCCCCTGTCCGTGTCGACTTGGACAACAGAAGCCAACGCGAGCCGCTGGCGAGGCGAGTTAGCGCCGCACCACATTCGCCCCGACCCGATTCGCTCTCCGAAATTCCCAAGGCGGAACCGGATCCCTGTCGGCCCACAATGCGCGGCGATGCCTGCGGGCGTCGGCTTGGGCCGCCGCGAACTCGCCGGTCTTGTCCCATTGGGGATAGCGCCAGGCAAAGCCGTCGTGGACCATCTCCGCGTTGATGAAGTGGCCGGAGCAAAAAACCCGCCCGACTTCGCGGCCGTAGCAGTCGGTGTCGCCGATCTCGACGCGGACGGTGTGGCGGAAGACTTTGACGGCGAGCGCGTTTCGCGCTTGGGTGCCGAAGGCTTGGGCTTTTTCGGGGGCGTCAATGCCGGCGAGGCGGATTTTGTGCTGGACGTGGGCCGGATCGAGCACGGTCAGGGTGTCCCCGTCGGCGATCTTCACGACCCGGCCGACGAGCGAGTGGCGGGGCGTCGCACAGCAGGCGCGGGCCGCGAGGACGAAAATCAGGACGAGCGCGACGCGTTTCATGGCGGGAATTGTAGCGCCCGCTCTGGCGATTCGATTGACTTCGCGCCCGAAGTGATCGCGTTTCTCGAATGGCTGCCCCTACAGTCTCCACAGCTTGGCCGGCAGGTACATTCGTCAGGGGGGCGGGCCGATCAATTCGCAATCGGCCTGCGCGCCAACCTTTGCCGAAACCTGCTGCTGTAATCGGTTTCAATGTGTCAGACCGCCGGGCCTGTGACTAATCCGGCCGCTTGCTTTGTTTTCAAGCAGCCTTCCGCCTGATGCCGATGCTGGAGACATCGAGGTGCGCCGCTCGCGCGGTTCGCCAACGACGCCTGCGCGCCGGTCCAAGGGCCCGATCCGGAGCGCCAGGCGAAGAGGACTGGTCGCGGCTTTCGCTCGCGACCTCGTTCGGCAATGGCCAGTCAGGAACGGCCAAGGCGTTCGCACGGATGCAGCGCAACAACTCCACGCGGCAGGAGTCGACGGCGAGCCCACGCGGCTCGGCAGTCGGCTATCCGTTGCGCGGGCTCACGCGGATTGCGGCCCGCTGGCCGCGATTCGTCATGGCGACGGTCATCCTCGCCTCGTGCGCTTGCGCCGGCTACGCATTTTTCTTCCTGCGATTCAAGAGCGATCGCGCCCAGATGCTCGAGCGGCAGGCCGAGCTGCGCCAGCATTGGGCCGCTTATTCCAAAACGTTCGATCACGCGTCCGACGTGATTGTGGTCGTCGAGAGCAAAAACCTCGACGAGATCAAACACGCGATCGACGACCTGGCCGAACGGTTGCGACGCGAGCCGGACAACTTCACTAGCGTGCTCGCCCGGTTCGAGGCGGGTGCCCTGCAGCGCAAGTGGCTGCAATACGTGAGCCCCCGCCGGCTGCAAATCGGCCTGTCGCGGGTCAACCAATACTCCCCGATTTTGCGCGGCGACTACCGCCCGATCGAGCTTGACTCTCTCTTCACCCAGATGGGGGACCAGATTGAATCGCGGATGGAGCAAGCGGCCGACAAGTCTCTGACGCCGGCGCAAAGCGCTCAGATCTTCAAGCACGCCGGCCAACTGACGACGAGCCTCAACGACTTCATCGCAAATCCCCAGGATTTTCACACGCCCTGGCCGAACCTGGTGCCGACCGATGCGCAGACCAACGCGCTTCGGGACCAGACCGTTTACCTTTTGAGCGATCGCGGCACGATGGGCTACCTGAGAGTCGTGCCTCGGATTGATGCCGCGGAAGAATCGGGTGAGTGGCAATCGCTGGCGAGGCTCGAGCAAATCAACGCGGAGGTGGCTGAAGCCCACCCCGCCTGTCAGATCGGGCTCACGGGCGTTCCGATCCTCGAACGCGAAGAGATGCAACGCTCGCAGTTCGATGTCCTCTTGGCGATCGCGGTGGCGTCTGTCAGCTGCCTGGTGGTGATGGCCGTCGGGTTCCGCGGCGTCAAGCATCCGCTCTTGACGCTCGTGATGCTCGCCGTCGCCCTCACTTGGGCGCTGGGCTTCACGACGGCAATGATTGGCCATCTGAGCGTGCTTTCGCTCGCGGTGGTCGTGGTGCTTTTTGCTTTGGGTCTCGATTTCGCGATTGCGTACACGTCGCGATACCTGCAATTGCGCGGCGAAGGATGGCAGCTGCGGGCGGCCCTGATGGAGGCCACCGGCAGCACCGGCGCGGCCAGCCTCACCGCGGCCGTCACGACGGCCCTCGCCTTCTTGTGTACGCTCTTCGCCGATTTTTCGGGAGTGGCCGAGCTGGGCATCATCGCCGCGGCCGGCATCATGCTCTGTGCATTGGGGGCGTTTTTCGTCCTGCCCGCATTGATTTCGATCGCCGACGAGAACACCGATTCCTCGCGTTTGCCGCGCCCCTTTGACGGACACTTCGTACGGAAGGGCCTCGGACGCCTCCCCCTGGTTGCTCTCGTGCTCTCGGTTGGGCTGGTTCTGGCGGTTGGCTCGCAGATCGTGAAAGTCGAACGGCGCCACGTCGCCTGGCGGTTGCGCTTCGACGCCAACCCACTCAGCCTGCATGCGAAAAATGCCGAGTCGGTGCGGCTCGAGCGGCGGTTGTACGAGGAATCCTCGAGCCCGCTGTTGTACGCGGTCTCGGTCGCAGACAGCGAACGGCAGATGCGCGAGCTGCACGCCAAATTCATCGCCTTGCCGAGCGTGGGACATGTCGAGAGCCTGGCTCTGCGGCTGCCCGCAGGGGCCGCGAGCGACACCACGCGGCAGCTCCTCGCCCAGTATCGTTCGTCGCTCTCCTACTTTCCTTCGCAGCTGCCGCCGCTACGACGATCGGACCCGGCGGTGATCGGCAAAGCAGTCGAGAACTTTTATCAGCGGATCAAGAAGTATCCGGCAGACGAGTCGGCTCAGCGCGTGGTCCACGCAACGGACGTTTTCCTCGATCGGTTTGAAAAGCTCACGCTCGAAGACCAGGCCCGGCTCCTCAACCAGTTCCAATATCGTCTGGCGGCCGACATCTTCCAGCGGTTCCAGGCACTGCGTTACGCGGCCAGTGACGAGCCGATTCAGGCCGACGACCTGCCCAACGAACTCGTGAGCCGCTTCGTCACGCCGACCGATGCCGAAGGGAAGCGGAAGTGGCTGCTCGAAATCTATCCGCAGGAAAAAGCGTGGGACGGCGCGACCTTGGCGAAGTTCGTCGCCGACGTGCGGAGCGTCGATCCGAGCGTGACCGGCGCGCCGATCCATAACTACGAGTCCGTGCGGCAGATCCGTCACACGTATGAGACGGCGGCCCTGTACGCGTTTGCCGTCGTGTGGATCATTCTGCTGTTGGACTTCTTGAGCCGCGAAGCGCGGTGGCTCTCGCTTCTGCCGACGCTACTGGTCGGCGTGCTCGCGGCCGTGATGCTGCACGCCCGACATATCACGGTCGATCCGATGCTGTTTACGATCGCGTATGTCGTGGTGACGGGGGCGATCGCGCTCGTGCTCGATGCGCGAGGCTTGTTGAATGCCGCCCTGGCCTACCTGACACCGCTGGCCGGCGGGCTGTTGATGTTCGGCGTCTTTGGACTGGCGCACATCGATCTCAATCCGGCCAATCTGCTCGTGCTGCCCCTGGTGTTGGGCATCGGCGTCAATTACGGCATGCAGGTGATGCACGACTATCGTAGCCGAACCGGACCCTACGAGATGTCAGGCAGCGTGTTCAACTCGCTCGTGCTGACCGCCGCGACCTCGATCGTAGGCTTCGGCAGCATGATGATTGCCTCGCATCGCGGCCTCTTCAGCCTGGGACTGGCGCTGGCGATCGGCATCTCGAGCTGCCTGTTCGTCGCGCTGGTCCTACTGCCGTCGCTCTTGAGCGTGATCTCAAAACCGGCAAAGGCTGCGAGCGCCGCTAACAGCAAGAGTGAGTCGAGCGCGCCCAGGCGCGTCGAAGAACGTCGCCGAGCTGCTTAGTGCAGGCAGACTGCTGGGTGGCACTGGCGGCTCGTCCGCCAGTGGTTTTCAAAACGGCGCGAAGCAACACTGGCGGACAAGCCGCCAGTGCCACCCAGAAGCAACCCTCTACTTGGCGCTGGCCTGCTGCTTGCTCGGATCCTTCATTTGCGCGATCCACTCTCTGAGCAGAGCGACCGCATCGTCGGGGACCATTCGCCGCGGCAGCTCGGGCATCATCACGCCGGGTTCGGTTGATTCCAGGCGATAGATCACGATGGAATCCTCCGGCTTGCCGGGGACGATGTCGTAGCGGTGCTCGCCCGAGCCGTGGCCAGCGGCCACTGGTGATTTCCAGACGCCGAGCTTGGCGAAATTGGTCTGGCCGATCGACAGGTCGAGCCCCGTCGTGCGGGCGGGACCGGCCGGATTGTGGCAGTGGGCACAGTTCACATCGAGCCACGCTCGGGCCCGCTGGTCCAAGCTGCCGGTGGAAGGATCGTCATATTTTGCCGCGCGCGGGGCCTTCGCGGGCTCTTGGGAACCCTTGAGCACGCCGGCCTTCGTCCAGTGCGTGAGCTGGTTCTCCTTGCCTTCCGAGTAGGCGAAGTCCTTGTTGAGGTTCCGCGCCTTGATGCCCAAGGGCAGGAACGTCTTGCCGTTGGAAACGTGGCAGCTCTTGCACTGGTTGGCGTGGGGAACGATGTAGTTGTTGCTGTGTGCCTTGCCGTCGGCGCCCTTCCAGTTCGCGTCGATCGTGCTGCCGCCGAGCGCCAGGGTGGCCTCGGTCTGCTCGTCATTCCACAGGTAGGAATAGCCGTACCAGCCGGCCGGCTTGCGTTCGAGGATGCGCGTTTCCAGCAATCGCTCGCCCTTCGACGCGTCAGCAGCGTCGTGCGGATACGTAAAGGTCTTCGCGACGAGCGAGCCGACTGGGAACTCGAACGCATCGTTCTCGCTGTACGCGGCGCTCGTTCCGTCGGGCAGCTTCACGAATCGGTGCTTCGACGTGAAATCGGAAAAGAGAGGCGTATTCAAATCGTAAGGAATGACTCCTGCGACGGGCTCCTGCGTCGAGGCGTTCCCTTTGAACAGGCCGTAGTCGGAAAGCTTCTTCGGGGCCGAGCGATAAACGGCCGCGGACTGATCACTGCTTGGATCGGCCGGCCCGTGCGGCTTGAGGTGAATCTGGGGGAGCCGCTGATAGCTGCCGGTGTAGGCCGCGATGTCGCGATCGATCCGCGCTTTGCCGGAGGCCATTTTTTCGGGCGTGAGTTCATCGAAGTGGATGTTGGCGAACGGCGCGTTGCCGTTGCGCTCGAAGCGAATGCCGTATTCCGGAGGCAGTTTCCCGTTCACGAGCCGCTTCGGATTGACGACTCCGTCGTAGAAGATTTCGGGGAAGGGCGTTCCCAGGATTTGAGCCAGCACCCGACCATAGCGACCGCCCGGCTGCTTTCCGCCGCCCGAAATCTTGTTGTCGTGAATGTAGGCGTGTTCGGGGTAAGGGTCGTACTGGGGATCGTTGATCGGGTTTTGGGTGAGGATGTAGCTGATTACCTGCAGGCCGGCAGTTTGGTTGTCGGTGATCTCGTTCTCGAAGATCTCGACGTTGTCCATCGCCAGCAGCAAAACGCCAGTGCCCGGCGCGACGTTTGAAACGCTCGAGCCCGGGGCGCCGAAGTTCGCGTGATTGTTCTTGGGCACCTTGTTGTGGAACACGCGGACGCGGCCGCCGTTGTGCAGATCGAGGCCCGGAAGGTCGAAGACCAAGATGCCGCCGCTGTTGTTGGTGGCGTAGTTGTCGAACACATCCGCGTCGAACGAGTTTTCGATTTCGATGCCGGCGACGTTTTCAAAGACGCGGCAATTCTTGACGACGATGCCTCGCGACTGGCCGACATACACGCCCGCGTCGGCCGCCCCGCGAACGATACAGCCGTCAATCAGCACGTTTTCGCATTGCACGGGGTAAATGCCGTAGGCGCCGTTGGCCGTTTTCGGCTCGCCCAACCAGTCGGTGCGGACGTTGCGGAAGGTGACGTTCTTCGAGCCGACGACCTTGATCGCGTTGCCGCGCGTGTCTTCGACCGACAGGTTCTCGATGACGAAATTGTCGCCGCTCGCCTCGATTCCCTTCGAGCCCATGTGCTGGTTCTTGAAGGAGAGAATCGTCTTATCCATACCGGCGCCGCGGATCGTGATGTTGTTCGTGGTGACTTCGAGGTCGATGTCGAAGTTAAACGTTCCGGCGGCCAGTTCGATCACGTCGCCCGGGCTCGACTGAATCAGGGTCGCCAGGAACTCGCGCTGGGCGTTGGGCCCTGGCTTGATCGTGTAAACGGTGGAAGTAGCAGTGGCCGACGCATTCGTGCCGGACGTTTTCGTGGCGGCCGCGCGGTCAGGGGCGACCTCCAACAAGCACACCAGGGCGACGAGAACGAACACCGTGACGCACACCGAAACCATGGGCCGGGCAGCCATGCTGTTTCCTCGTGACTGGAATCCACGAATCGCGGAAAGGAAGTGATCGCTCTCACCCTTGTAGTCCCTCCGCTTTGGCGTGTCAAATAGCCAGGGATGACTTAAAAAACGGGAGGGCGAGGCTCCTGCCGAGCCGCCTCCCCCGAAAAGAAAAGCGGCTCAGCGGGAGCTTCGCCCTCCCGAAGATGCGTCGGTTGAGGAATGACCAATGTCCCGCGGTCTAGCCCGTAGCCGGAACGATTCGCCCATCTTGTCCAGCCCGCAAACCGAGCCTCCCCCGAGGCTGCTGTCGCTCGATGCGCTCCGCGGTTTCGACATGTTTTGGATCATCGGCGGCGAAGAGTTGATCCGCTCGCTGGCAAATCTGACCGAGAATCAAACCTTCCGCGAGTTGGCCCACAAACACACCGAGCACCCCGAATGGCACGGGTTCACGCTCTACGATTGCATCTTTCCGCTGTTCATGTTCATCGCGGGAGTGGCGATCCCGTATTCGTTTGCATCGCATCTGGCCCGCGGACAGGGGTCGGCGGCACTGCATCTCCGAGTGATCCGCCGCGGCATTCTGCTGATCCTGCTGGGCCTGGTGATCAACGGCATTCTGCATTTCAATTTCACGCTGCACTTCGATAAGACGGCCGAGGGCGCGCGGCATCTGGTGGCAGACTTCTCGAAGGTGCGGTTCCCGAGCGTGCTCGGACGCATCGGCATCGGCTACACGTTCGCGGCGTTAATCGTGCTGCACACGCGGCCCCGCAACCAGTTGCTGACGGCGATCGGCCTCTTGGTCGGGTACTGGGCGGCGCTCAAATACATCCCCGTCCCGGGATTCGACGCCGGCGGCTTGCTTCCGGGCCAGAACCTGGGCGACTTCATCGATCGGCACCTGCTGCCGGGGCACCTCTACCGAACCATTCGCGATCCGGAGGGGCTGTTTTCCGCGATCCCGTCGGTTGCAACGGTGCTGATCGGAGTGATGGCCGGCCATTGGCTGCGGCGTGGTGAGTACGGAGGACTGCTCAAGGCGGCCGGGCTGGCCGTTGCCGGCGTCGCATGCGTCGCGGCGGCGCTTGCCTGGGACCGCACGTTTCCCATGAACAAGAACCTCTGGACCAGCTCGTTTGTGCTGATGACGAGCGGAATCAGCCTCGCGCTGCTCTCGATCTTTTATCTCGTCATCGACGTCTGGCAGATTCGCGCGTGGTCGTTCTTTTTCGTCGTGATCGGCGTCAACGCGATTACGGTGTACGTCGGCCAGAGGTTGATCGACTTCGACGCCCTGGCCAAGATCGTCTTCGACCACCATATGCACGGCGTGCTGCTCGAGAGCGGCGGGCTGTTCTTGAAGTGGATCGTGTTGTTCTTCCTCTACAAACAGCGAATCTTCCTGCGAGTCTGACGTGAGCGAGACCCTTCCCAAGCAGAATGCGGCTCTCGAGCTGCTGAAGTCCGTGCTGGTTATCCCGGTGGTGGTGGCCATCGTGATGGGCATCGGCTACGGATTGACTCGTGTGGCCGAGCGAAAAGAAGCAGCGAGCGGCAAGTCCGACGTGAGGCCGGCGGACACGGCTGCCGATGGCTCGATCACGTTGTCGACTGACCTTGCCGTGGTCACGGGACAGATTTCGCGCCACGAGATTTCTCGCGACGGGAGTTCGCGCCACGATTCGATCATCGACAACTGGCGGCACCTGGGCGATTTCGTGCTGTTTCACTTTCCCCTCGAGAAACCGGGACGCTACGCGGTCGAGCTCATTTACTCCTGCGATTCGGCCAACGCGGGGAGCACCGTGCAGATTCAGTTGGCCGACTCAACCTCAATCTTGAAGGTTGCCGACACGGGGGGCTCGGTGAACTACAAACCGTTTCGCGTGGGCGAGGCGAACCTGCCCGACGCACACTGGTACAACTTGAAGATTTCGCCGACCGAGATCGCGCACGAAACCGTGATGGCGCTCAAGGGTGTTAAGCTCATTCCGGTCAAACAGTAAGCGCGATACTGCCGATTGCCCTTGACTCCACTTGGCCATTCGGGCATCATCCTCGGCCTCTTCGACGGCCTCTCCGGCCGCTTCCATTCAGTCAACAATCATTCACGTATTTTCGACGCAGTTCTCGCGATGCGTCCGAACCTCGGACGGCCGTCGTGCGTCGACCTTTCGGGCCATGGATCTTCCACAGTATTTGCAGGGGCTTTCGTTTCGGTTCGTCGAGCCGGAGCAAAAGCGATTGCTGGCGTCTCATGTTGCCGCGGCGTTGACGCGACTCGGCGTCCCGCTGGATGGGCTCAATACTCGGCTGCCGTTTGACCGATCCGATATGCGTCGCAAGCTTCGGCGAACGCGCGTCGGAACCGGCGGAAGCCCGCTGGCAATCCGGGCCGTTATCAATCGAGGCGTGGCTCATCTCGAAGAACGCGAAGCCTTTGTTGCCTTCGGGCTGGGAAGTGGCGAGTCGCTCTTGGCCGCCATCGCCGGAAATGGCGAGAAGTTGTGCATTGGCATCGAGGAAGGTCAAACGCCGAAATCTGGCGCGACTCCGTTAACGAACGCAACGTTTCTGCGACGATTCGACGAACTCGCGAATGGCGAGTGTCATTTCATCGAGCAGAGTTTTCAACGCTGCGTGGCCCGGTTAGAGAATCGTCCGATCGGCTTGTGCTTTGTCAGCGCGAATTCGCACGAGCCAATCGCAGAGAGGCTCGTCGATTGCGAGCCGCACCTCGCGGAAAACGCCTATCTGCTCGTGGACAACTGCAACTGCGCCCGCACGCGGCAAGCGGCCCTCGAATTTGTGGCCACAAGCCATAACCAATACCGAGTGTTGATGGAGGCCGCGGCTGAGACGTGTGCACTGACATGGGGCCGCGGGCTGCTCGTGGTTCAGCTGTTGGGCCGAAATGTAGCGGTCCGCACGCATTCGGAGCGCCAAACTTCGCCCGCGCTTCTCCCGGCCGCCTGACGCTCTCAAGCGCAGAGTCGGATTTCGGGGGCTCGAAATCGACGAATCGATCGCGGTATGATGTCGGCACGGCCGGCGGATGCGACAGCCCGCGAGAACAGTTGTATCAGCGTTCTGGCTGCACTTGTGCCGCGCAAACTCTTCGGAGGATGCTATGCATTCGTTCAGACGCTCCGTTTGGCAGGGGCCGCTAGGGCTGGGGATCGCGGTGGCGTTCGCGGCTGTGACGCTCGATGCCGAACGCTCGGCTCTCGGCATTCAGGGACCGAAGAACGATAAGTCGCAAGCCGACAGCGCAATCAAGTCGGAAAAGGCCACTCGTTCGATCTCGGGGATTCTCGTCGACCGCGCGGGGTTTCCGGTAAGCCATGCGTACATCGCGGTGGCAGGAACGGATATCTGGAAGGGTGCACGTTCCGACGAGCAAGGTCGATTCACGCTCAACAAAGTCCCGAACGAGGCTCGGGCGATGATCGCCGTCTCGCGGCGATCGAATCGCATGGGGGTCGCCTCGATCAATCCGGTGTCTTCAAAAGACGTACGTCTCGTTTTGGATTGCGACACCACGTGGGCTCTCGGATGGGTTGTCGATTCGAACGGCCAAGCGGTCAATCGAGCCGACGTCACACTTCACGTCACGGGGCCGAAGGGCGTTTCCTACACGGCGCCAGGCAAATCAGACAAATCCGGGCTGATTAGGGTCGACGAGTTGCCTGCTGGGCGGGGATACGCCGTGAGGGCCTCGCTGGCCACCGGCGAGTCGACTCCCACCGTTCCGATCAGGAATCGGGGGACCGTGAATTTGCCCACCCTCGAGCAGCGACAGCCCGCGGATCCAACAGCAGGCAAGCCACCGGTTCTGGTTTCGTATTCGGGCCGCGTGGTCGACGAACAGAACCAGCCGATCGCCGGCGTGGTGGTCAAGGTTTCGGCCGGCGTTTGGGACGTTAATGCGGTGACCGACGTGCAGGGACACTGGTCGGTGCGACTGCCCGCCGGAATTGACCAACCGGAAATCGAGCTGGATCACCCCGACTTTGTCGGATTCCACTTCGGACATCAGCAGCGACAACCGGCAATCGACTCGTTGAGCGACGGATCGGCCGTGCAAACTATGCAACACGGACTGCGCGTGACGGGGAGCGTGCGGGACTCTTCGGGCAAACCGATCGGCAACGCCCTTGTATTTGCCGGGTGGCCCAAAACGTTTCTTGTCGATCCGTCGGAGGTGTTGGAGGATTCCAATGCCGCGCGCACCGGGCGGACGGGCCAATTCTCGCTTGGCGGGATTCCGGACGGCATCCAGAGCGTCTTCTTGCAGGCCGACGGATTCGCTCCCTCGATCGTTTCAGTGCCGGTCGCACCAGGCATGAAGCCCGCGGAGTTCATGCTCGGCAATGGTCGAACGGTCACCGGGAGAGTCGTGGACGAGACGGGACAGCCCATGCCGGGCGCGAGGGTCTCGATCTCCCATTGGCAGGTCGCGGGAGCTCCCTATTGGATGCTCCCGCAATCAACAAGATCCGGACCCGACGGCCGATTTACATTGAGCCACATCCCTCGGGAGGGCGCGATTTCGGGGTATGCCGGCGCCAGGGACCGCTTGTTCATGACCTTCTCCATCGCATCGAGTTCGAACGACGTTGGCGATGTGCCGCTGTTTCTACCCCCCGTCATCGAGGGTCGAGTCGTCGATGCAGAAAGCCTCAAGCCAATCGAGCAAATCAATGTGGCCGTCAGCGCGGTCAACAACGACGGTCGAATGATGTCTAGCGGATCGGCAAAACCGATCCATACCAACCAGGGGCAATTCCGGGTTTCGGTCCAACACTGGATGATCAATCGCGAGACAGGGATTCGCTTCGCGGCAAAGATCACGGCTCGGGGATACGCGGCGCTTGTCACGCCGTCCGTCGAGCCAGGAAAGCGGCAAGAGCCCTTTCTGCTCAAGATGAAGCCCGCGCCAGCTCACGCCGGACACGTGTTGACTCCCGATGGTGGGCCGGCGTCGGGAACTCGCCTCTGTTTCGCGGGACCCAATAACCACGCGTGGGTCCAGGGGACCGAGCTCGATGAAAGATTTGCCTACACGCCCGACGTGCGGACCGTTGCCGACTCGTCCGGCGAATTCGAGCTGCCGGCGGTGGCAGAGGTCGGTCGGATTCTCGCGCTGCACGAGAAAGGCTACGCGGTCGTTGCGACGACCGGTTTCCATCCTGGCGACACGATCCGGCTCGTCCCGTGGAGTCGCGTCGAAGGGACTTTTCGACCGGGCGGCAAGCCGCGTCCGCGGGTGCCCGTCTCGATCGAGGCGATCCGCCCTCGTATGGCCCCCGATTCCCGGGATCGCCTTGTTTTTGAGCTTCAAGCAACGACGGATGAAAGCGGCCGTTTTGTCTTCGACCATGTCCCTGCCCGTCAGTTCCGGATTGCGGCCCACGCGGCCTATGGGCACGCCGCCGAGAAAATAATCCAAGTCGAACCAGGAAAGACCGTCCTGGTGCAACTCGCCGATGACGGTCCCGGTGTGAGGGGCCGCGCGAATCTTTCGTCGGTGATTGCGGCTAATCCGCCGGCGCCGGGCTTGAAGTTCGACACCAGCACATCCTGGGTCCGCGTCGTGCGCGTTCGGCCACGGCCCGAGGCGCCGGAGGGAGTCGATCGGGCGGATTGGGACCGGCAATTCGAATCGGTCGTCGAGGGAACGGCGTCAAAGGATCTGACTATTCCGACGAGCGCTGCCGATTTAAATCCCGACGGATCATTCACGTTCGACGCGCTGGCGCCGGGGACGTACATGTTGCTCGTCGATATTCACGGAGTCCGTCCGCCGCAGACCTGCGGCTGGGGACTGTTGCTGGCGCGCGGACGCAAAGAGTTCACTGTCGGCAATCAGCCCGTAGATCTCGGCGTCCTTGATGTCAAGGTGTGCGCGTTTCCGTCGGTCGGGAGCCAAGGGCCGGAAATCAGCGGGAGGACGGCAAACAATCAGCCTTTTTCGCTGACCGCCCTGCGCGGTCAATACGTGGTCCTCGACTTTTGGGCTGGATGGTGCGCTCCGTGCATGGCCGCGCAGCCGCTGCTGAAGGGCGTCTATGAAAAGCACAAAGCCCGGCTGGCCGTCGTCGGGCTCAACTTCGATTACACCGACGCCCAGGCGCAGACCGCGATCGACGCAATCAAGACGCCCTGGCCGCAGGTCCTTGCCGGTCCCTGGGGCGAAAAGAACGCGGCCTTGTCGGCGTACGGCGTGGAACTGCTTCCGTCGCTTTGGTTGATCGATCCGACCGGAAAGGTGCTCGCGCGAGATCTGACGCCGGAAGGACTCGACAAGCTGATCGAGCGAACGTTCCGCTAGCACCGTCGTGAAAAGCGCAGAGTGGGCCGCCCCACCCTGCGCTAGTCGCGGCTTCGGATCTTTAGTGGCTGCCGGTGATTTCGTCGGCAAGCGCCCCAGCGTCGTAAACCTTGCGGAGGGCTTCCGTCAGGGCGAGGGAATGCACGGAAACCGCGCGCGCTTCCTTGTCGGTATAGAGGAAGTCGAGCACCAGCGACTGGATATTTCCGTCGAAGATCAGGCCGACGATCTCTGCTTCCTTGTTGATCACCGGGCTGCCTGAATTGCCGCCGATGATGTCGGCCGTCGCCACAAAATTGAACGGCGTGTTCAAGTCGAGCTTGTATTTGCGCTCGACCCAACGCTTCGGCAAATCAAACGGCTCCTTGTCGTGATGCTCTTCGGCCCGCTCGTAGAGACCGGCGAAGTGCGTCTCGAACGGGATGTGCTTGCCCTGCTCTTCGTAGCCCTTCACCGTTCCGAAGGCCAGACGCAGGGTAAAGGTCGCGTCGGGATAGGTGTTCTTGCCTTCGAGCTCGTACTTGGCCTTGGCGATCTGGCCGTACGCCTGGCGTTCGACCTCTTCGACTTGGGACTCCATCTGCTTGCGAACGGCTCGCGCCGCGGGATCGACCAGGCGGGCCAGCAGGATCATCGGGTCGTTTGAGGCATCGACGGCCGACTTTCCACCCTCGTAAAGCTTCTTTCGCAGCTCAACGCTCTTGAGGCCGCAATTCAGCACGAGTTCGGCCGCGCGATCCCCCGGCGACTTGTTGGCCATAATCTGGTTGAAGAGCTTGCGGTCATTCAGCAGTTGCGAGGAGAGCCAGGTCAGCGAGTTATTCAGCTGGGCGATCTCGAAATCTGGGTAGATTGGCTCCTCCGAGAACAACTTAAGTTCGAGCGACGAGCGGCTCGCTTCAGTAAATTCGCGGAGCCGCTCGCGTTCTGGCTTGGCCTTTTCGTCGGCGGCACGTACCAGTTGCCGGGCAATTTGGAACAAGGTGCTGTCGAAGCCGAATCCGCGCTCGAGAGCGGTAGCTTGATGAAGCAAGTGGGCGCGGACCTTTTGGGCCTCGGCGATGCGGTCCCAGGCCGACGCGGTTGCCTGCATGTCGGAATGATGTTCGACGGCAGCCCGAAGCTGTTTTTCCGCCTCGCGCTTCTGGGCAAAGACTGCGGGATCCAACAGTCCCGCCAAACCCCCGTCGCGGGCTTTGCGGCTATTCGCCACGCCGAACAGCGTTTCCCGGGCCCGGCGAGCGTTTTCGTCGGAACGGGCTCCCCAAGCGGTCAGCATCACTTCGAGGGAATTCAGCCGACTGAGCGTGTAGGGATAACTGATGTCACGCTGA
>DASZIA010000327.1:0-3817 GCA_035949535.1 Planctomycetaceae bacterium | reverse complement strand
CGTCGTCGGCGCGGGCGACCGCGACGAAACTCGCCGCGATCAACGAAGCCCAGCAAGCTGTTGTCCAAGATTTCATCGCGTGATTCCTGAATCGAAGAGCATTCGGATCGATCGGCGCTTGGGTTTGCGGATCGTGTCAGTGCGAGAACCTTAACGGGCGGGAGGCGTGTTCGGCAGAACCGGAGGCAGCGGCGCGGCCGTGGCTTCGTACGCATTGGGGAACGGGGCCATCGCGCCCATCAGAGCGCCGGTTTGGGGAGCGACGCGGGAGATGTACGTGATGCGGCTGGCGGGAATGCCCCAACCGTAGTTGACCTGCGTCTGCACGGTCGGCGCGATCGGAACCGTCATCGGGGCGCCGAAGCCGGCCGCGGCATAGACCCGCGTGTCACGCGGATCGTAGTACCACGGATTGACCGGGTAGGCCATGGTGTAACAGTGGTAGTCGAGGAACCGGCAGCCGTAGCCATGGTCGGGGCTGGACAGGCACGTATGCCAGATGCCCCAGCCCGCCGGAGCGCCATTGCAGCTGGCGTTGCCGTCACAGGCTTCGCCGTGTCCGATACCCGCGCGGCCGACGGAGGCCGACTCGGGGGCCGGCGCTGCCGGGGTGGGGGTCGCCGAGCCGGTGGTCGCGGCGGCGATCCGCATCATTCCGGGGGAGTCCTGTCCGTGTGCGCTGCCGACAATCAAGAGGCCGACCGTCGCCAGCGAGGAGGCTAGTTTCTTCCGTGTGAACATCGCGTTCTTCCCTGAACTGTGTGATGAGGCGCGGGGCGCCGCTTTAGTAGCTGTTTGCGGGGACGCAGCTCGGAGACTTCGATCCGTAGGCGGGGTAGTGAATCCCGTCTCGCGGGTTCGAATACCAAGGACTCATTGGGAAACAGACCCGATACGCGCAGACGTCCCAAAACTTTGACGGCTGGCAGCTGCCCGGGCTGAAAAATTGTTGCACTTTTCGATAGCAGCAGGAGCGTTGACAGCAACAGTCGCTCTCGTCGGGGCAGTCGGCCTGGGCCTTGCGGACACAGCGATCGCAACTGATGCAGTAAGGTCCGCGCGGGCCGTAGCAACGATCGTAATATCGGAGAATGCGCTCGCTTTCGCAGTCACCCGCGCGAGCGGCGGCCACGGGCAAGGTCGCCAGGATGCCGACGCAGGCAATTGTCACGAGCGCGCGATAGTTAAGGGTCACCATGAGGGATTCTTTCTGAGTGCAAATCGCGGCGAACGAGTCGGGCGGAACGCTGAAGCGTGTGTGGCGCTGTCCGCACGCTTCAGCGGTTGATGCGAATTTGCGGCTAGTCGGCGCTCCAGCGATGGCCCGTCCATGTCTGGCAGATCGGCGGGTTGCCGGCGTGAGTCCACACGGCCGGCGGGCACCAACCGCTGAACAGGCCCCACGACGACTTGTACTTCACCGAGACATACGTGCCACGCAGTTTCCAGTGCTCGCTTTGACCGACGCCCCAGGGGAACGTCTTCCAGCCGCCCGTCACTTCGTAGTAGTAAGGCGGGTAGAGCGAGCGGTAGGTATGCGGATAGAGCATCTCGTGCGGATCGAACGCCTGATTCGTGATCATCGTTCCGCCGACCTGGTACGGAATGTACGGGAGCGGACACGGATACATCGGCGCGTTGAGGTAGGGATACCCGTTCGGCGTGATGTTCGGGGCCGTCGGCGGCAAGTAAAGCGGAGCGGGAACCGGGTGGGCCTCATGAACGACCACGCCGTGTTGCACCGTGTGGCTCGCTTGATGGACGGTCCGGTCGTAGGCATAGCCCGGCGGGTTGGGCACAGCCGACTCCGCGGGGGCGGAGACTCGCCGGCTCGCGCCGGAACTTGCCGGCATCGCGGCCGGAGCGCTCTCCGGAAATGGCGGCGCCAAGTCGCTCGGCGCGGAAGACTGAGCGACGCAGCAATTAAGGGAGCAGGCCGACACGATTGCCGTGAAGGCGGCCGCCCGAAGCGTGATTCGAACCATCGATTCCCTCCCTGAATCCAATTTCACCGGCCGTCACGCTCGCGGACGCGTGGGCATCCATGCACAGGCGCTCGGAGCGAACGAACTCTTCCCTGACAAGCAGTATCAAGATTCGGAGGAATCGAATCGCTCGAAACAGTTTTTCGGACCGTAACGGGAGCATCGATCGTGCCTTGGGAATCGACGTCCCGCTTAAACCGTATAACCGGAATACTCTGTAACTCGGTCAGCGCAATCGCTAAGATCCGGCCAAATTGCCAGGCCGCGGCGGCTCATTTTGGTCAAACGATTGGCCGGCCGGCGGCTTCGGCGCCTGGGAGGGTGAGTTGTCCAAGAAGGAGTCTCGATCGTCCGGCGACGGGTCTGAGAAGCCGGACGGTCAAGCTAAGGAAGCCGCGGGCGGCAGCCCCGCAAAACGCACCTCCGCCGTCAGCGTCGGCAGAGGGTCGAACGGCGATGACGGGGATCAAATCACCTACGTCTCGCTGAGCCAGGAAACTCGCCGCAGATACCTCAATTACGCGCTGTCGGTAATCACGTCGCGCGCTCTGCCGGACGTCCGGGACGGTCTAAAACCTGTCCAACGCCGCATCTTGTACGTCATGCACCACGACTTGGGGCTGACGGCAACCGCCAAAACTCGCAAGAGCGCAAAGGTTTGCGGCGACACGACTGGTAGCTACCACCCGCACGGCGAAATGGCCGTTTACGACACCCTCGTGCGCATGGCTCAGGACTTCAGCCTGCGCTATCCACTCGTGATCGGTCAGGGGAATTTTGGATCGGTCATTGGCCTCCCGGCGGCCGCAGCGCGGTACACGGAGGTGAAACTCACCGCCCTGGCCGAGCAGTTGATGAACGAGCTGCGGTTCGAAACGATCGACAAGCGCGCGAACTATGATGCCACGCGCGAGGAACCGATCGTCCTTCCCGCGCGCTTTCCGAATCTGCTCGTCAATGGCACGCAGGGGATCGCGGTCGGGATGGCGACCAACATCCCGCCGCACAATCTGCGGGAAGCGGTCAAGGCTTGCGTGCTCTTGATTCACGAGCCCGACTCGACCGTGGCTCAATTGATGAAATTCATCAAGGGCCCCGATTTTCCTCTCGGCGCCCGAATTGTCACCGACCGCCGATCGATTCGGCAGGCCTACGAAGAAGGACGCGGCTCGATCAAGGTCCGCGGTGAGTGGAAGCTCGAGAAGGATCGCAAATCCGAGGCCACGACCCGAATCGTACTCTCGTCGGTTCCTTATGGCGTCGAGACCGGGCCATTGCTCACGGTGATTGGCGACATCATCGACGCGCGCAAATTGCCCCAGATTGTCGGGGTCGCTGATGAAAGCAGCGAAAAGCACCCGCTCCGGCTGACGCTCGAGATCAAGCCCGGCTCGGACCCCGAAGCCATCATGGCTTACCTGTATCGCCACTCGGCTCTCGAGCAGAATTTCGCGTTCAACACGACCTGCCTGGTGCCGGACGAGCACGGAGCGCTCGTCCCCGCGCGGCTGAGCCTCAAAGAGTTGTTGCGGCAGTTTCTCGATTTCCGTTTTAAGACGGTCACCCGGCGATACGAGTATCAACTGCGGCAGCTCGAGCGACGGATCCACATTCTGGAAGGCTTTGCGATCGTCTTTAAGGGGCTCGACCAGGCCCTGAAGATCATCCGCAATAGCTCCGGAAAGCAGGATGCGGCCGCCAAGTTGATGAAGGTCTTTCCGCTCGACGAGGAACAGACCGAAGCCGTGCTCGAGTTGGCCCTGTATCGCATCTCGTCGCTGGAGATCGATCGGATCCTCGAAGAGCTGAAGGAAAAGCGGGCGGAGGCGGAA
>DASZIA010000326.1:0-4045 GCA_035949535.1 Planctomycetaceae bacterium | reverse complement strand
AACCTCGTGATGGCCTGCCTTGTCTTCGGCATGGGGTTGAGCCTATTGGGCGTGTTTGAAATCCCCGTACCGGGTTTCGTCGGCTCGGCCGCGGGGGGCAACCAGCGCGAGGGTCTCTTAGGTGCTGCGTTGACCGGCGTGTTCGCGACCCTGCTGGCGACCCCCTGTACTGGGCCGTTCATGGCGACTGCCTTGGGCTGGGCCGTGAGTCAGCCTGCGCGGACGATTTACTTGATCTTCGCCGTGACGGGATTCGGAATGGCGTTCCCGTACCTGGTCCTCGGACTCTTCCCGCAACTGGTGCGCTGGCTGCCCAAGCCGGGCAACTGGATGATTCGGTTCAAGGAGTTCGCCGGCTTCGTGCTGCTGGCGTCGGTGATTTTCATCATCTACTACACCGACAAGCGGTACACGATACCGCTGTTGGTCATGCTGCTGGGCGTCGCGCTCGGGCTGTGGATGATCGGGAATCTTTACGACATCAATTCGCGAATCCATCACAAAATGACTGTGCGCGTTATCGCGTTGGCGCTGACGATCCTCATCTGCTGGATCGGATTCGGCCTCTCAGGGGAGAACAAATACCGGCTCGCCTGGCAGCCGTTCTCGGAGTCGCGCATCGACGCCTTGCGCAAAGAGAACAAGCCGGTGCTGGTCAACTTCACCGCCGAATGGTGCATCAATTGTCACTTCAACGAGGGCCTGGCGCTCAACACGAAGGACACGAAAGAGCTGGTCGAGAAGCACAATGTTGTCCCGTTGCTTGCCGACTTCACGGATGAGTCCGAGGAGATTCACCGCTGGCTGCAAAAATTCCGCCAGAATGGCGTGCCGCTGACGGTCATCTTCCCACCCGGAAAGGGGAAGCCCATTGTCCTCACGGGCGTCTACACTCAGGGAGAGCTGCTGCAGGCGCTGCGTGGTGCGGTCGCGCCCGTCCCGAGCGCAAGTGCGGAGTCGGCGTCCGTCGTGCGTTAGCGCGTTTCGCTGCCTAGAGATCGATGCCAAGCTCTTCGATCTTGCGATACAGGCTGGAAAGTCCCAGCTTGAGGCGCTTGGCGGCTTCGCGTTTGTCGGGCCATTGCCTGAGCACACGGGAGATGTGCAGCCGCTCGTAGTGCCGCAGCGCCGTGCGAAGATCGTCTGTGTCAGGCAGTGGCTGGCCGATGCCGAGCAGGTCTGGCGGCAGATCTTTAGGCTCGATCAGCGTGTCGTCGCACATCATCACGGCCCGCTCGACCGCGTTGTCGAGCTGGCGGACGTTGCCTTTCCACTGGGCCGCCATCAACAGGCGGATCGTTTCGCTCGTGGCGCCGGTCACGCGTTTGCCCATCGCGCGCGAGTGCTTGCCGATGAAGAAATCGACCAACTCGGGCACGTCGTCGAGCCGCTCGCGCAGGGCGGGGATGTGAATCTTCACGCCGTCGAGCCGGTAGAAGAGATCTTCCTGAAAGCGGCTTTCGGCCACTTCGCGCATCAGGTCGCGCGTGGTTGACGCGATGATGCGAGCCTCCACGCGGACCGTCTCGGAGCCGCCGACCGGCATGATTTCCCCGTATTCGATCGCCCGCAGCAACTCCGATTGCGTGCCGAGCGGCAGTTGCGAGACTTCGTCGAGAAAGACGGTTCCTTCGCCCGCGTGACGAAAGATGCCCTGCCGATCGGTGCCGGGACCTGTGCTCGAGCCGAAGAGCTGTGTTTCCAACAGTTCGACCGGCCGAGTGCCGCAGTTGACGGCGAGGAATTTATCGTCGGCTTTGGGCCCAGCCGCGTGGATGGCGCGGGCGAAGAGTTCCTTGCCGGTGCCCGTTTCGCCAACTAACAGCACGTTGGAATTGGTGACCGCGACCTTGCGAATCGTCTCCTGGAGGTCGGCCAATACTTTGCTCGATCCGACAATCTGATCGAAGTCGCCGCGACGAGCCAGTTCGCGCCGCAGCACCTGATTTTCGATGTACAACTGCCGATACCGGTAGAGCCGGTCGAGCTTGTTGGCCAGATCCTCAAAGATCACCGGTTTGACCAGGTAATCGAAGGCCCCGGCCTTGAAGGCTTCGACCGCGTTTTCAACCGTGGCATAGGCGGTGATGACCAGCACCGACGTTTCGAGGTTCACCTGCTGCAGCCGCCGCAAGAGCATCAGGCCGTCGCCGTCGGGGAGCTGAACATCGCAGATCGCGACGTCGAAATCGCGCTGGCGGGCCAGCTTGAGCGCGTCAGCGACCGTGCCGGCGTCCGCCACCCAATAGCCTTCGCCCGTCAGAAATTCCCGCAACGTCGTGCGGATGATCTCTTCGTCCTCGACAATCAGAATCGAGCGACTGGATTTCACTGGTCTTGCCGGATACCGAAGGTGATCAGAAACGGGAATTGTCGTCACGGCTGGGTCGCTCGATATAGATTTTAAGTGGCGGAGACTTCTTCGGTGGAGGTCGCCAGCGCCGGTGGCACGTCGGGCCAGTTGCGGACATTCTCGCAGGTGACAAAGACCGTAAAAGTGGTTCCTTCGGGCGAAGTCTGGGTCAGCTCGATCCGACCCTCGCCCGTTTCTTCGAGGATGTTGCGACAGACAAACAGTCCGAGTCCGGTCCCCGTTTCCTTGGTGGTGAAATAGGGCTGGAAAATGGCCGCCTGATCCCGCTCGGGGATGCCGGCGCCGTCGTCGCGGACAGCGACTCGAATCCAGCCGTCCTTGAGTTCGGTTGTCAGTTCGATCGTACCCCCTTCTTCGGTCGCGTCGAGCGAGTTGAGCACAAGGTTCAAAAACACCTGCACTAACTGATCGCGGACCACGCGGAGCTTGGGAAGTCCTTCCGCGTAGCGAGTGACGATCCGCTTCCCCTTTTTTCGCTTGTAATATTTCGCGATGTTGAGCGCCGCGTCGAGAACCTCGTGAATGTCGCAGAGCCGACGATCCTTGGTCGCGGGCCGGCTGAAATCAACCAGTTCTCGCAGCGTCCGCTGGATGCGGCGCAGCTGGTCGTCAACCATCGCCAGCCGCTCGCCGGTGTAGGAATCATTTTGACGCCGCTTGAGCATCTGCACGAGCGAGCTGATGGCCGCCAGGGGATTGCCGACCTCGTGAGCGATGCCCGCGGCCAAGAGGCCGAAGGCCGCCTGTTTTTCTTGCTGGACGAGATGCGCCTGCGACTCTTGCAGCTCCAGCGTGCGCTCGCGAATGCGCTCTTCCAAGAGCCCCTGATTGTCCTGCAGTTCTGCGTTGAGTTCGCCCAGTCGGCGGCTGGTCGATTTCAGCAGGTTGCTAAGCGCCATGCTGCCCCACGTTCCCCAGCCAAGCAAGATCAGGGTGAGGACGAGGGTCGTTGTGTCCTGTCGGCGGCTGAATTCCGGGCTCAGCGCTAAAAAGCTGAAGCTGACGGCGTGCAGAGCGAACGTCGCGTAGGTGATCGCCGACGAATGGCGGATCGCGCAGACCAGGAGCGACAGGAAGTAGTAGAAGCGGAACGGGCTCTCGACCCCATGCCGGTCGAAGTAGCATAAGAGCCCGATGAATACCGCCTCCATGAAAGAGATTGCGAGCGGGAACTGGGCCAAGAAGACCTTCCCGCGCAGGCTCCATACGGTGTCGATCATCGCATAGAGGGCGCCCAGCGTGAGAATGGCGTTGAGCACCAGGCGGTTGCCGGGGTCCCGGTCGACAAAATTCACCAGCACATAACCGACGCAGAGGCCGAACCACCGAATGCGGACAGTCACCGTCTCGGCGGCGAGATCCCATTGGCTTTTGTCGCGTTCGACTTCGGGACGGTTCACGGCAGGGTTCGTAAGAGGGGAAAGAGGGGACGGTCAAAACCGACTTCGATTATAGAGCCCGCCGGCCGCGCAGGGGGAGTCGGCCAAAGTCGTGCCTTTGACATAACAAATTGCCGCTCCCTACGATACGTACGCGGTCGGCTGGCCGAAGCGACGGAACAGAGTAAAGAGACCTTTGCGCGCTTGCCGATAAAATGGATTACGCAGCCGCCGAAGACTTTGTCGCCTGGGCACGGATAGATTAGATCAGGCTCCCTCGCACAGATGGCTT
>DASZIA010000325.1:0-2249 GCA_035949535.1 Planctomycetaceae bacterium | reverse complement strand
CGCCGCCGTCCGCACCGTCTTCGTCATCGGCCCTGACAAGAAGATAAAGCTGCAGCTCAGTTATCCTATGACCACCGGCCGCAACTTTGACGAGGTCCTCCGCGTCCTCGACTCCATGCAGCTCACCGCCAAACACCAGGTGGCCACCCCCGCCAACTGGAAGCAGGGCGACGACGTCATCATCACCGGAGTCGTCTCCAATGAGGAAGCCGACAAGACCTTCCCGGGCTACAAGACCGTCAAGCCCTACCTCCGCACGACCACCCAACCCCAATAACGCCACCACAGGTACCCAAACCAATGCGTTCGATGACGGAATGAAGAGGCGAGATGTGAGGTGATTGGGTTGCTTTTGGCGGGGATCTGCCCAGTTGCGGGCGCCTTCCTCGCCCAATTTCTCAGGGATGCGTGCCTTATGCGCGCTGTGATGACAGAAAGAGATTCTTATGGTCCTGAAACAGTACTACCTGGGCTGCCTGGCCCATGCCTCCTACCTACTCGGTGACGAGGCGAGTTCGACCGCGATTATTGTCGACCCACAACGCGATATTCACCAGTACCTAGTCGACGCTGAGAAATTTGGCCTCGAAATCCGCCACGTCTTCCTGACCCACTTCCATGCTGACTTCGTTGCTGGGCATCTGGATCTGCGCGACCGTTGCGGCGCTACCATCCGTCTTGGTGCCCGCGCAAAGGCGGAATACGCATTTGTGTCGATGAGGGACGGAGACACGCTCGAGTTCCCAGGGCTGCGCGTACAAGTTCTCGAAACACCGGGACACACCATCGAGTCCATCTCGATCCTAGTCTTCGATCTGGAGAAGGACCCGGCAAAACCTCACGCCGTCCTCACCGGCGATACCTTGTTCATCGGGGACGTCGGTCGCCCCGACTTGCGGGCTTCGCTGGGTTGGACAGCCAACAATCTCGGCGCGCATCTTTACGCCTCCGTCCGCGACAAATTGTTGACACTTCCCGACGAAACGCTGGTTTACCCGGCGCATGGCGCAGGATCCCTTTGCGGCAAGCAGCTTTCCTCCGACACCGTTTCTTCGCTTGGAGATCAGCGGCGCTTCAATTACGCGCTGCAGCCGATGTCTGAGGAGGCGTTCGTTCGTCTCGTCACGGTTGACCAGCCCGACGCTCCGCCATACTTCACTTACGATGCCATCCTGAACACTCGCGAGCATGCCACGCTGAACAAGAATCTGAAAGAGGTTCTTCACCCCGTCGAGCTCGACGAAGTGATCGGGCTGGGAGACGCCGGTGCCCAGATCCTCGACGTGCGGGATGCGGCGGAATATGCCAAGGGGCACCTCGCCAGAAGCATCAACATTGGATTAGGTGGCCAATACGCAACCTGGGCCGGAACAGTACTCGATCGCGCCGCGCCAATCGTGATCATTGCCGAGCCGGGACGCGAACTGGAAGCCGCCTTGCGCCTGGGCCGTATCGGATTTGATCACGTAAGAGGCTATCTGCGAGGGGGTATGCAAGCCCTCGCAGAAAGACCGGACCTGGTATGGCCGACAGAACGCGTCAGTGCCCAGAAGGCAGCGGACGAATTGGCGAGTGCGGAGCCCCCCCTGGTGCTGGATATCAGGAATTCGCGCGAGTGGGCGACCAAGCATATTGCCGGAAGTTGGAACATTCCGCTCAACCATTTGCAGGAGCGTATCGCTGAAGTCCCCCACGACCGCCGCATTGCCATCCATTGCGCGGGCGGATACCGGTCTTCCATTGCCGCCAGCATCCTGCACCGTTATGGGATCACGAATCTCATCGAGATGGCCGGCGGCCTGGCCGCCTGGGACGCCGCTAAACTGCCTGTGGTTTCAGAAACTTAGCCGCGACTCAGTTGAACCCGCCCCCGGGGACATTCCTGGTCGAACTCTAAATTGCGCACATCCACCCTAGCAACTGAAGGGCCAGGACCTATGTCGGTCAAAATGCCCGTTCTACATGACGCATATTATGGAAGAATCCTGGCCCTACCTGGGATGACGACGAAAGTGCGCAAATTGTCCGGCTCGCGAAGCTGCGGCGATTCTCGCGCGCTCAGCAATTCGAGCTGAAACACGATTTTCAAGGTGCCCCGGGAGCGGCGAAGATGGCAGTGTACAGAAAAGCTTTGTTTCGCGATCGAAATCAGACAATCAAGCGCACGCTTTTCACCTTGCGACGACGCCCAGATGCCCTCCGCGGTCCAGGCGCTCAATCGGCGCGAATTAACCCTCAACACCTTAAAT
>DASZIA010000324.1:0-3287 GCA_035949535.1 Planctomycetaceae bacterium | reverse complement strand
ACCGACGCGGTCTTATTGTTCTCGCGCCGCGTTCAGCAGGCGCGAGGCGTCGTCGACGTCTTTCACTCGCTGCACGCCGACGTCTGGCCCATCGAGATCAACGTCGCGGCCCGTCTGTGCGCGGACGATCGCTTGGATCTTTTCTTTGTTGAGCGTCGTCGGATCGTTATCGATCCGCGTCAGCGGCACCGGAGCGGGCGGCGGACCGCCGGGAACCGGATAGGCTCCCGGGGGCGGATACGCGCCCGGCGGCGGATAGACCACCCGCGGCGGCCCCGGATAGGGAGAGTAGGCCGGCCCGGGCAGATAAATGGCACCGGTCGAAAAATCGACTACGAACGCCACGATGCCGGGAATCACAAACAGGAGCACTCCCAGTCCGTCGAGAACCACAATCGACGGATCGAGCGGACCAGTGCGGGGCTGGCCCCAGCGTTCCGGATGAATGATTGTTCCGCACGACGCTGCCTGCAGCGACAGCGCGGCGATAAGTATCAACGCCAGCGGACGAGTGAATCGCCGCAACAGGCCGGTCATCTTCCGAGCGAAGAGCACATCACGCATCGTGGGTCTCGCAAAGAGCGCTAGTCGTAGGGAGACAGGAAACCCGGAGGTGAATCGGCAGCCGGCTTACCGAATGGGGCGGGAAAGATAGGCGAAATCGGCCGATGCGACAAGATCGGTCCAGCTGCCTGATCGATACCTCGGACCGCCGGCGTTTGCTTCCGTGTGCGGGAAAGCTCGCGGCTAGGGCGCAAGAATTTCGTCGACGACCCGCCCTTCGGCAGTGGGCAACGAAATATGCAGCAGACGGGCGATGGTTGGCGCGACGTCGATGTTCTCAATGGTCTTGAGTCGCGCACCGGCCCGAATTCCGGCTCCCCAGGCGATAAAGGTCGCCTGCATAAATCGCGGTTCCGGTCGATGTCCGTGACATCCCTTGTGTCCGCCCGCATCAACGAGCGGCTCGCCAACGACCGCATCGTCGAACGCAAAGCCGGGCCGCGTCGTCAACACGAGCTGGGCCATTTCGGGATTTTCCTCGGGGCCGGGCAGGCCGAGTTTTTCGAACTCGGCCGGCTCCATTACGCTCTCGATGGCATCGAGCTTCTTCAGCTTGGCACGGATTTCGGGAGCCCGCTCTTGCGCCCGTTGGTCGAACAAATAGAGGAAGGCCGAGCCCCCGGTCGTGACACTCCAGGCGCTGCGCCGCACAACGTTGCCGGCCTTGTCCGACTCGATCAAGCCGAGCCGTGCGAGGATCACGTTGGGTCGGATCAACTTGTCGTAAGGCGCAAACCCGTGATCGGAGACCACAAACAGAGCCGAGCTATCCGCGAGCGGTGATTTCCTGAGCGCGTCCCAGATCACCTTCACGCAGCGATCCTCGAAAGCCACCGCCTGGTACGCGGGAAATGTCTGCGGCCCGAAGACGTGCTGAATTCCATCGGCCGAGACCAAGTGCACGAGGAGGAGGTTGACCTGCTTCTTCTCGATGAGGTAAGCGGCCGCTTGCGCGTAGAGTCGATCGCGACGCAGTGCATACTGTTTCTGCCAGCCCCAGCTCCCGAGCTGCGAGAGATCGATGCCGGCCGCACCCAATTCAGCCACGAGCCCCGGCGTGGTATATCGCTGATGCAACTCCTTCCGCGCCGCATCGGGGATTATCCAGTCGAGACTGCTGGCGCCATTCGTCGCGGGCCAGATGACCGCAGCTGTCTTCAACCCTGCGGTGTGGGCCGCGTCGTAAAGCGTGGGCACGTGAACGGTCTGCTCCTTGGTCAACACGGGATCGCCGATATAGACAATCGGCTGCCGCGACCGCCGGTCAAAGACGGTGTTCGCCAGCACGCCATGCGTTCGCGGCCGAGTCCCCGTGATGAGCGACGTGTGGGAGGGCCAGGTCACGCTCGGAAAGGACGTGATCATTCCTTCGGCCGACGCGCCGAGCTTTCGCAGCCGCCGCAGCGTCGGCAGATCGGCCTTGGGATCGTCCAGATAGGCGGCTGCAAGCCCGTCCACACTCACCAACACGACGTGCTTGACGTCCGCTGCTCGAAGCGTCGATGTGAGCGTAAGCAAGCAAAAAGAAAACAACAGCGAGGAAAGGGCTCGCGAGCGGAGGCCGAGTCGGAGCATGCAAACATGCCCAAGGGATGAGCAATCAGCTGGATTGATGCGGCGGCTGCAGGCGGGCACAGTCGTATTCCCCGTGCTGTTCGCGAACATGAGGGACGTTCTCGAGAAGCGCGTCAAACGCAGCGCGACAGCCGCGGACGAAATGGTCGTGCAGTTCGACCAGAATCACGTCGACGCGGCCGAGCCATTCTTCGGCCCCGTCAGTGAACAGAGCACATTCGGCCCCTTCGATGTCGAGCTTCAGCAGATCGACGCGCCCGCCGCCGTGCATGTCGATGATTTCGGCAATCGTGTAGGCACGCACCAGACCCTCGCGCTCTTGGGAGGTTGTCTCATTCACGTGAAACGCCCACGGATCGGCCTCGGGGTTCGTGATGGCAAGCGTCTTCGAGCGCGGCCAAACCGCCCCTTCCAGCAGACGAATGTTGGAATACGCCGCACAATTCTTGCGAAACACCGCGCAGTTCGTTTTGTCCGGCTCGACTGCCACGATGGTCGCGGAGGGATAGTGCGACATGAAAACGAGCGAGGAATATCCGACGTTGGCTCCGGCATCGATGATCAGTTTGGGCGGATGGTCGAATTGGATGGCCGCGTCCTGGTGCCCGAGCACCTGACGCAATACCGCAAAGTCTGACCCCTGCGCGCGGCAGAAGACTGGCGTGTCGATCCCTCGGACTTTGAGCTCAAAGACGGGCACGTGCGCGACCTTCTGTCGCACCAGCGAGATCGTGCCCGGCAACCCGATCTCGCGGCAATACTCACGGACATTTTTCAGCCGCTGCAGGTTCCTTTCCACAAAACTCGTCGTCATCGCTCGTCACTCTGGCTGAATGGCAAGGGGCGAAACGGCTCGAATCAGGTCCTGTCGCCGTCGCAGCAACCCGACATCAACTTTACGCGGTTGGAAGCAGAAAGTCCGCGCCCCAAACCACGGCAGCCGCCGCCAGGCAGTAGAATCCAAAATACTTCCATCGGCCTCGCTCCAACACCACCGACAAGAAACGCAGCGCGAGCAACCCAGCCGCAAAGCTGAAAACCATGCCGAGCAAGCCGGGGGCAAGGAGGTCGGCAAGCGTGTGCGTCGACAGTGCATGAGCGTTAAGCAGTTTATAGATGCTGTAGACTTGCACCGGCGGGGTCAAAAC
>DASZIA010000323.1:0-21941 GCA_035949535.1 Planctomycetaceae bacterium | reverse complement strand
CATGCTGCTGAAAATGCGAGGCTACGAGGTGCAGACGGTCACTTCGGGCCGTGAGGCGCTGGCCGTTTATGAGCGATTCAAGCCCGAGATTGTTCTGATGGACCTGGGCATGCCGGAGATGTCGGGCTTCGACGTCGTGCGTCAACTCCGCGGTAAACCCGGCGGTGAACGCTCCCTGTTCATCGCTGTTTCGGGACGCGGCGAGGAAGAGGACCGCAACAAGGCTCGCGAGGCGGGCTTTCATCGCTACGCGATCAAGCCGGTCGACCTGGCAGACCTCGAAGAGATGTTTCACTACGCGCCGAACAGTTCGGACAGCCAAGAAAAAAACTAACCGTTGCGCCCGGCGTCGACGCCTGATTGTAAGGTGGGACAAGGCCGCCGAAGGCGGACGCCGGCCCACCATCGCACCAAGGGCGGCGGTTGTTCTCTATAAAATAGTGGGCCGGCGGCCCGAGGCGGGCCTTGTCCCACCTTACGTCTACCGCTCAGCCGCCGTCCGGCGAGTCCAATGCCCGAGCTGCCCGACATTACGGTCTATATCGAGGCCCTCGAGCGCCGGATCGTCGGGCAGTTGCTGCTCAAAATTCGCGTCAATAGTCCATTCGTGGTGCGCACCTACGAGCCGCCCCTGAGTGTGGCCGAGGGGAAACGAGTCGGCGAGCTGAGGCGCATCGGCAAGCGGATCGCGATCGGCCTCGACGGGGATCTCTGGCTGGTGTTGCACCTGATGATCGCCGGCCGATTGCACTGGAAGCCTGCGGGCGCAAAGCTTGCCGGCAAACAAAACCTCGCCGCCTTTGATTTTGACAGGGGGACCCTCACGCTCACCGAAGCCGGCAGCAAGCGACGAGCCGGTCTCTGGCTCCTGGAAGGCGCGGCCGCTCTAGCCGAACTGGATCCCGGCGGACTGGAAGTCCTTTCGGCGTCACTTGAGCAATTCGAGGCGGAACTCAAGCGTGAGAACCACACGCTCAAGCGGGCGCTCAGCGACCCGCGATCCTTCAGCGGCATCGGCAACGCCTATTCGGATGAGATCCTGCACAGCGCGCAGCTCTCGCCCCTGGCCCAAACGCAAAAGCTTTCGCCCGAGGAAACACGACGATTGTTCGAGGCGGTCCGAGACGTGCTCGCGGAATGGACCGACCGCTTGCGAGAGCAGGTAGGCGACACCTTCCCCGAAAAAGTCACCGCCTTCCGCCCGGAGATGGCAGTCCATGGCCGCTTCGGCAAACCGTGCCCGGTGTGCGGTGCGCCGGTGCAGCGGATCCGCTACGCCGACAACGAAACGAACTACTGCCCGCGCTGCCAGACCGGCGGCCGCATCCTGGCCGACCGCTCCCTCTCGCGGCTCTTGAAGAACGACTGGCCGCGCAGTCTGGACGAGCTTTAAACCGCCCCCTTGAGGACGCACTTCACGTCCCGTCCCTGTGGGAATTAAACGGGGTAACAGGAAGCCACGGAGGAAACAGAGCTGGAAGCCCAAAGCCAGTCGCCTGTGCCCTCTGTTGCCTCTTGTTTGTGATCTGGGGTCTGATCCGCGCGCTTCCCGTTGTGCCGGTGGGTCAACTTTTTTGTGGGTCAGCTCCCTATATGAAAGAATGTGACCCGACCCACCGTTTTTCGCCGCAGATCCCCTCGCCAATGGGTCTTACTGTGGGTCAACTTCTTATTCGCTGTCCTCAAGAGTAGTTGACCCACAACTCTTGGACCGCCGAGACGCGCTAACACCATCGCAAGATGTCGACCGACGAATCTCAGACGAACCTCCCGAATCGTTCCGCCCTGGGGCAGGTTGGATTTGAGCCCAACAGGGTGCGATCCGACATCCCAAGTCGGCGCGCAGCGGAGTCGGGGCCGGGAATCTGCGCACGACATTCTTGCTGCATTTTACTGCCAGAAGCGGTCGCCGCAGACCCCGTGTTTCTACGATCGTGTAAACAACCCGAAAAATTCTCGACGACGAGCCCGCCAACCGAAGGGACCGGCTGAGACTCTGGAAGCTCGATCACCAGAAATTGTCTCCGATATGCTGCCTGCTCTCGTGGCGTCTCCCGCATTCGCCAGAGACGAGGCGATGCGGTCGGCGAAGAGCGTTTCGGGTTACTTTCTTCAAATCGGCAGCGGAGCCGGTTCGTCCAGTGCCGCAACGAAGTAAGGGTCCATGAAGGTGCCGGGGATCGTCGTGAACGCCGAGACCTCGAGCGGCGCGGTGCTAGTCACGTTGAACTTGCGGATCTGCTCCGTGGTCCCACCCGGTCCTTGCGCGACAACAATCTCATCCGCGATGCCGTCGCCCGTGGTGTCCACTGCCGCGACCTCGACCGGCGAGTTGTTACTCGCATCCGTGAACGCGGCAAAGCCGGTCCCATTCGCCGACAGGCTGGACAACGTGGCGGCAGTGCTGGCGCTCCACGCCCAAACGTCCACCATCGAATGGCCATTGACGCCGGCACCCACCAAAATGTCCGGCACGAGAGAGGCAGTGAACCGCGCCACATCGAGGGACACTCCCCCGGCGAAGGTGTGCGTTGGAGTGCTGAACGGAGTAAAACTCCCAGCGGCCTTGGGTACGGTGGTCGGCAGGAGCGTGGTCATGTGGCTCACGTCGAACACCTTCACGGTCGCCTTCATGCCGGCGCCGCTCCCGACGATGATTTCCGCCTTCCCGTCCTGCAGCAGGGTGTCGAACGGTCCGTTGGCCACCGGGGTGCTTCCCATGTCGGCCGCGGCAACCACCGCTCCTCCGACAAACGATGAGGGGAAGGCAAGGAACTCCCGATAGGGCGCCGCCGCATTGAACGTGGGCACGCCACCGACAATCACGGGGTGGAACACCTTCACCAAGGCAGGTCCGGTGCTAGGGACCGTGACGATGTCGCCCAACCCGTCGCCGGTGACGTCACCGACGGCCACCTGGACGCCGCCCATGAAGGTCGGACCATACGGGTCGAACGACGTCAGCAGAACGCCCGCTTCGGTATACACGCGAACTTGTCCAACAGTGCTCCAACCCGGAGCCGTCACGATGTCGTCGACGCCGCCGCCGGTGAGATCGCCGGTGGCGACCCGGACGCCGCCTTGGAAGGTGTTCCCAAAGGGTGCGAACTGCGCCAACACAGCTCCGGTCACTGCGTCGATTACCTGGACGTTTGCCGGCAGATTCGCACTCTTGCCCGGCCCGATGACAACAACAGTATCTTGATGGTCGCCGAAGGCCAGCCCCGCGGTGAGCACCTCGGTCTGACCGGGCAGCAGCGTGCCCGCCTCGCCTGCGGTAGCAACAACCTCTTCACCACTGGTGAGAATGAACGTGGCCCCGCCAGCCGTTTGCGTCCAGCCCGCGGGGACTTGCTCGCTCACCGTGTACGTTCCCGGAGCCAAGGGTGTGAACGCATACTCGCCGTTGGCCGCCGTCGTCGTGGTCTCCGAAACCGCCTGACCCCGGCCGTTGGTACCCGTCAGCACGATCGTCACGCCGCCAAGCCGCGGCTCGCTGTTGTCCACACCGTTGTCGTTCAGGTCATTGAATTTGTAGCCGTGGACCGAAGTTCGTTCGTAATTGCCGAAGTTGACCCCCGAAACGGATCCGGACGCCGGCACCGTGACTGTCTGCAAGGGGCCGAAGGCGTCGGTCGTCCCCGGGAAGGAGTTCGTCCAGCCGGTCTGGCCGACTTCCCGCACTTTATAGGTGCCCGGCGCGACCCCGGTGATGACGTACGTTCCCCCCGGTCCGGTCACCGCCGACGGCTCCGTAGCACTGTCGAACACGCCGTTGTTGTTGACGTCCACGTAAATCGTAAAGCCCGCGAGACCGGGATCGGTGCCAGTCAGCACCCCGCTCCCGTTCAGATCGTTGAACTTTTCGCCTGTGATGACGCCGGAGTCGGCGGGAACGGGCACGATAGTGCCGCCCGAAAACTCGAGCCCGCCGCTGTACCCGGGGCCGCCGTTGCCGGGGCCGCCGACGGGGCAAACGTTACTGATCACGTTGGTATCCATCGTCACCGCGCCCGTCAGCGCCAGGGCTCGGCCGTTCAGTATTGTCGCGGCGGTGTCGAGCGTGACGCTCGCCTGCGCAAGAATATTCCCTTCGAACGAAGTCGTGGTGCCGAGCGTGGCGGAACTGCCGACCTGCCAGAACAGGCCGTCATCGGAGCCGCCATTGGAGCCGAAATTGGTTACCACCACAGACGAGCCGCTCGCCGTTGTCAGCGTGCTGCCAATCTGGAAAACCCAGAACGCGTTGTTGTTGCCCTGCGCGTTGAGGTCGAGAGTTCCTGTCAACTGGGCCGACGAGTCAAAACGATAGACGCCCGGCGTGAGCGTGAGTCCGCCCAAATTGTGACCAGTCAAGTCGGCGGTGACCGGCATCGCTGCTAATCCATTAAACGCCGTGGTGCTGTCAACCTGCGCCTGCGCCGCGACGGCATCCGCTTGGTGAACCGATCCATTGATCGCGATGCTCCCAAGACCCGTGATGGATGTACCCGGGGACACACCCAGATTGCCGGTGAGGGTGGTCGGGCCGGTGTTGGTTACCGTTGAGGCACCCAGAACCGCGAAACTTCCCGCCGAGGCCAGAATACTTGTGAGCATTCGGCGATCCTCCAGACACTCCAGCGCGGGCGCCCAGGGTGTAGATGTCCGGCCGCTCCGTTTGCAGGATCGGGGCTTTTTGAACAACCGAACGACTTTGAGAGAAAACATTGTGCAACTCCGCATGGAATGTGTTCAGCGACGACTGACTACGCGCAGCCAGAGGTTGACGGCTTGCTCGGCGAAGCAAACTACGCATGCGGATACCGACGACGCACGCACGGCATGAAGAGTGGACGTCGAGTGTGGATCTTCAATCAACGTCCTCATGCTGATCGCGTAGCCTCCGCCGCCGTTCCGCCGCCTGCATGCTCACAAGAATCAACGCGGGATAACTATCGCACTTTTTGCGACATCGTGTTTTGCAAATTGTCCGCCGCGGCGCGTTCGAGAGATGAAATGAAGTCGTCGCGCCCTTCCGCAGGAACTCAACGACAGAACCGTAAGTTCGGCGAATGAGCAACCGCAGTGATGCTGATGACCGCATGTTCCGCGGTTGGCCGCGGAATCTTGGCTCGCGCTTTGGCGGCGCATTTTTGCGGACTACGTAGTTTCTTTAGAGGCGTCTAACGCTCAATACGGAAACGCGTTCGGCGCGGCCACGTTGAGAGCTCCCAAGATTGCTTCAAGCACTACAAAGCTGTTGCCGAATCAGAGGGTAGTCACACACTCTCCTGAAGGGCGATGGCTAGCGACATCAGGTTGCGCGCGCGTCGTCGACGATAGATCAACAATCCGGCGGTTGACGACCCTGACAAATAAGAACTGGTCATCGCCCGTCGTTTCTTATGGCAGTCGTTGCTTAGGTGTCGCCGGAATTGCCGGGGGGTGAATGTCTTGAAAATCGCAGTCGCACTCGTGTTCGTCGTTCTCGTCTCGAGAAGTTGTTCGCTTGCGGTGGCCCAAGGTGTGGCGCAGCTCTCCCAGGCGAGTTTTTGCCCGATGGATCTGACCGAGCGCGGCATAGTGCCGACCGCCGCACAAGGCGGCGATGCCAACTGGACTCGGCCTGATGACCGCCTACAACCGGGGTTGAGCGTGATCGTGCCCGTCACCGACCCAACGGCGCCAGTTCCCTACAGACAACAAGCGGCGCCGACATTCGCGGATTCGCAAGACGATAGTCTCTGCGGACTGGGCCCGATCTGTTCCTGCACTCCGTGTCCCTGTTTCTACTTTGAGGTCGAGGGACTGTTCCTGGCGCGGCAATCGCTCTTTAATCACCAGTCCGTCGTCGTCGACCCCAACACGGGCAGATCATTCCTTTCAACCGCGGATGTCGATCTCGGCTTCGACCCCGGCTTGCGAGTAACGGCGGGCATGCGCCTTTGCGGAGGCTTGGCGCTGGAAGTCTCGTATTTCGGGCTCTTTGGCGGAAACGCGTCCGCGTCTGCCACACAGCCTAATCCGAGCGCGTTCCTGACCTTGGGGGGGAACCTGGTCGGGAATGTCTTTGTTGATATGAGCGGCGTTCAGATGACGGATTCTTCCTGGGTGCAGAGTCTCGAAATCAATTTGCCGTGCTGTTGCGGATGCTGCAACGACTGCCGCGACGCCTGCGGCTGCGGTGAGCTGAGCTGTCAGTCTTTTGAATGGTTTACGGGCTTTCGCTACCTCGTTCTCGGCGATGATCTCGATATTTCGGCAGAGAGAGTTGTTTCCGGTGCGGTCGAAGAAGGCAGCTACAACATTCGCACGGTCAATCAGCTTTTCGGCGTTCAGGCGGGGGCCCGGTGGCGACGTACGTGGGGTCGGGTCGGCTGGGAGGCGACCGTCGAGGCCGGCGTCTATGCGAACGATATGGAAGAGACGCAAACGGTGACCGACTTTCCTAACTTCGCGCTACGGCCGACCGTGTCGGGCAGCGAAGTCGGCGTCGCTTTTGTCGGCGAGCTCGACCTGTCGGCACTCTATCGCCTGACGGACGCCTGGAACCTCAAGGCCGGCTACACCCTCATCGGGATCCAAGGAGTGGCCCTCGGCCCGGATCAGCTCGATTTCGCCTTCGCAGCGTCGCCGAGCGGCAACGAAGTGCACAACGGCGGGGGCATGATCCTTCAGGGCCTGAACCTCGGGGTCGAGGCTCGCTGGTAGGCAGACGGCAGCCCGGACCCCTAAGCAGATTGAGAACGCGCAGAACCTTTTCCGCTGACCCGCTGTCCTTCTATAGACGATTAGAGATCCGCCGCTCGCCATTTTTGGCCTTCTTGACGCTCGCGCGGCCGCTCGGCTATATACCAGCAGGCCTGTCGAAACCCCGGGGCTTCCGCCATTCGTTGAGGCGGGGATCGGGCTTCGCGCGTTTGAGGAATCTGCCTGACATGATCTCGGTTCGCTTGCCGGACGGTTCGGTCAAGGAATATGCGGACGAAAGCACCAGCCTCGACGTTGCTAAGAGCATCAGTCCGCGGCTCGCTCAGGCCGTGCTGGCGGCGAAGACGAATGGCTCTGTCGTCGACAGCGCGAGGCCGCTCAAGGAAGTTGCCGATGTCACGAAACCCGTCGATCTGAGGCTGCTGACCGATCGCGATTCCGAAGCGCTGGGTGTGTTACGGCACTCGTGTGCTCACGTGATGGCTCGGGCTGTGATGCGGCTGTTCCCCAACGTCAATCTGGCGTTCGGGCCCACGCTGGCCAACGGCTTCTATTACGACATCGACTGCCCGCACAAAATCAGCGAGGAAGATTTTCCGCGGATCGAAGAAGAGATGCGGAAGATCGTCAAGGATGCCGAGCCGTTCGAGCGATTTCTTCTCGATCGCAAGGAGGCACGCGAATTCTGCGAGGGTCTAAGCCAGGAGTTGAAGGTCGAGCATATCGACACCGGCCTCGCCCAACATCCGACCGTCAGTTTTTACCGACAGGGCGAGTTTGTCGACCTTTGCCGCGGGCCGCATATCCCGGACGCTGGGCGGATCAAGGCGTTCAAGTTGCTGACCGTGGCGGGTTCCTATTGGAAAGGGGACGCGGCCAACCGCCAGCTGCAGCGGCTCTACGGCACCGCTTTCTTCAAGAAGGACGAGCTCGACGCGTATCTCACGCAGGTCGAAGAGGCCAAGCGGCGGGACCATCGCGTGCTGGGAAAAAAGCTCGGGCTGTTTGCCGTCAGCAACGACGTGGGGCAGGGACTCGTCCTCTGGATGCCTAAGGGGGCGACTGTCCGCGCGCTCTTGGAAGAATTCATCAAGAAGGAGCTGCTCGCTCGCGGCTATCAACCGGTCTATTCGCCCCACATCGGCCGCGTGGAGATGTACGAAACCAGCGGCCACTTTCCCTATTACCGCGACGCGCAGTTTACTCCGCTCTTCGGCCACGACGCCGGACAGCTGGTTGATTTCTGGATTCGCCAGTTGACCGCGAGCACGCTCTCTGCCGAGCAAGAGAAAAAACTGATCTCGGCGGCCGACGTGATGGGTGCGAACCTCGACGGCTATCACGCGGCTGCTTCCAACGAGGAAAAGATCCAATCGCTCCGCCGCTGGGAGCATGGGCAAGAGCGTTACCTGCTCAAGCCAATGAACTGTCCGCACCACATCCAAATCTATAAAGCCGAGCCGCGGAGTTACCGCGACCTTCCGGTGCGCTTGGCGGAGTTTGGCACGGTTTATCGCCACGAGCAGTCGGGCGAGCTGAACGGCATGCTGCGCGTGCGCGGCTTGACGCAGGACGACGCACACCTCTTCTGCACTCCGGAGCAGGTCGAGGAAGAGTTTCGCGTCACGCTCGACCTGGTGAAGTTCGTTCTCGAGTCGGTCGGGCTAGAGGACTACCGCGTGCAGCTCTCGCTCCGCGATCCAAAAAGCGATAAGTACGTCGGCAGCGACGAAAACTGGCAGAAGGCAGAGTCGGCCTTGCGGAACGTATTGGAACGTTCGGGTCTGAAGTTCGCCGCTGCGCTGGGCGAGGCGGCGTTCTATGGGCCGAAGGCCGACTTCATGGTCTGCGATTGCTTGGGCCGCGAATGGCAGCTCGGCACCGTGCAGCTCGACTACAACCTGCCCGAGCGGTTCCAGCTCGAATACATCGGCGCCGACAACCACGCGCATCGCCCGGTGATGATCCACCGGGCTCCGTTCGGCTCGATGGAGCGGTTCGTCGGCGTGCTGATCGAACACTTCGCCGGCGCCTTCCCGCTGTGGCTCGCGCCCGAGCAGATCCGCGTTCTGCCCCTGTCGGATAAGTCGCTCGACTACGCGCGGCAGGTCGAGCAACAGTTCCGCGAGGCCGGCTTCCGCGTGTCGATCGACACGCGGAACGCGAAGGTTCAGGCGAAGATCCGCGACGCGCAACTCGATTTGATTCCTTACATGGCCGTCGTCGGCCCGAAGGAGGCCGAGCAAGAGGCGGTCGCGCTCCGCGATCGCATCGACGGCGACTTGGGAACGATGCCGATCGAGGCCGCCCTCGAACGCCTCCGCCAAGAGGTCGCTTCGCGTAAAATACGGCAAGTGGCGAAATCATCATTCGCCGGCGTCGAACAAGATCAAAGCGAGCAGTTCGAGTACTGACGCCGGGGATCGTAGGGTGGGACAAGGCCCGGCTTCGGGCCGCCGGCCCACCAGCCGCTCGAGGTGGGGATCCGTCATGCCTGCCGGACGCCGTTTTCCTCCCGGACCGAGAACCGGCTACTTCGACTGGTCGCTCGCGCGCCGGCTGCAAACCGAGCGGCTCGATTACCCGCTCGAACTGGCACGCACGTACGGCGATCTAGCCTACTTCCATCTCGGCCCGGTGCATCTCTATTTCGCCAACCATCCGGATCTCGTCAAAGAGGTCCTCATCACCCGCGGCAAGAGTTTTCGAAAGCTGCCGCGGCTGATTCGAGCCTTGCGCGACGTCGATGGCAACGGCCTCGTGCTCAGCGAGGGAGATTTTTGGCTCCGCCAGCGGCGGCTCGTGCAGCCGGCCTTCAGCCCCAAGCGTTTCGACGGTTATGCCAAGACGATCGTCGACTGCGCCCGGCAAGCGGTCAATTCCTGGGCTCTCGGTTCGGAAATTAACGTCCCGCTCGAAATGCGGCGCCTCACGCTGGCTATTGTCGCGCGGACGCTGTTCGGAGCCGACATATCCGGCTCGGAGGAAGCGCTCGGCGCGGCAACCGAGACGATCTCACAGTTCGTCACCGAGCAGACTGGTCGCATGATTCAATGGCCCCTTTGGGTTCCGACTGCCGAGAACCGCCGCAAGCGCGAAGCGATCGGCGTTGTCGACCGCGTGATTCGTCGCATCATTCGCGAGCGGCGAGCCAGCGGCGAAGATCGAGGCGACCTCTTGTCGATGCTGCTGGCGGCCGTCGACGAAGAAGGGGACGGCACCGGCATGACCGACGAGCAGGCTCGCGACGAGGCAATCACTCTCTTCAATGCCGGCCACGACACGACCGCGGCAGGGCTGACCTGGACCTGGTATCTCCTGGCGAAGCACCCCGAGGTCGCGTCTCAGGTTCGCGAAGAGGCCCAGGGCCTGCTGCAGGGACGCCCGGCCACGTATGCGGACCTGACCGCGCTCCCCTACACGACGCGCGTCGTCAAAGAGTCGATGCGGATCTACCCGCCAACGTGGGCGCTCATTCCCCGCGTCGCCACCCAAAAGGTGACGATCGGCGGATACGAGCTGCCGCAAGGGGCGTGGGTCTACATCTATCCCTGGGTGCTGCATCGCGATCCTCGGTTCTTCCCCGATCCGGAACGATTCGACCCTGATCGCTTCACCCCCGAGCGCGTCGATTCGATCCCGCAGCACGCCTACATCCCCTTCGGAGCGGGCCCGCACGTCTGCATCGGCAACACGTTCGCCACGATGGAGATGGTTCTCGCACTCGCCACGATCGCCCCTCAGTGCCGACTAACGCTGCCGTCGGGGCATCCGCCCGTCATCCCCGATGCGTTGATCGCGATCCGGCCCCGCGACGGATTGACGCTTCGAGTAGAGCCGCAAACCCGAGCTGAACCTGTTGGCACCATGAGCCTCACCTGAAAGGTATGCGATGACCCAAGCTGATTTCGTACCCCCACGCGTCTCAAAAACGGCGCTCTGGGCAGGATGGATTCTTAGTGCCCTTCCTGTGTTGGCACTGCTCCTGAGCGGCGGGATGAAGCTGGTCCATCCGCCCCAGCTCGCGGAGGGCTTCAAAACCCTCGGCTGGCCGGAGGAGTATGCCCTCGGTTTGGGAATCTTGGAGATCGCCTGCGCCGTCGTGTACCTGATCCCGCAGACCTCGGTCCTGGGCGCCATCCTGATGACGGGGTACCTCGGCGGCGCCATCGCGACCCATGTTCGGGTCGGCCAATTCGGGGTCATTCCCCAGATCGGCCTCGGCGTTCTGGTGTGGCTGGGACTTTACCTGCGCGATCCTCGGCTGCGGGCGCTGGTGCCAATAAGAAGCTAGAGAGCGTCGCGCAAGGCGGTCATGGAACTGCTTGCCAGAGCTACAATCGTATTCGTCGGGACCATCGCCTACCTTGGGCTCGCCGTCGCTGGCTGGGGCGGTATCGGCCCACTTTACGAAGGGGCGTCGGCCGACAATCCATTGGCGGTTCCGTCGGGCTTGAGACCGACCTCGATTCCGTTGCCGTTCCGCCAACGAGGCCAGATCCTGCGCGGCAGCCAGCGCGCTTTCTGGGCGCTGATGAGAAGTGCTAGGAGTAGTGCACCCGAGCTCCAGACGAATGCAGTCATTGCCTCGCGGCCGACAATGGCGGCCGCTCGATGAAAACCGCTGATGGCGCCCGCGTACGCCGAGACTCCGACCATTCCTCCGAATCCGTACAGGAACCAAAGATTGCGCAAAAACCAGGCGATCAGCAGGCAAACCACCACGAGCAGTACGACGTACAACGCTCGCGCCAAAATGGGGATTGCAGGGACCGGTTCTCCGGCAATCGCGAACAAAGTCGCAACCGGGAACATCGCGGCCGCCAGAACGCGGAGCGTCAGTGCAAACGGATCGTGAAATCCCATTCCGATCGCCGCCAGAGCCGCCCAGAGCAGGTTGGCGCAGATCAAGAGTTGAAACCCTGAAAGCCGAGTCTGCGGGAGCAACAGCCATAGACCGCACGTGACGACGAGGCTCGCCGCCGCACAAATCTGCGATGAGCGAATCCGAAAGCCACGTACGAGCAAGACCGCGCCGACCGCAAGCAGCGGCCAAGGTTGTGGTGCGGTCATTGTCTCCAAACCGACTGTCTGGCGCCCGACGACTATCAGTAGAGCTCCGGCGGCCAACCCCGAGCGAACTGCCTCCGGGACGCCGTGCAACCAGGCCCACAAATAAAACGCCAGCAGCCCCCAGATGGTCAACCACAGGGGCGAGCCGATCGTGCGGACAAAGGTCTGCAAAAATCCGCGCGAAACGGACTCGCCAGCCCACGGGAAGGCCAACACCAAGAGCATCAATCCCGCGTTAACAACCCGTTGCGCGAATCGCCGATTCGCCGTGACGAGTCCGACCTCAAGCAGCAAGATCAAGATCGCGAATGCAAGCGGGACGAGAAAGTAGGTCCCCCAAATCGTGTCGAACACGATTGCCCGGCCCGTAGGGATCTTTTTCCAAATATCTCCGTCGAGCCCGAACGTCATCGTCAGGGCGTACGACCTCAGGCTCACCGCGCCGGCGATCACACCAAAGGCGGCGCCGGGAAACCAGGGCCAAGGCCAGGGCGTGCCATTGGCGGCCACGTAGCGAGCGCCGCCCCGCACGGCTGGGAGCAAACCCAACAACAAAATTGCGGCCACGAACGGAAACAGCAGCAGCAACCAGTCCAGCCAAAGCTCAAATTGCGGATGCAGCCCGGGAGAGTAAAACCAGGGTGCGACATAGAACAGTGCCAGCATCAGGTGGTACGGGATTCGATACCGCAGCCCCAAGCGAACTCCTGTCCCCCAGAGCACTCCTTCCGATACGAATGCGGAGAAGAGGAAGCCACACACCAAGAGGGTTGTCGCAGTCGACGAAGTCTCCTCTCGTACGAACAAATCGTCGGCACTGATCGAGACTGCCAGGAACAACACCAATAACAGAAGCAGAATCGATCGCGCATCCTCCCAGACCTTGCCCCAGCGCACGATCCACACGCCGATGGCCGCCAAAACGAGCGTGTAGCCCGCCAGGCCGCCTGTCAGCAGCCAGCAATTGCTCGCCTGGCTTCCCAGTTTTTCGTACGCGGCCCGAATCGCGTAGAGCATCAGGACCGCACTGATCGCGTAGAACGGATTGTTTGTGTACAGATACTTGACAATCGCAGGACGCTCAGCGGGAGCAGCCATTGTCCACCTCCTCGTCGAAAGGATGGAAAGAAGAAGTGAGAACGATTGAGATAAAGACATCGCACTCGCAAAAATGCGAGGCGCAATCGACGAAGTGATCAGGAGTTCGGCATTCCCGGGATTTGACCAGTTACCCGCACGCTCATCCCGACGCAAGCAGCCTCATCCCTGATAAAGAGACGCTGCCCGTGTGCTATTTTCGTCTGCCAATCCGCGCCCCGGAGGGACTCGTCGTTGCGAGGACAAAGAAATGCCTGAGACGGACGTGATCGTGGTCGGAGCGGGAATTGTCGGACTGGCCCATGCCTGGTCGGCGGTCCGGCGCGGGAAATCGGTTCGGGTCTTCGAACGATCGAGACGGGCGGAGGGAGCCTCCATCCGCAACTTCGGCATGATCTGGCCGATCGGGCAGCCGGCCGGTCTGTGCCACGCCGCCGCGCTTCGCAGCCGCGAATTGTGGATGGAGTTACAGAAAGCGGCCGGGATTTGGGTCAACGAGTGCGGCTCGATTCATCTGGCTCACCGCGCGGACGAATGGGCTGTCCTCACCGAGTTCGCCCAACGCGCGCCGGCACTGGGGTACGACGCCCGGCTGATGACCGCCAAAGAAGTGTTGGCGGCGTCTCCGGCGGCTAATCCTGACGGATTAGTCGGCGGCTTGTGGAGTCCGACCGAACTGTGCGTCGACCCGCGCGAAGCGATCGCTTCAATGGCCGACTGGCTGCATGAGCGACACGGCGTCGAGTTTCACTTCAACACGCTGGTCCGGGAGGCCGACGAACGCGGCATAGAAACGGCGGACGGTCGCCGGTTCGACGCGGCCCGGACGATCATCTGCAGCGGGGCCGATTTTGAAACCCTTTTTCCCGACGTCCTCGCGGCCTCAGGGCTACGCCGCTGCAAGTTGCGGATGATGCGGACAGACGCGCAGCCCGGCGGTTGGCGGATCGGTCCGCACCTCGCCAGCGGCTTGACGCTACGCCACTATCGGAATTTCGACATCTGCGAAGCGCTCGCGGCAGTCAAACGCCGCGTCGCGGAAGAATCGCCGGAGCTCGATCGGTACGGAATTCATGTGATGGTGTCGCAAAATCGGCTCGGCGAAGCAGTCCTCGGAGACTCACACGAGTACAACGAGGCGATTTCGCCCTTCGACAAAGCGGAGATCGATCGTCTGATGCTGCGCGAGCTGAGCGCCGTGTTCCGCCTGCAGAGTTGGACCATCGCCGAACGGTGGTCGGGGATCTATGCGAAGCACCCGTCCGAGCCGCAGTTCGTCGCCGACCCGCTGCCGGGCGTCTCGATCGTGACAGCGACAGGCGGGGCGGGCATGACGATGTCGTTCGGCCTGGCGGAAGAGAATTGGAGGCGCTGGGAGTGACAGCGTAGGGCAGGCTGTGCCTGCCGAACAAATCAGCGAGAAGGCGGGTTCCAGACGGCGGCAGGCACAGCCTGCCCTACTGGAGCCATGGTTCCTCGCCGTTGGCAATCCGCACCTCGAGCTCATCGATCAACGCGGGCAGCTCCCCGACGGAACCAATCAGGGCGTGGGCTCCGGCTTGCAGTAGTTTCTCGCCGGCGGCGGCCGCGAGGCGAATCCGTTCGACGTTGGGAAGCGCCTGCCACTCGTTAAGGGTAAGGCCGACCTCGCTCCCCGACTCTGTGATGCCGACGCTCCAGGCGCCGGCGTTGCGGCCCTCTTCGATATCGGGCACCGTGTCGCCGATCTTGACGACGGCACTCGCGGGATAGACTCCGGTCAACTCCATCAGGCGGAAAAGCATCCACGGAGCGGGCCGGCCGGCGCGAACGTCGTCTGGGAACACTGAGTGATCCGCGACCCATCCCCGGGCGGCGACCGCCTCAACGATCGGCTGACCGATCACGCGGGGGTAGCCGGTGGTTGTTCCAACGGCGATTGTTTTTTCCCGAAGAGCCGTCAGGCAGGACGCTGCACCGGGAATCAACTCGATGCGAGCCTGTGCCTCGCTGGCCTGCAGCGGAAGGAATCGCTCGTAAATGGCTTCCACGTCGGCCGGCGTGGGGACGTGTCCGAAGGCCGCTTGAAAGCGGGACGAGACTGCGGGGAGGCGCAGCACTGCGGCAATATGATCGCGCTTGTGCAGTCCCATTGGTCCGCGCGCGGCAGCCGCGGACAGGTCCAGGCCCAGCTCGCGAAACGCCGCGATTAAAGCGGCAACCGGCGCAACGGATCCATGATCGATGATTGTCCCCGCCATGTCGAAGACGACCAGACGAATGGACGGGCTCGTCATCGCGTACCTGGCAACTTCTCACACGACTGGGGACGAATTAGCGGTTACTGCGCTTCGTGGGTCGAAACTTGCATGACCGTTCGCGCGTAGTCGAGGTACCGTTCGAGCGGCGGCGTTGGAAGTTGGGGGATCTTGGCCTGCTCATCCCAGCGGCGCAGCTTAATGGCAGCGTCGAAGCAGGGATGTTCCTCAAACTTTTTTGCTTGCCCGTGCGTGAACGGCCCTCCCTGCAATTGCAGGCTGAACCGCGAGGCGGGAGACAGTTGAGCGAAATAGTCCTCATCGACGGCGCAGAGATAACGCTTTGCCGCAACGTGCAGTCGCACCGGTTCGACGACCTCGAAACCAAAATGCCGCGCGAGCCACTCGGCCCCCAGCGCTTCGTGCTTGTCGTCAATGCCGTCTTCGGCGCAATCTTCGTCGAGTCCGTGGAGTAGATGGCCCACGTCGTGCAAGAGGGCGGCCGTAATCAAGGCGGAATCGGCCCCGCTCTGCTCGGCTTGTAACGCGGCCTGCAGGGCATGCTCGGTCTGCGTGACCGGCTCGCCGGCATACATCTCCAGTCCGCGCCGCGCAAACAGATCGGCGATTTCCTGGATCAGCGCTTCGGATCGCCCGTTGGAAGTCATGCGTCTCGCTCATTCTCGGTCGCAGAGTCTTCGCCACGAGGATGCGTCTGGCGACGTCGCTCGCTGAGGATCAAGTATGTCAGGGCAAAAATCAGGGTCAAGCCGCAGGCGACAGCCAGAGAGGTGAAGACCCCGTACCATTCGTATTTTTTCGCGATCCAAGCCACTCCCGAGCCCGACGCGATCGCTCCCAAATAGCCCGCGCCGTCGATCAGTCCGGCCGCTGTCGAACTGCCCCGCTTGCCCCCGAGATCGAGCGCCATGACGCCGCTCAAATAGGAATAGGGCCCGATCAGAAAGAACGACGTGAGTGCGATCAGCGACATCGCGACCCACGGCTTGCCAGCGACATTGATCACTCCCATCGCATAAAGCGACCCGATCAAAAGCACCAGCGAAGGCACCACCACGCGCCCGTGGCGCCCGTCCAATCGATCCGAGAGTAAGCCCGCCACAATTGCGGAGATCCCGCCGGCTAGCGGAAACACCAGGCTCGCGACCCCCGCCATGCCCGATGTCAAGCCGGCGACGTCCTTCAAAAAGATCGAACTCCAATTGTTAAAGGCTTCGCGGACGAGAGTCAGGCCGAAGTTGATCCCGCAGATCGACCAGAAGATCGGGCTCTCGAGCAACGGCAACACGAGCGCGGCAAGCGGAGCGGGGGCGGCTGACTGACCCGATTCGCCAAACACGTTGTTGGGATTTGCGCTCGGCTCCTCGAGCCCAAGGTCTCGCGGACTCCCCCGCAGAACGGCCGCCGTCACGAGGGCAATCACGCCGAGACTCGCGGCCGCGATCAGAAAGACCGCGCGCCAGTCGGCCAGCCGTTCCAGTGGCGTGCCGGCGTACTTCTGGCCGATCGCCACAATCCCGCCTAGGTACAGGCGGATCATCGCATCGCCGAACAAAAAGCTGAGCGAGAGAATGCCCATTACGGTCGCCTGGCTGCCCGTGGGAAACCAGCGCGACGCCGTCTTGACGAGGGCCGGCCAACCCATCGACTGACAGAAGCGGTTCGCTCCCCAAATCCCCACGAAGACGGGCAAAGCGCCGCTCAGGCCGAACGCCGTCGTGCAGCCGATCGTCGCCACCATCCCAAAAAGGAACATCCGGCGGCCGCCGAGCTTGTCGACGACGACCCCATTAATGACCTTCCCCAGCGCGTATGCGGCCACACCGACGCTGTTGAGAAGGCCGATCTGTTCAAAACTGAGGCCGTGCCCGCTCGGGGCATCGACCAAGAGCGGCGTGGTGATCGAGAGGCACGTTCGCCCGAGATAGTAGCCGGCATAACCGATGAAGAGGCTGCCCGCCGTGATCTCCTGCCAGCGTCTGAGCCGCTTGTCGGACATCGGCTATGAAATCTTCGGGCCAGGCGAGTGATAGGAGTGCTGCGAACGACGGGAGCGATAATAGCACGCCCGCGCAGGCAGCCCGCAATAAACGTTATGCCTGTGAAGAATTCATGAATCCGCGTCGCCTGTGGCGGGTCGTCTCAAGGATTGTCGGGCCATGCGACGGCTTCTCCGCCGTTTCGCGTCAACAGGGCTTGCAAGATCTCCGAACTGAAGTTCGGGCCGATGAATCGGGCCGAGCCATCGGCGAGGGCGCACGCGAACCCGTCTTTTCTCGTGCCGAAGAGGGCCTGCTTAACGTCGACGCCGTCGACGTTGAGGTCGTCGGGTTTGGTCCAAACGACAGACTGCGGCTCGTCCACATCGACGATCAAGATGGTATTTGACGTACCATCCGTGATGTCCCGGATCGGCACTCCCTCCTTCGGCCCGAAGATAGTCTGTTTGCCCACCGGCACCAGGAGGGTCGTCCTTCCCTGTTCGCGAACCCGCGCGCTTCGTGGCGCGAAAATATCGGGCATTTTGGCGATCAAAGGCTTGTTGTGATCGCTGTCCCAGGGCTCGTCGAGATGGAACTCCTTATAAAGTTTGCTCTCTTCCAAGAAGGGAAGCAGGGCGACCCGCCAACTCAGCAGCGGCCGGCCCTGGGCGTCGCGAATCGCCGCCGGCGGAAATTGCTTGTAAACGTCGTGGTAGTTGTGGATGGCGAGTGCCGCTTGCTTGAGGTGGTTCTTGACCACGGTGGCCTCGGATCGCTTCACCACGCCAAGAGCCGCCTGTCCTAGGAAGGCCCCTGTCGCCGAGGCGATGAGTTGTTTCGCATCGACTTGGATCGTGAGTCGGTTCGCATCGACCTTCGGCGCGAAAAGACGGGCGAGCTGATCGATAAGAGCAGCGATGCTCCGGGACTCGTCGGTCTTGTCCGTCGCGACGTTTTGCTTCACTAGTTGCCAGGCTCCCCCGATCCAGAGCGCCAGCGCCTGCGCCGACGCGGCATCTTTGGAGCCGATGACGAGCTTGACTGCCAGCGTGTCGCGCGTGGTGACTCCTGCGGCCAGCCATTGCAGGCCGTCGGCCAGAGCCAATCGCGGGACCTCACCGGGATTGCGGAGGAGTTCGGGAGCGATTGTTCCTCTCGGTGCCTGGTCGACGATCGCCCGCTCGAACTGCGGATCGCGAAGAAACTCGCTCAACACACGGCGCTGGTCGTCGGTCGGCAATAAGAACGCCTGAATCTCGGCACCACCGACGGCTTCCAGCGCCTCTTTCGGAATGGCCCGAGTCGGCCCCTTGAACTCGCCGAGCCGTTTGAGCGCCTGATCGGGTCCGAAGATCAGGCCGCCGTTGCGTTCGAGGGCGGCGCTGACGGTGAACGGATACCGCATCCCTTTCGGTCCCGCGAGTTTGTCGGCCACAAACAAACCTTCCAAGCCCCGACGGTCGGCACCGTCGTGCAGTGGCACCACGACGAACGGCATGTTCGTCAAATCATCGGCGAGCGTCAGAACGATCCAGATGTCGCGTCCGCCGGCCCGGTGAAAATGGTCGAGCCACTGGGCGAGGTCCTTCCGGTGCTCCGCAAGTTCCGATCGCTGCCGTTCGGTCAGTACAGGAATGGCCGTAACCTGCTGGATGGCGGCGCCCAGATCGAATCGCATGGTATCGACCGAGATGACGGCGACCGCTTGCTCGTCGAGAACGGACGCGACCGCCGGCGGCACCGCCGCATCGCTTGCTTGGGCTGCTGCGCGAGGCGGAATACTCAGGCACACTCCCGCCGCAACAAAGGCCGCCAGGGTTCTGAAAATGACTCTACATGACCGTGCGCCATCTTGGGACAGTGGCCAGAAGCCCCTCACCCCCATCCCCTCTCTCGCGAGGGGAGAGGGGAGAAGATTCGGGGGCAACGCCTCGTTTTTGCAAATGGCACGAACGCTGGCACTCTCTCCCCCCTCTCCCCTCGCGGGAGAGGGGTTGGGGGTGAGGGGGCCCCGGTTTCCCCGAATTGCGCACGGTGTTTTAGTCGTTTCCATCTCGGTTCTCCGCTGATTTTTTGCGTCAGGCTGTGGACGAGGTTCGATTCGTTTCTCACGACTTACCGTCGAATGCTGATCTCGAAGATGTAATCGCCCTCTTGCAGGGGCGCGGGCGCTTCGGTCATCCGACGCGCCTCGAGAATCGCCTTGTCGCCTTCCAGCGTGTAGGGGAAGGGCGTTCCAAATCGCGGATGATTGGGGACGGGGACGACGGTGATCTCTGAAAGCGACCGAGGCAGTTTTCCGCCGTGCAGAGCGGCATACATGCGAATCGCCTCGATGACCCGATCCGCCGCGATCGAAATATCGCGGCGAATCATGGCCTCGATTCCCGACGTCGTCGCGGGCAAAAGGAGCGCATTAATGGGGATGACTTCTCGACTCGTAGGCGGTGGATTGAGATAGCCACTTCGAATCAGGTCCGATTCCGCCTGTTTCTGTCGCCGCCAACCCTCGGGATAGGGCAGGAAGGACCACTTCAACGATTCGGAGGCGATGTAACGGCAGAGCCGCACCTCGTCGATGGCCAGCACCTGGCCCACCGGCATCTGCTCGATCTTGGCGGCATCGTAGCCCGCGGCGATCAGGTCCTGTTTGGCCTGCGTGTAAGTGCGCAGGGCTAGCCCAGTTGCGAGCAACCGCGCCTGCCAGCCGTGCGTGTCGTCTTGTGGTCGTTCGGACGCGAGTCGGTCCAGCGTGAGATAGGCCCGCGAGATGAGTCCCGCCCACTGCTCCGGGGAATGGTGAGCGTGCTCTGGGTCTTTGAGAAACGGAAAGATTCGCGAGGGAAATCTGACCTCGAATTCGACGGAGGGACGCATGTCGATGAGCGGTCGCGGAAGTTCGGTCAGGGCCCAGTACAAATTCGGTGATTTTGGAGCCGCGATGAACGTGTGTACTTGATCGTCGAGAATTCCGGCGACAGCAATCCCGACCAGGCCCGGGATGATGATCGGCGTCGTCGCCAAATCACGGGCGAACTGATACCCGATTCGAAGGGTCTCGGCTGCGTCGTCGTACCGACCTTCGGCGATTTCCAGCCGTACTTTCGCCGCCAGACAGCGCGCGAGACCGCGACTCTGTTGGATCTCCTCCAAAATGAACTCGAAGCTCTTGGGCCCCTCAATGTCTTGGAGTCTCCAATCCCAGTCGCACCGCTCGCGGCTGGCCGCCTCGCGCAAATCATCGAAGGCCCGAAAGCCCTGAAGCGTCTTCCGCACTTCGTCTCGCGGGAAGTTTTCTAGGGGCGCTTGGGCCCATGTGTCGAGCCGGGCGTCGAGAGTGGGTTGGCCTTTTCCGGTGTTGAATCGACCCTGATCGCCCATATAGGCCAGAATCGCGCGATAGTAATACGGGACTGCATTGCCGGGCTTGCGCTCGCTCAGCGGGGTCATGAAGCTGTATTTGAGCGCCGGCCGAGGCTCAGCCGCCGGATCAACCGCGAGGCGCACGACCGTCGGCTTCGATTCGGGGGCAGTCGGACCACCGCGCGGTGGCGCCGCGATCAATGCAGGGCTGATCCCAAAGATGACGAGCGTCACAAGTTGGCCGAGATAGCGCGACATGTCGTGTTCCTTCTGGAAAGTCATCCAGGTCTCATCTGATGGTTTAGGCAGTGGGGACTCAGCCTGCGGAGCGACCCTTCAGCGCTTGCCGCAGCATCTCTCGCTGAGTGCGCGGTTCATCCGCTCTTGCCGCGTCAGAAGCCGAATGTCCAATCGGAGCTGGCTCGGGCAGCGCGTTAATGCCGTAAGCAAGCACGAACGAGCGCAACCGCGGAGAGTTGGAACCGGCCGCCAAAGCGCGAGACACTTCGTCCGCCGTCGGCGGCGCGACGCTCGCATCGGTTGTCGGACCCTTCAATTCCGGGACGATCTGTCCGGGACTCGATGATTCAGGTGTAGAGACCTGCGCGGCGGCAATCTGAGTGGTCGCCGTTGTGCGTTCGGTGACAGCCGGTACGCGCATCCGATCGGCATTGCCATCGACGGAGTCTGTACGGCGGGCTGATGGATCCGGTCGCGTAACCAACAGCACGGCGAGCACCACGGCGGCGACGCTGCTCAAGAGGGTTGTTGAAGGCCACATCCATCGTCCAACCACCGAGCCCGGACGGACCGGTTCGACCGACGCCTGTCCTGCGAGGAACAAGAAGCAATCTCGGTCGATTTGGCTGGCCGCCGGCGTGAGCAGCGACAACGCGCGCTCCAGATCGTGATGCTCGCCTACCTCTTTGTTGTTGCCATTTTCGTCAACCATGTGACACCCAGTTTCTGTCTCAAAGAGGCCAGGGCCGCCTCGTATCGGCGATGAGCCTCGCTCGAGGAGATCGCCGCACACTTTCCGATCTCTTCGAACGTCAAACCGCCCCAAATTCGCGCGATGACCACTTCGCGTTTTTCGTCCGCCAGCGCCTCGAGCGCCCGAGCGGCCAACTCCGCGTCAATCGGACTTTCGCCCTCCGCCTCGAACCGCAGCCGTGCCTGACCGATCGCAGCCTGTTCATTGCGGTGTCGGCGAGCATTGCGCCGCGCCGCGCTGATCGCACCATTTCGCACAACGCGATACAGCCATGCCGCGGGCCGATCCGGCACTCGCCCCTGTCGCACGAGCTGCAAGAACGCCTCTTGAACGACGTCCGCCGGAGTGGAAATCCACTGCGCCGCAAACAGTTCAAGAGCTGCCGCATGACGGTCAAACAATGTTGCGATAACTTCCGGCGATATCCGACTCATCCGGGGAAGCGCTTCCAAGGAGTGATTGATTGAAATGACGCCGCCG
>DASZIA010000322.1:0-9159 GCA_035949535.1 Planctomycetaceae bacterium | reverse complement strand
ACATTGAACTTCGACAAGAACGTCATTCCCAAAAGAAGCGGCGCGTTTTTCGCCTCAGGGGGCAGCACGTCCGCCTCGACGTGCTCGGCTGGGAATTTACCCACGCGCACCGAATCGAGCAGCACCCGCTTGCCCTTGACCTTCGACCCGTCCGCGATTGTCGCGATCATGGGGACCCCAGAGTCGTCCGGCTTGACGCCACACTCGATGGCGACGCTGTACGGCAGGACGACCGAGCTGGCGCCGGTGTCGAGGATCATTTCCTGGGGTTTGCCGTTGATCGTCGCGGTCACGTAATAGCTGTTTCCCTCGCGGCGGAGCGGGATTTTTTCGGAGATGACCGTTTTTTCGAGTGATTCCAACTTCTTGACGCTGTTCAGGAAATAGCTCGACGGCTTGATCTCGAACTTCGTGTTCGCGGCCGCGTTCCACTCCGCCAGCGCACTTTGAGCGTCGGCGTCCGCTTTAAGGGTCGCGTAGCGCTGCGAAAGCCGCTCGACGAGCGTCCGAATTTCCGCGACCTGCTGCACGTAACCTTCGCGGGCCGCATTGGCTTTTTTCCGCACGCCGTCGATTTCCTTCTTGGCCTGCTCCTGCTCCTGCTCGAGCAACTTGATCGTGCCGTTATTCGCGTTCACAGCTCCGACCAGCTGATTGTGCTCAACCACCGAGTTGCGCCCGTTCGCCAACTGGGCATTCATCTCGACGCTGTTTTGCAGCCGCTGGCGCATGTTGGCCTGCAGCTCTTCAATTTCCTGTTCGCCTGCCTGCTGTTCCTTTGCGGCCGTGACTAGCTTGCGCTTGAGTGCAACCGCGTCGGCGAACGCTTTGGCCAACTCCTTCTCGTCCACCAGGGAGAGCCCCGAGTGGCTGACGTGCAAACCCTTTTCCGAGAGTTTGGCACGTGCCGCAGTCTCGGGGGTGGCCGATTTCGCCTTTCCTTCTTTGTCCGCGCCGGGAGGTGCTGCCCAGCCTGGACTGGCGAAGAGTACGGTACCGACAAGGGCTGCGGAAAAGACGCCGCTACGAAGCGATCTTGCCATGGGACGAGTTCCACGGAGATACGAGGGGGTCTGCTAGCTCACCACTATCGGCCCGTTCCCGCGAGCGGTCAAGACGAGGCACGGCGGCTCGCCTTTCTTTCCGTTACGCAGTTCCACTCAGTGAAAATACTTGTAGGCATGGAAAAGTCATCCGGATACGATCTGCTCCGATCGCGAGTCGTTTTTTTGACTGATTGAGGGAGCCCCATCGATGCCATCCGCTGTTTTCGATCCCGCAGAGGCCGTGCAACTGGGTCAGTTGGTCTTAGCCGCTTACGACCTTTACAGCTCGGGAGCGGCGGCGCCGGTGCTCCCTCCCGGCTATACGCTGGTTTCCAATATCTACGCGGACGACATCACGGACAATGACCCGGCCTACAAGGTGTTCGGCTTCATCGCCCGCAAGGGGCCGGAGGTGGTGGTGGCCGTCCGGGGAACGGAAGGCATCTTGGAGTGGATCCGGAACTTCGATCTGGAGCTGGTACGATTTCCGTACGCTACGGCGGGTAAGACCGAACAAGGTTTCAACGGCTTCTACGCGACTTTTCGGACCGGCAACACGGTCACGGATTACCGCGTCATTACTACGCTCTCGCAATTGGTGGCTGTCGGCGACGTGACATCAATTAAGATCACCGGACATAGCCTGGGCGGCGCCCTGGCCACCATGTTGGCCGTCGACCTCGCGGCTAACAGTGTCTGGGTGAACCCGATCGTCTACACGTTCGCCAGCCCGCGAGTGGGCGACAAGGTGTTTGCCGGGACGTGCGACAACCTCGTCGCTACAAGTTGGCGGATCTCGAACTTGAACGATCTTGTGCCGAAGTTGCCACCCGAACTGACCGGTTTCGTTCACGTTGACGCGGAATTCCCGATCAACTCCGACGACCGCTGTCGGCACACGTTTGCCTGCTGGCACTCAATGCTCACCTACCTCAACACGATCAATCCGACTATTGCCCTCGCTCCGAGTTGCGTCCCGTGAATTTGAATTGCCAAGAGTGATGCGCGAGCGTCGCAGGCGCTCGCATTCGATCACGTCGTCACGAGCGTCACCGCGTTCCTCTTGCGGTTTGCACCGATGTCCTGCGCCGTTAGCATATTCTTACGAATCTGAGATTGTCTCAGCTCGCTCGCGTCGGAGCCGTTGCGGCCTACTTCAACTGGCCCACGTGTCTTTCCCGACGCCTGGTTGATTCTTGGGAAATTCTGCAACCGTATGAATCCGACTCTGCAGACTCCGCCGCGACGCGCGTGGCGGATTTCCTTCGATTATGGCTGGATGTGGTCGTGCTCGCGGCCCTGGCGATGACGGCGACTCTCCCCGGGCGAACTCACGGTCTGGGACTGATCACGGAACCGCTGTTGGCCGACTTGGGGATCGAGCGCACGCTCTTCGGCCGGATTAACCTCCTTACCAGTTTGATGGGAACAGTCTTCTGTCTGCCTGCCGGTTTCTTGCTGGATCGATTCGGGATTCGGATTGCGACGGCGTGCACGGTTCTGGTGCTTGGGTTTGCCGTGATTGGAATGGCAACCGCCCAAAGCGTGCTGGCTCTTACGGTGTGGCTCGTGCTGGTTCGAGGCGTGGGGCAAAGTGCGCTTTCAATCGTCAGCATGGCGGCCGTCGGTAAATGGTTCCGCGGACGCCAGCTGGGAATGGCGATGGGCGTCTATGCGATCCTGCTAACCTTCGGATTCATCGGCAGCGTCGTCTGGCTCGGGTCGGCGGTCGAAGAATTCGGCTGGAGAACGGCGTGGAGTCAGCTCGGCTGGATCCTCTTACTCGGCATACTGCCACTGAGTTTGCTCCTCGCCCGAAATGCGCCGCGGAACGCGACGGACACCGGCGATTCCTCGCTGGCAACTTCGGCGGATTCTCCGCGCGTCGATTTTTCGTTTGGTCAGGCGATTCGCTCGGCCGCGTTCTGGGTGTTTGCCGCTGGGGCGGCGGCATTCAATCTGGTGTGGTCCGCACTCACGTTATTCAACCAGTCGATTCTTGAAGAACACGGTTTCGATTCGCGCGCGGCCATCAGTGTGATGGCGATCCTCGTCGGGACGGGGCTGGTCTCGAACCTCATTGGCGGAGCCCTGGTGCGCCGCGAGCGCATCGGTTTGCTGCTGTGCGTTGGACTGGCGATTCTCTCGCTCGCGCTGTTTTGCTTTCCGCTCGTGACGACGAGGCCGGCCCTGTTGTGCTATGCGGCGGGAATCGGCATGGCCGGTGGTCTGGTGACCGTCATCTTCTTCGCCGCTTGGGGAAGTGTCTTTGGTCGGACCCACGTCGGCCGAATCCAAGGACTCGCGCAACTCATCACCGTCGTGGCGTCGGCAATCGGTCCCGATTTGATGGCGGAGGGCCGTGCGCTCGCGGGGTCGTACGCACCGATGTTTTATGCAGCTTCGGCCCTGACGGGAGGTCTCGCCTTGGCTGCGTGCTTCGTCGGCACTCCTGCGGGAGTGGTCGTGAAAACAACGGCGGCCAGCCCCGCGTTGTCCGCGGCCCCGGCGACCCAAGAAGTCTAACGCGATGTGCGGATGAAGCGTCGCGTGCGAGTTTAATCGCGCCGTTGTTGCTTGCTCTGGCAGGCCGCACTACGATTTCCGTTGAACGTTGATCGTTTCCTTGACCGCCCTAGCCGAACTCCTCGCGGCCGGTCGTACGTTCCACTCGTTCTTGGAGAGGCCTCGTATGTCCGCCGAAGTTGTCGCCACCGCTGATGCACCGAAAGTTCGACCAACCCGATTGCGCATTTGGCCTGCGATCCTTCTCCTGCTCATTATGGTGGGTGGCAAGGTGGCCCTGCCTTTAGTGATGGCGGGGGATTCATCGCCGTCATTCATGCTCGTCCAGTTGCTGATCTTTGCCCCAATGCTTGGTGCCGCAGGCATTGCTCTGTGGTGGCTCTTTGCCAGTCGCGCTCGGTGGCGTGATCGATTGATGGGATTGGGAGGGATTGCCCTGCTGTTTGCCGCTGCGTACTACTTCCTGGCCGACCGCTCGATGCGTGGAATGCCTTTCTTTGGGTTCATTTTTCCGAACACCTTTCTCGCTTTCGGCGTTGCAGTGGTCGTTTTTTCGCGACTCGGGTCGAGGAATTGCACGCTGGTTGCGTTGATGATCGCAGCGATCACGTGTGGCTATTATGAGTTAGTGCGTTACGAGGGCATGACGGGCGATCTTCAGTCGACTATGCACTGGCGCTGGGAAACGACGCCCGAGCAGACATTCCTTGCGGAACATGACGCACAGTCGAAGCCCGCCCCCGCATCGACGACCGAGCCTCTCGGAAAGGCGACTTGGTCCCAGTTTCGCGGCCCCAAGCGCGACGGCAGCGTGCCGGGCATTGTTTTGGACGTCGATTGGAAAACGCGGCAACCCAAGCAGATCTGGAAGCACAAGATCGGCCCAGGCTGGTCGTCGTTCGCTGTGGCCGGCAATCGCCTGTTCACTCAAGAACAGCGTGGCGACAACGAAGACGTCGTCTGCTACGACGCCAAGACTGGGGAGGAACGCTGGGTCCACGAGGCTCCCGCGCGGTTCGCCGAGGCGATGGGAGGCATCGGCCCGCGAGCGACTCCCACCTTGAGCGGTGGACTGCTCTATGTGCAGGGGGCGAAAGGGCTCTTATTGTGCGTCGATCCGCTAACCGGCGGCACCAAATGGGAGCGCGATCTGATGAAGGAGGCAAAACGAGAAGTCCTGCCCGAGTGGGGATACAGCTCGTCGCCTTTGGTCGTCGGCGACAAAGTCATCGCCTATGCCCCCGTTGGCGGACAGCGCCCAGGGACGGGACTGCTCTTGGCCTACGACGCAATGACCGGCGACCCGCGATGGACCGCCGACACCGGTAGCGACAGCTATAGCTCCCCGCAGCTTGCAAGGGTGGCCGGTCGCGACGTCGTGCTGTTCCTGAGCAATTCAGGACTGACCGCCGTCGATGCGAAAAGCGGAAAAATCGCCTGGAACTATGAATGGCCGTTCCAGATGCATCGAGTCGTGCAGCCCCTGCTCGTGGGCGACTCCGGCGTGCTGCTGGGAACCGGCATGGACACAGGCACGCGGCGGGTCGAGATTGCCGCTGACAAGAACGATGTGAAATTCGAGGAGCGCTGGACTTCTCCCGCGATGAAGCCCGACTTCAACGACTACGTGGCCTTCGACGGCTATCTCTACGGACTCGATCACAGCATTCTGAGTTGTATCGACCTCGCGACCGGAACCAAAAAGTGGAAGAACGGGCGCTACGGAAACGGCCAGATTCTGCTTCTCCCGGACGCAGGCCAATTGCTTGTGCTGACTGAGACGACCGGCGAACTCGTACTCATTCGCGCCAATCCGGCGAAGCTCGAGGAGGTCGCGCGGCAAAAGGTGCTCGAAGGCAAGACCTGGAATCACCCGGTGCTCGTCGGCAACCGCGTCTTTGTCCGCAATGCCCAAGAGGCCGCGTGCTTCGAGCTGCCGCTAGCCGGCCAAAGCTCGGGTGACCGGACTAAGGCCGCGCCTAAAGAGTTGTGACGCCGCAGATTTCCAGAAGGAGCAGCGGGCGTACAAAAGCGGGTCAACCGCGGGCCAGAGGCCCCGATGCCTCGCTAACCACGACGCGATGGGGGCGGCGGGGTGTCGCGCCACGGAGCCAGAATTTCGTCGTCCGAGCGTGGAACCGTCGCTGTCTGGTCCGATCGTGGCACAGTTAAGACGTTGCCACAATCGTTGCACTTACCGCTCTTGCCGGCGGCGTCATCGCCGACCCGAATGGAGCGCCCGCACTTAGGGCAGGCAAACCGGATGGTCATGGCCCGTGACCCTCTGGGACTGCATTCTGCTGGGATTAAAACGAATAACAACTCCCAGCATGGAAACCGATCGTCGGAGAATCAAGGTCGGCGGCCAAAAATCCCAGGCTCCCCTTCGAATCGCGCGTACCTGACACGTCGCGCGGTGCCGCTGCCGCGAATAAATCCGGCGGGGAACGATATCCCAACGATCCGTTGCTGCCAACAGCGATTCTTCTGAAGACCTCTTAACTGGGCTCGCTCTCAAGATGCTTCGAGCCGTCCCGGTGCGGGGATCGCGAGGTGACCATTGACAGAGTCAATCGGTTCGCAGTTCTGACGTGCCGGCCGGATGACCCGCTGCGCTCGAGCGAAGCGTCAGACTTGCTTCGGTGATAAGATGGTGGGCCAAAGGATGGAAGAGCACGATCGCTACCGGCGTACGACAGGGACGAGAGCGGCGCCCGGGCTGACAAACCATTGAACGAGGGCGCCATTCGGTGGCTGTTTACGACACAGAATCCCAAACGGTTGACAACTCGGCGGCTCCCTTCCCCACCGCCCGCCCGCTTCCTCAGGTCGCGGAGCGCGTGCGATTCTTTGTCGAATCGGTGATCCGGGAAATGACTCGCGTCGCAGTCAAGCACGGCGCGATCAATCTTGGACAGGGGATGCCCGATTTCGATCCCCCCGAGGAAGTCAAAGAAGCTGCTTGTCGCGCGATTCGCGACGGCGCCAACCAATACGCCATTACCTGGGGTGCGCCCGTTCTGCGGCAAGCGATTGCCGCCAAGGCACGAAACTTCAACCACATCGACTGTGATCCCGACAGCCAAATCACTGTCTGCTGCGGGGCCACCGAGTGCATGATGGCCACGATGCTGGCGGTCATCGATCCGGGGGACGAGGTCGTTATCTTCGAGCCGTTTTATGAGAACTATGGGCCAGACGCGCTATTGACGGGCGCGACACCCGTTTGGGTGCGGCTGCATCCGCCCCACTGGCGTTTCGATCGTGACGAGTTGCGGCGTGCCTTCTCGCCGCGCACCAAGGCGATCATCATCAATACGCCCAACAATCCGACGGGGCGCGTCTTGACGCGCGAGGAGCTGGGTCAGATTGCCGAGCTTTGCCGGGAGTTCAATGTCTTCGCCCTGTCGGACGAAATCTACGAATACCTGCGATTCAACGGCGCGCCTCATCTCAGCATCGCGACGCTCCCCGGAATGGCCCAGCGCACGGTCACGATCAGTGGCCTCTCGAAAACCTTCAGCATGACGGGTTGGCGTCTGGGTTACTGCATCGCGCCGCCGGCAATTACCGCGGCGATCCGCAAGGCCCATGATTTTCTGACCGTCGGCGCGCCACATCCGCTGCAGTTGGCCGGCGCCGCCGCGCTCAATCTTCCTGCGGACTATTACGAAGACCTGCGGACCGACTATAAGCGCCGACGAGACATTCTCGTTCCTTACCTACGGGCTGCGGGCTTCGAGCTGGAGGAACCCGAAGGAGCCTATTACGTCATGACCGATATCAGCCCGTTCGACAGCGGTCTCGACGACACGCAATTCGTGCGGGAAATGATTACCTCGGTTGGCGTCTCCGCCGTTCCTGGAAGTGCCTTTTATGCTTCGCGCGAGTCGGGACGAAGCAAGGTGCGCTTCATGTTTGCCAAGCGCGACGAGACGCTGCACCATGCGGGCGAGCGCCTGCTCAAACTTCGCGATCGATTGCCGCCTCGCTGAGGCCAACGCAAGCGCACGCGTGGTCGGCGCACCGTTCGAGTTCGACCGACGTTCTAAGATCGACCGGCGGTCGGCGAGTGAATTCGGCGCAAGACACATCTGGCTTTTAGTGAAAGCCGCCGGGGAGAGTTGAACTCCCGACCTACGCATTACGAATGCGTCGCTCTACCAACTGAGCTACAGCGGCATAAGGCTTAAATTACAGCGGAAAATCGCTGGATTCGCCCTGCTGACTTCGGTTGATAACAACCGTACTGACGACCTTTTTTGTTTGAGCCATCGAAGGGACGAGCGGGCCGCAGCCACGCCTGTCAGCCGCCAACCGGCACCGTAGAGCCAGTGGTTGACGAGATGGCCAAGTCTAGCAAATCCGCTCCTTCGAGCAAGGCGACGCCGGAACGGTCGGTGTGGCGATGCAGCGCAACCAGACTCTGCGCGTTCTTGGCGTTTGGAAGAAAGCGATGAACTTAGAAGCTGCTGTCGATGACGGGTGAACGACCCGTGTAAGTGATTAGTCGACAGAACACGATGATGCTCAAGTTTTTGCTCACCATGTCTGCCGAGCCGTCGCACATCAGCAGGCCGCACGCGCCGGGGTGGAAAAGCGTAGAGGCCCAATTTGGACTGGTTCGTGCAGTTGATGAAGCAGGGCGGTCGGCGCTGCGGTTTGAGTTCCGTCAAAGGTCGAACCCCAGATTTCATTCCAGGCGTTTTCAATGCAAGACCAGCAGCCACCCCAGTTCGCGCCCGGCACACCCGCAGGAGGATGCTCGAGAGCCGTCCACGGAGCGAGGATCGGGCATTGGGGTTTCTCCGTACCCATGCGTCCGAATTGCCCGCAATGCCGCCGAAAGTGTTAGATTTTTAACAGGATAATCGCGAAGCCGGCAAGTTGGGCCACGTGCATCAGCGCGCTGCTAATTTTTTAACCACATTCTCGTACGATTGCGTCAAACGCAGCCGATGCTCGCCCCGTAACATGCATGCGGGCCCTCAAATCGAAAGGGAATTGGATGCGGCGCTTAAAGGGGTTCACTCTGGTCGAGCTGCTCGTCGTGATCGCGATTACCGCGATCCTGATCGCGCTGCTCCTCCCGGCCGTGCAGGCGGCTCGGGAGGTGGCTCGGCGAACGACCTGCCGAAACAATATGAAGCAGATCGGCCTGGCACTGCACAACTACGAGAGTGTCAACCGGATTCTGCCGCCCAGCTCGACCAGCCGAATCGACTTTGGCGTTTGGAGCACGAACGCGACGCAGTACGCGCTGCATAGTTGGGCCGGCATGCTGTTGCCGTTTCTGGAGCAGGGGACCGTGGCGGTGCAAGTGAATTACGACTTGTCGGCCCTGGATCCGCTCAATAAGAAGGCGGCGGCGCAGGTTCTGGGGGTTTATCGTTGCCCCTCCTATACCGGCCCGGACTTCAGCCAATCGCCGTTTTACTTGCCGTTCTCGAATCGCTACGCGATCCGCAACTATGCCGCCATGGGGGCCACGACCATCGGTAAACTCTACCTGCAGCCTGACGGAGTCTTCTATGCCCAGTCGTCGACGCGGATCCGAGACGTCCGCGACGGCACGTCGAACACGATT
>DASZIA010000321.1:0-27631 GCA_035949535.1 Planctomycetaceae bacterium | reverse complement strand
AGACGAACGGCCTCCCCGTACCAGAGGCAGCAGACAGCCACGGCAAAGCCGAACGCGAAGAGCGACAGCAGAGTTCGGGCTGCTCGCAGCCGCCACAGGATGAACGCCGCCAGGAACGACAGTCCGGCGCCGACAAAGATCACAAACGATCCTGCCATCGAGCCGACGACGATCGTTTGCGCGGGCCCGAAGCGGCTGAACGCATAGGAATTCCCTTCATCGGTCGCGAGATCTGTTCCTGTCAGCGGGCGGAGATCAGCGACCCTCGCCGTTGGCCGGCGGTCCCAGAGGACGCCGTCGCGCTGCCAGCGGAATTCAGGAGAAAATCCCGGCGACGCCGAAAAGAGATATTCCTCGAAAGGAAATGTGACCTTCCAAACCGTCGATTCGATCGACGTGTTGTCTGGAAAGGTCGGCGCGCTCAGTCGATGAAATCCGATCAATCCGCAGGGCGAAATATCGGGATTGATGTATTGCACGGTGAGCACCGGCTGCGGTTCGGGGCTCAGGGCGCCAATGTCGAGCAGGTATTCCCCACTGGCTGGCCGAGCTTCGCGAATGCGCTCCAATTTCAAGGGTAGCCGATCAAACCAGAACCGGGCTTCGGTCGACCCGACAGGCAATGTCAGGGCGATCCGCGAAGCAGGGCTTTGAATGCGGTACTGGGCGGTGGTTTGAGCCGTCCCAGCCATGTCGAGCGACGATCGAATGAACGCGCGGCCGATCTTCACGCTGGGAGAAGCCAGTGGCGTCACGCGCACCAGACGTAATGGCAGAATGGCCTGCTCTCCTCTGGCGGTCCAGGCATAGGTGCTCGCCTTGTCGATCGCCAAGGAGGGGATCCAGGCGTCGTCGACGACCTCGAACTCGCTGTCGTCCGCAGCCCGGAGTTCGACGCGCAATGTCTTGAAGGCACTGTCGCGCGAACGCACAAGCGGAATCGGAACTTCCGCCTCCTGGCTTGGCGGATCCGGCATGCGGACCCAATAGTGTGCGTACAAATCGAACGAGCCGATGCGCGGCTGCGGAGGCAGCGGAATCCGTGCGATGTCGAGGCCGTTGGGTTCGCTGCTCGTCCAGCTGGGATCGATTTTGGCTTCGAGATCGGAGCGATCAATCGTGAACTGCACGTTGCTTCGGGGCAGCTCCTTAGGAAGCACGAGCGTCGCCTCAGTCAAACGCTCGTAACTGACTCGGTACGAAATCCTCTGCTCGACTTGCAGGCGGCCGGCACGCACCTCAATCTTGGCACGCGACTCGGTTTCGATCTTCTGCTCCTGGGTCGTCACACTGGCGTCGAAAGCCGCTTTGGGGGAGTCGATGCGCAGCGCAACCTGCCTCAGGCCGCGAAACGAATCGGGCTGACCCAGCGCGTCACGCCGCTCTTGACCGATGGTGCGAACGACTGTTTCGGCACGCGGATCGAGGGTCGACTTGATGTTCTCTGCGTCCGCGGCCACCAGCATGCCGCCCGTCATCGTGGTGCCGGCAAGCTGTGGCAGCCAGAGTGGAAATTTCGTCCCGGAGACCGGCGCGGGGCGAGAGGCTCGGAACGCGACCACAAAATCGTCCCCGCGACGCCCATTCAAACGCACTCCCAGCGTGGAGTCGTCGCGTCCAGTCCCGCCGTTGGCCCCTTCCCGAACAGCCGGCTTGTCGGCTTCGGCAACTTCGGCGAATTCGGGAAGCTGCTCGATCGTCCAACCTTGTTTCCTCCAGTCCGGCCAGGCGAACTTCAGCTCGCGCAGCGCGCCTTGACGCACATGGATGCGGAGCTGGGACGTCAACTCGATCCGGCGCTGCGAAAGCAGAAGGTAATAAACGGGGTCGACAGAGAACTGCGGACGAATCTCTTCGAGCGCGAGATCGAGATGAAACGGCTGCCACATGGCGTACGCACTTTCGGCAAGTCCGGCGCCAAGCGCAGACACGTTGATTCGGCGGATGTTGCCACCGCCTCTGAAGTCGAAGTGAAAACCCTCTGTCGGGGTGATCGAGATGTCGCCGATGTCCGATCGCGCTCCCTCGACGTCGAAACCCGTGAGAGTCAGCAATCCCTTCGGAGGAGGCGGTCCTTCCAAGTCCCAGCGCAGCTCGATGCGCCCAGTGCCGGGGGCTTTCAGCTCCACCTTAATGAATCCGTTCGCGTCGATGTCTGACGGGCCGTACTTGCGCGCTTCGGAAATATAGAGTTGCTGGCCTGAGACTCGCGGAAAGCTGCGCGGCACTCGTACGCGAACTGACGCGAGCGTCCCCTGCTTGGCGTCGATCGTCTGCAGCACGCCCCATTGAATCCGGTCGCGATCCATGGCGACACTGCATTTGGTGAAGACGTCGAAGACAGTCCGCGCATGCGATTCATCGAGCGGACTCTCCCACGCCAGATCGAACGTTCCCTTGATGCCGACCGCTTCGATCAGCGTCCCATTGGAAACGGTTGTCGCGCGAACGGGCGCGTCGTCGAGGGGCTTGACCTGGCAGTGTTCTTTGGCAACACGCAGTGTGATCTGGCTTCCCGCGGCCGGCGGGATCGTCAGCTGCAAGTGGCGCTGATTGAGCTGGCGGCGAATGGGCACGATCAGCGGGATCGTCACCACGTGAAGTCCCTTGCCGCGCAGATTGACCGTGTGCCCCTTCTGTCGATTCAGCGAATCGCCGGCGCGGAATTCACCCGGCCCGCTGTGCTTCGGTCGGGAGCTGATCGATCCCTCCTGCAGGCCGATCGGCACAGTAAGACGTGTATCGGGCCGTTCGACTTGGATCTCGAAAGTCGCCTCGAGCTTGGCCCAGTCTCCCTCTTCTGACCCCTTGATCAAGATTGAGCTGATACTGGCATCGGGGTCTGAGCGGCCGGGTCCATTCTGCGCACGCAAGAATTCCAGAAACTTTTCGTATGTGCCGCCCCAGGTAGACCACTCGGTCTGTCCGTCCTTGGTGCCTAGCCGAATCAGGTCACCCGGACGCGGCGCCAGTTGCAGGGCACCCTGCGCCGGGGATGCGGAAGAGTCGTCGGAGGCTCGCAAAGCCGACCAAGGAAAGGCGGGCAGGCGCCGTGTCTGTTGCTTACTTGTGGACTCCGCTCCCCGCCGCGAGGACGTGGTGGCCTGCTCCGCGGCACGTTCCGATGTCGGCCGTTCAGATCGCGGACGTTGATCCTGCGCAGCGATTGGCCCAGTCGCCAGACAGGTCAGCCAGGCCGCGAACAGAATCGTGAGGTCTCGATGTGTCCCGCTCGACACTCGGTTTCGCTCGCTTTCGAATCTTGCCTGCTGACCCCACGAGAAGTGGGACATCTCGTGGCTACGCCGAACGGCGGTTCGCCGACTCCTTGCGAGAAATGCATTCGAGGGCAAGGGTTTCGGCGCTAGCAGGTTGTGCGACCCGCCATGCTTCCTCTAAGCAGATCGAACTGACCGCTTAAAGGATGGAATGGCTGCAGGTTCTCCCTGGATCCATGATAGTCGCCGGCTGGACCACGAAAAAGCACTAAGCCCGCGCGGCTGCACGCGGAGGACGTCACTCGCCGCGCCATCCGGATATCCGTTAAGACCCGATCGGCCCGCTGAGCAACTCAATGAGCTGGCCATGAATCGGAGATCCGTTGCTGGCAAGTAGATCGGGCACATTTAGATCAAACGGCGCACCAGCAGTGCTGGTGATGGCGCCGCCTGCCTCGGCGACGATCAGTGAACCGGCGGCCACATCCCAAGGCTTCAGGCTCGTGGACCAGAAGGCATCAATGCGTCCGCACGCGACATAAACCAGATTGAGAGCTGCCGAGCCGGTCCGCTGAACGGTTTGTGCTCGTGGCAGAACACGCAACAGGCGTCCGACGGACGGATGGTCCGCATTGATCGCGGAAGGCAAGCTGGCAACCACAAAGGCTTTCTCGAGAGTATCGACCGGGGAAGGCTGAATCGGACGCTCGTTCAGCCGCGCCCCTTTCCCCTTTTGGGCCACGAACATCTCGTCGCGAGTGGGGTCGAAGATCACGCCGACAAGCATTTCGCCCGCGTATTCCAGACCGATCGATACGGCGAAATAAGGAAAGCCATGTACGTAGTTCGCCGTACCGTCCAGAGGGTCGATGATCCAGCGGAAGGGTTGCTCCGAGCCCCGGTCGAGATCCTCTTCACCAAGAAATCCGTGATCGGGAAACCGCGATTGGATGATGCCGACAATCGTCTCCTGAGAGGCAAAGTCAGCTTCTGTCACCAGGTTCGCCGGACTTTTCTCGCGGACCGTGAAGCGGTGCGCCCACTGTTGGAGCACGTCGCCCCCGGCGCGGGCCGCTTGGATTGCAATCTCGCAGTATTGATCTTCGTCCACGGTTTCCCGTTCGTTCGTTCAACAAATTCGGATGGGGAGCCTGGCGCGGCGCAAGGTTAACGCCGCCGGTTTGTGTTTGGCAAGCTGGGTCATCCGCGTGAATGGTCCTGCAGACTGATCACCACGCCGATGAAGCGCGCCGACCCCAAGTCGATGGCTCCTTGACACTTCAGATCACCCTCATCAAAATCGAGCGTGTCACGTTCGGGGCATTCCTTGCCGTTGCCCAAAGCGTCCGGCGAAGGGCATCAGAACGGGCGTGTTTCACACGTCGAGTGCGGATCGCTTCCGGTCGCAGTTTGACCAAACCAATTTGCCCGTCGCCCGGCGCGGCGCCGGACTGCCGCTGGACTGGGACCGCGTTCACGGAGGCGATTGATTCGCTCCCCGCGCGGACAGTCAGCACCGACATTGTCGGCGCGATCGAGGTTGTTCCATGCCCGTTGATTGGCTTGCAAGACTCGTCAAACAGGGAGTGATCAGCGGCGATCAGCTCTCCGAGGCCGAAGACATGGCCTCGAACATGGGCATCGGCGTCGGCGACGCGCTCGTGAGACTGGGCTACGTGTCAGGTGCAATCGTCGGTCAGGCCCAAGCCGACGCGTACGGATACGCATTCATCAATCTGGACGGCCGGGAAATCTCTCCCTCGGTCATTGAGCTCGTGCCAGAGTCGGTGGCCCGCGAAAACATGGTCATCCCGCTCTCGCTCGAAGATGACGCGCTTTTGGTGGCCGTCAGCGACCCGATGGCCGTGGAAGTGCTCGATAAGCTGCGGTTCATCCTCAATCGCGACATCAAGGTCGCCATTTCTCCGGTCGACTCGATTCAGACGGCAATCAACCGTCACTACGGGCAGAGTGAAACGGAATCGGTCGACTCGATGCTCCAGGAATTCACGGAAACAGCCATCGACTTCACGGAGACGGAAGCCGCGGAGGCGATGGTCGCCGAGGATGACGAAAGCGCCCCGGTCATCAAGCTGGTGAACCTCGTGATGAGCGAAGCCGTGAATATGCGCGCGAGCGATATTCACGTCGAGCCATTTGAGGACCGAGTCCGCATCCGATATCGAATCGACGGGGAATTGATCGAGCGGGACAGTCCCCCACGGCGGCTCTTGGGCGCCATCGTCTCCCGTATCAAGATCATGGCCCGAATGGATATCGCCGAAAAGCGACGGCCCCAGGACGGCCGAATCAAGACTCGCATTTCTGGCCGAGAATTCGACATGCGGGTCAGTATCTTACCGACCCACCATGGGCAGGCGATCGTCCTGCGGATTTTGGATCGGGAGAACATCCGTATCGGTATCCGGAATCTGGGGTTCAGCGAGGAGAAGTACCGAACCTTCCAGAACATCATCCGCCGGCCGAACGGAATCTTTCTGGTCACCGGCCCGACGGGAAGCGGCAAGACCACGACCTTATATAGTGCGCTGGGCGAGCTGAACCGACCTGATCGAAAGATCATCACTGCGGAGGATCCGGTCGAGTACTACCTTCCTGGGATCAATCAGGTCGAAGTCCGCTCATCGATTGGCCTGACGTTCGACAAGATCATTCGCGCGATGCTCCGACAGGCACCGAATGTCATCCTTGTGGGCGAGATCCGAGATGCCGAGACGGCGGACATGGCCATTCAGGCATCTTTAACTGGACACTTGGTTTTTAGTACGCTTCACACGAACGATGCGCCCAGTTCTATTACACGTCTGATCGACATGGGCGTCCAGCCCTTCCTCGTCGCATCGAGCGTGATGGCCGTCATGGCCCAGCGATTAGTCCGCGTAGTTTGCCCAAAATGCAAGGAGCCGTATCGGCCCGATCAGTCGGAGCTGGATCACTTCGATGTGACTCCCGATCAGGCGGCAGCGGCGTCGTTTGTCCGCGGAAAGGGTTGTAACCACTGCCAGCACACTGGCTTCCGCGGCCGAATCGCCGTTTTCGAGCTGATGACCATGAACTCGACGATCCGTGAAATGACATTTCGCAGCGAGCCGACGCAAAACATTCGCCGGCAAGCCCGTCTGTTTGGAATGAAAACGATCGTCGAGGATGCAAAAGATAAAGCTCTACAGGGACTTACATCTCTAGCTGAGGTGTATCGTCTCGAGAAATTCAATGAATGAGGATGAGACGACCTACCTCGCCGGAGTAGACCGACGGATTCGGCGTTTCCACCTAGAAGCGCAGTAGGAAAGTAGCGTTGAGCGGCGAGCGGGCCCATAATGTCCGGCGTCGCAAACAGCGAGAACTGAATGGCCACACTTCAAATCGACAAACTGCTCGAGACCGTCGTCAAGGAGGGAGCGAGCGACTTACACCTCACGACCGGGCAACCGCCCTGCGTGCGGCGGCACGGCCGTCTGGTTCGCCTCGAGACCAAGACTCTCACTGCCGAGGACACCACCGCTCTGATGAAGAGCGTCACTCCGGAGCGCAACCAGCAGGAATTACAGGAGGTTGGGGGGACGGACTTCGGCTTCGCCTATGGCGACAAGGCGCGTTTTCGCGTGTCCGTCTTTAAGCAGCGGGGCCATATCGCCATGGTGCTGCGTCAGATTCCGCGCGAGTTCTTGACGTTCGAGCAGTTAGGACTGCCGGCGGCCGTCAAGGACGTGATCACCCGGCCGCGCGGACTGTTTCTGGTGACTGGGCCGACCGGCAGCGGGAAGACGACCAGTTTGGCCAGCATGATCAACTGGCTGAACAACACTCACGATCACCACATCATCACGATCGAGGACCCGATCGAGTACTACCACCAGCACAAGAAGTCGATGATCAACCAGCGAGAAGTCGGCGTCGACGTGCCCAGCTTTCCCGAGGCGCTGCGGCGGGTGCTGCGGATGGATCCCGACGTGATCCTGGTCGGGGAAATGCGCGACCTGGAGACAATTGCGGCTGCGATTTCCGCCGCCGAGACCGGACACATAGTATTCGGCACGCTGCACACGACCGGCGCGCAAGGGACGGTCGACCGGATCATCGACGTGTTTCCGACCAATCAGCAGGAGCAGATCCGCACGCAGCTTTCGACGTCGATCATCGGCATCCTCAGCCAGGCCCTCTTGCCGCGTAAGCCCAAGGGCCTGGTGGCGGCCTTCGAAATGCTGGTGGTGACGCCGGCCATCTCCAACCTGATTCGGGAGAACAAGACCTACCGCATCAACTCGTCGATCCAGACGGGGCGGAAATTCGGAATGCAGCTCTTAGACGACGCCCTGTTCAATCTCTGGAAGAACGGGCTGGTCGAGGAGCAAGACATCGTGATGAAGTCCAACCATGCGGGCGAACTCAAGGCTCGGCTGGAACGCGCCAAACGCGGGCTCTTTGACGAAGAGCCGGGAGAAGACGAAGACGAAGAGGTCGATGAGGACGAAGATTAAGAGCTCAATTTCATTATCGAGTCGCAAAAGATAAACGAGGTCGCGTAAGGCGCAGCGAAGGCCGGCAACGCCGGGCCGGCGTGCCCAATCGACCGAGTTCGAGATCGCAGTTAATTCCCGATAGTTGTCGGGCCGAGAAACGTGCCGCGGGTTTCGTTCCCGCGACAGGCTAAGGCTCGACGAAGGGGCGGCGATCCCCGTCGTCCAAGGCGCGAGGCGCATGGCACAGAGACGTCTGGGACAGATCCTCGTGGACCTCGGATATCTCACCGAGGACCAGCTCTGGGACGTGCTGGAAGAGCAGAAGCAGAGCCCCGGTGAAATCATCGGGCAGGTGGCGATCCGGATGGGGCTCGTCACCGAAGCGCAGGTGACTGAAGCCCTCGCCGAACAGTGGGGCATGCCGGTCGTCAGCCTCGCGGAAACAAATATCCCGCCCAACGTGCTGGAAATCGTTCCGCAGACGATGGCTGATATCTACAAGATCATGCCCATCTCGCTGAAGAACAACGTTCTCACCGTTGCCATGGCCGATCCGCAGAACGTGGCCGCGCTCGACGACCTGCGGAACTTTTTGGGTTACGACGTGCGGGGCGCCGTCTCGAATCTCGCTGACGTCGAGCAGGCGATCGAGCGCCACTACGCCGATAAGCAAGACAGCATCGAAGAGGTGATCGACCAACTCAAGGAGGCGGGGCTCGATAAAGGGGGCGAGGACGAGGGGTCGTTTGACCTGGCCTCCGACGAGGAAATCGCCTCGGCCGCGCCCGTCCGCAAGCTGCTCAACATGGTGCTGCTCTTGGCCATCAAGGACCAGGCCAGCGATATCCACTTCGAGCCGTTCGAGGACGAATTCAAAATCCGAGTCCGGGCCGACGGCGTGCTCTACGAGATGGTGCCTCCCCCGCGACACCTCGCCAACGCCATCACCACACGCATCAAAGTCATGGCTGAGCTCGACATTGCAGAACGGCGGCTGCCGCAGGACGGCCGGATCGAGCTTAACGTCGGTGGCAACCCGGTCGACCTTCGTGTGAGCGTACTGCCCACCATGTTCGGTGAGTCGGTCGTTATGCGGGTCCTCGACCGCACGGTCGTGCAGCTGGACCTGCAGAAGATCGGCATGGACGCCACCATCCTTCGGCGGTTCCGACAGATCATCCGCAACCCCAACGGCATCGTGCTCGTGACGGGTCCGACGGGAAGCGGCAAGACAACGACCCTATACTCAGCGCTCAACGAACTCAACGAAGTCTCGACTAAGGTCATCACCACGGAAGATCCGATCGAATATGAGATCGACGGTCTGATCCAGGTGCCGGTCAATCCGGACATCGAAGTGACGTTCGCCAACGTGCTCCGCGCGATCCTGCGGCACGACCCCGACGTGATCCTGGTTGGCGAAATCCGCGACTACGAGACGGCGGAAATCTCGATTCAAAGCGCGCTCACCGGCCACCTCGTCTTCAGCACGCTGCACACCAACGACGCCCCCTCGGCCATTACCCGTCTGCGGGACATGGGGGTGCAGCCCTTCTTGATCACGGCCACGCTTGAAGCCATCCTGGCCCAGCGGCTCGTGCGCAAGATCTGCACCGAGTGCCGCACCGAGTTCGAGCCCAGCGACGAGCTGTTGATGGAACTGCAGTTGCCGATCGAGCAGGCCCGTCAATACAGCTTCTATTACGGCAAGGGATGTGCGCGGTGCAATAACTCCGGCTACAAAGGGCGCACCGGCATTTACGAGCTACTGGAAATCAATGACGACGTCCGCGACATGATTACCTCGGACGCTTCGGTCGACGATATTCGCAACTTCGCCCGCACGCAGGGGATGACGACCCTGCGGGAATCGGGCCTCAAGCTGATTTTCGACGGCGTGACGACGATTGACGAAGTGGTGCGAGAAACCGTCATGGAGGATGTCGAGTAGGCGCCGGCGCCCTAGCGCGGTGCGGTCAGGCTGTGCACAGATAATCGCGAACAAGGGTAAAGCGGACACAGGTTAAGTCGGCCACAGGTAAGGCGGAGAACGGGCATGCCAACCTATCAGTACGAGGCAATGGACAACACGGGCCTCGAGATCAAGGAAACGATCGACGCCGGCTCAGAGGCGGAAGCCCAGCAAAAGATCAAAGAAAAAGGCTTCTTCGTCACTAAGATCCAAGAGAAGGGCCGCACCGCTAAAACGAAGGGTAAGACCAGCGCCGATCAAAAGAAGAAGGCCGCCAAGAAAAAGACGACCTTCTCCATCGGCGGGGTACGCCCCAAGCAGTTGTGCACCTTCACTCGCCAGCTCTCGACCCTGCAGGACGCCGGTCTGCCGATTCTCCGCAGCCTGCGGATCCTCGAGGGGCAGTCCAAGCCCGGTCCGCTCAAGAACTCGCTCATCGGTGTGATTGAAGACATCGAATCGGGAAGCACGCTCTCCGAGGCGATGGCCAAGCAGCCGAAGGCCTTTGACAATCTCTACGTCAACATGGTTAAGGCGGGCGAGGCGGGCGGTGCGCTCGAAATCATTCTGCAGCGGTTGGCCGAGTTCAAAGAGCGCTCTCAAAGCCTGAAGCGCAAGGTTCAGGGAGCCATGATTTACCCGATCGCCGTCATCACGGTCGCGACGGGCATCGTCGGCTTCATCATGTACTGGATCATTCCCAAGTTCAAAAAGATCTTCGTCGACTTCGGTATCGAGCTGCCTTCCATCACCATCTGGCTGATTTGGATTTCGGACATGGTGGTCGACTACTGGTATCTGATCCCAGTCATCCCGATCGCTTTATGGCTGTTGCTAAAGATCATCCGCAAAAACAAGATGGGCGAATACATCACCGACAAAATTCTGCTCAAGATTCCCGTTATGGGGAAGATCGTCGAGAAATCGGTGGTCGCCCGCACGGCGCGAACGCTGGGCACCCTGATTTCGTCAGGCGTGCCCATCTTGGAGGCGTTGATCATCGCCCGCGATACGGCCGGTAACGCGGTCTTTCGGCGGGCGTTCGACAATATCTACGCGGCCATCCGTGAAGGGGAATCGATGGCGGTGCCCCTCAAGGAATCCCGCGTGTGCGACGATCTGGTGGTGAACATGGTTGACGTCGGCGAAGAAACCGGCGCGCTTGATACCATGCTCTACAAGATCGCCGACGTCTATGACGAGGAAGTTTCTGTCCTCGTCGAAGGATTGATCAACTTGCTCGAACCGATGATGGTCGTGATCCTCGGCCTCATTGTCGGTTTCATCGTTATCGCCCTGTTCATGCCGCTGATTAAGCTCTTGAACAGCCTGGCCTGACGCACAACGTCCCACGCCCAAGATTCAAAGTCCGAAAATCGAACGTTCATGGCTCGTCCAGCGTTCCCGGTTCCCTTTGTTTCCAAAGTCGACGGTCGCCTGACAAATCGGCCGCATTCACAGTACCCGCGACTTTGGATTTAAAGCCCCTGGAGCACGGACCCTAAGGAGTCTGCCGCCCATGCAAAGCTCTGCCCCGGGGCGCTCCCCTCGCCCGGCCCGCGCCCGCCGTGCTCCGGCAGCCTTCACGCTGCTGGAACTGTTAATTGCCATTGCCATCATCGGCATCCTCGCCAGCCTGATCCTGACGGTTGCCGGCTCGGCCAACACCAAGGCTAAAATCACCCAGGTTTCCGTCGACATTCAGGATCTCAGCAAGGGCATTGCGGCCTTCAAGCAACGCTTCGGCGTCGAGCCGCCGAGTCACATCACAATTTACGAGGTTGGTACGGGGTCGGCACCAGCCGGCACGGGTTGGGCATCCGATCCGCGTTCGATGGGGATCATTCGGCAGATCTGGCCCCAGTTTGACTTCAGTTATGCGGCCGAAGGGGGCTCGATCGACATCAACGGCGACGCATTGTTTACCGGCGATGGCGTCACGGGCACCAGCAGCGGAGCCATCGCCCTGAGCGGGGCTGAGTGCCTCGTGTTCTTCCTGGGTGGGATCCCAGCGACATTGCACCAGGACCCCACCAATGTACATAGCCCGCTCGTTTTTGGCGGTGCACCCTCCGGGTTTTCAACGAACCCGGCAGATCCGTTTGCTGTTACTGTCGCCGCGAACCCTTCTGCTCCCCCTCCTAATGCCCGGACAGTTGTAGGCACCAACCGCGAGCGATTCACAGAGTTCGACTTCAGCCGGTTGTTCCTCTACCACCCGCTGACCGGTGCGGTCCACACGATGAACACTTACAAGGACACGATCCCCAACCAACAGCAGCCATATTTGTACTTCAGCAGCTATGGCGGGCAGGGATACGACACCACCCACGAGCTTCCGGCGGGGCCCAGTAGCGTAAGTCTGACTGGCTCGCCGACATTCGCCGATGTGTATCGGCAGGGCCCAGCGGGCGCGACCTCGGCTTCTCCGTCGCCGCCCTGGAATCCGAATTCTTACCAGATCATTTCGCCGGGCTTTGACGGATCGAGTGATCCTTACGGCGGCTACGGGACCGGCGGCCAATACGATCCCAACACTGCGGGAACCATGCTCGTGGGTCCTGCGCCCGGAGGGCGCGGTCCAGAGCGCGATAACATCACGAATTTTTCCTCGGGGCCACTGGCGCCCTAAGATTCGCCTGACTCGCGGGCCGGTTGTTTCTGTCCGAAGTTGAATATCCGCCCTGAGGCGTGGTTCCAGGTCGAACGTCACGAGTTCAAGTGAGTGATCTCGTAGTGTCCGTCGCTCGACCTGCGGTTTGACCCCGAACCCCCGGACTCATTTTGGATCGAGCACCAATGAGCCGTCGAACTTCCTTCACACGGTCGAACAGGCGGGGTCACGCGCGCCGGCGGGCCGGTTTTTCACTCATCGAGATCCTGGTCGTAATCGGGTTGATCGCCTTTTTGACAGCTGCCATCGTGGCCGTGATCCCGCGCGTCGGCAACGCGTCGAAGGTAGCGGCCACAAAGGCGACCATCAAAAAAGTCAACGAGATGCTCAACGACCGCATCAACGGCTTCCGCCGCTGGGTCCAAAAGCAAGACCAGCTAGCCGGCCCCAACAATCCTCCCTCGTACGTGACGAACTCTCAGTATGCCAGTTCGTTTGCAACCAATCCCGTACAAACGAGGGCACTCGCGGTCAAAAGCGCATTCCGGACGTACTTCCCGCAGGCATTTTCGGAATTCAGCACGCCGATTACAGCGCCCTCAGCGCACAAGGCTGTGACCGAAAGCTCTGAGTGTCTTTACCAGTTTTTGACCAACGGGCCCTTGTTCGACACAGAGCCGCCGAGCGCGGCTGACCTCAAGGCGATCGAGACGGCAGACACCGACGGCGATGGTCTTCCCGAAATCGTCGATGCCTGGGGGCATCCGATTCGCTTCTACCGCTGGCCGACGCGACTCGTGCGTCCGGGCGGGCCACCGACTGGGACAGTTTCAAATTTTGAGGAAGTCCCGCTTTCGCCGGCAAGCATCCTTCTGGGAGCCGCTGCGCCGCGCGGCAACGTACCGACCTGGCAAACGGGCTTCCCCACAGTGGGAACGACGATTCGTCCCAATCCCGCGCACGTGACGCAAGCAATCCCGTTCTCTCTGCTTTATCGTTGCGTCGCGGTGACGGGCGCGGGGCAAACAGGCGCAACCGAGCCCGTATGGCCCACTACCGTTGGTGCAACGATTTCTGATTCCAATTCGCCGACGTCTGGTGTGACTTGGCAGGCGCTACTTGATCCGCTCTCCGTCGATCCGGACGACCCGTTGGGGCTTGTTACGGCGGGTCTTATTAGCGAGCCGCTCGAAACTCCCAACACCTGGAACACAGCGCTGATCGTCTCGTCGGCAAATGACGCCGACACGCTAGGCTTGTTCGAGCCGTACGACACGCCGAATTTCGGAAACCTCGCTCAGCCTCGAGTGCCTCCTCCGCCTGGGACCGATCCGACGGGCTACTGGAGCGACGCACTCATTAAGCACATCACGAATCACCAACAATGAACAAGCGCTTTGAGAGAACCATGCGCCGGAACATTCCTGGAGGAGCATCTCCGGGGTTGGGTTGCCGCGCCTCGTTCACGCTCCTGGAGTTGTTGATTTCGCTGGGCATCATTCTGATCCTGGCGACACTCACGATGCGGCTATTGAACGCCACGCTCAATTCCGACCGCATTCGAAACGGCTCGCGCGAGCTGCAGTCGTTCCTGGCTGGGGCTCGAGACCGCGCGATTTACGCCGGCCAGCCGCGGGGCGTGCGCTTCATACAAGACCCCAACGATCGTTCGACTGCCCGCAGCTTCGTCTACATCGGTGCCCCGGCGACATTCACCGACGGGTCGCAGGTGACAATTACGACGCTCGCGGGTGTCAGCACGATCACCGGGCCAGCCACAGTGCCGATCACCGGCGCGTGGTACACGCTCGTGCAGCGCGGGCTTCTGACGGACGGCGCGATCATCATCCTGGGAGGCACCCCGTACACGATGGCCCGCAGCCCGTCACAAACTCCGTTGCCTTCTCCCCCCTATCCAGCACCGGGACCCTGGACGCTGACCAAAGCGTACACAGGAACTGTCGGCACGCCGATTCCCTACTCACTTCAACTGCTGCCCTCGGTCCTTCCGGGTGAAGAACCTCGCACGTTGCCGTCCAATATCGCGATCGACTTGGATAACAGTTCGCTCCCGGCTGCCTGGGGATCGCCGGGTGCCTACTCCGGTCAGCTCGATATCCTGTTCAATCCTAGTGGCACAGTGATGGGGACGGTGGCGGCGGCCGGCCGAATCCATTTTGTGCTGTCTGAGTATGTGGACGCTTCGGTCCCCATTCCGACGGCTACCACAATCACCGGCGTGCCGCTGTTGGACGCCAACAGCACCTGGCAGGCCAACACAAACTACGTGGTCGAACAGTGGGTCGTTCCCAGTCCGCAGAATGACCTCGCCTTTCGCTGCGTTGCAGCCGGGACATCGGGCGGAGCTCAACCGGCGCAGTTCGGCACCGCGACACCCGGCACGCAGCTTCCGCCCGACGGGACCGTCACCTGGGAATGTTACAACCCCAAGCCCCGGCTGATTGTCTCTTTGGCGACGCAGACCGGGCGCATCACGACCAGCCCGGTGAACGCCTTGGACAAATTCCGCTTTGCCGAGATCGGGGAGGTGACTCAATGAGGCACGTGTCGCGGCGATCGGCCCCGATTTCTCCCGCCGGCCTGACTCTCGTCGAAGTCTTGATGTCGATGCTCGTGGCGGGCATCGGCGTTCTGTCGGTGATCGTGCTCTTGCCCCTCTCGTTCGTGCGGGCTATCCAGGCGACCAATCTCACCAACGGCACAATCCTGCGATTCAATGCTGAGTGCCTCTCGGACATCGCCCCGAGCCTCTTGCTGCGGTGGCAGCCAGGTCAGACCTATTTCAACACGACGGCTGTCAGCGTCGCCACAACAGGGGATATCGTACTCGTTCCCAGCCTGCCGACCGTCGCCTTCCAGTATCAACCGCCGGTCGGGGGCGTTCCGACAAATGCGGTCTCCGGCACTGCGACGCCCAACTGGAACACGACGATCGGGGGAAGCACGACCGACGGTGGAGTGACTTGGACAACCATCGCCAACCCGCCGGCGGCTTTTGTGATCGATCCGCTGGGATGGAATACCTTGGGCAGCCCGTTGCAAACAAGACTCGGGAATAATGGCGCGGGGGCAGTCGATCCCAACGCGGTGCCGCGCTTCAACGGCGAACTCTCCTCGGTTGGGCTCGCGGCGCTCATGGCCCGGCTCCCGGATAGTTGGATCGAGCAGGGTCGTGGGGCCGTGACCACAGTCACGACGAACACGGCCACGATCAGCGGTCTCGACCTGAGTACCGTCGGCTTCACAACGCCTGCAGCGCCGGGCGCGAGCATCCCCGTGATGTCCCGCATCGTGTTGCTCGGCTACTTGAACCCCGGAGGCGTCAATCCTACACCGGATACGAAATCGAGCGAAACCCGAATTATTACGGCCATTAACGCGGCTACGGGTGTTGTGACGTGGGGGGGTGGCACAGCCGATCCCTTGGGCGCCAGTTTCACCCCCGTCTCTGCTCGCATCGAGACTCAGGACACGCGCTATACCTGGATGCTGACGGTCCACCCCAATCCGCCTGCCGCGACTGGCGGAGCATCCTGGAACGTAACAGCCACAATCTTTTTTAATCGGCCGCTTGTTTCCTCCGACGAACAGGTTTACCCAGCGACGGGAGCCGACGGCGCGCAGACCCCCTTCACGGTCACCTACCCTGCGGGCGCGAAACCACAGTTCGTGAAAAAGGGGGGCTTTGTGTTCGACTGCTACTTTGGCCGCTGGTATCGCATCGTCAACGTCGTCAACGACCCGACAGCTGCGAACACGCTTGATGTCTACGTCGACCAGGCGCGGCCGCAGACCGACGTCCTCACCAATCTGAATTTCGGCGTCGTCTTCATGCGCGGCGTCGTCGACCAGTTCCCTCTGGTGCTTAAGTAATCGGCGCAAAGATAGATCGATCTATGAGTACATCGACTCGCAAAAGGCGTCAGCCCGCTTCGCGACTGTCCTCTCCTGTCGGCTTCACGCTGCTCGAGATCATGATCGTGCTCGCGCTGACCTTGGTGATGATGTCGCTGTTTGCGACGATCTTCGGCATGACGGGGACCTTCGTCACCAAACAGAAGGGAGTCGGCGAGAACGATCAAAGCGCCCGCATGCTGACCACCGTCATCAAGACGGATCTTGAAGCCCGCACGATGCGGTCGCTCGCCCCCTTCCATCCGAACATGACAACCGCATCACTCTCCGCGTTCGCGACGAACCAACAGGGGTACTTTTACGTTTCCGAGAACGATCCGACGGACGACACCGACGATGTGCTCCAATTCACGATCAATATGGGCGCGACAGGGTTGAGCAAGCTCAATAACCCCGCGGCCGGAAATCAACTCTTCGGCAGCGCGCTGTTCCTGGCTTTGCCATGGAAAGCCAACACGAGCTATCCGCCGGGCGCGATCGTGCGTCCGTCCGGTCCGGCGAACAATAAATCCGGCTTCGTGTTCAAGAATAAGACCGGCGCCGCATTTACGAGCGGTGGAACGGAGCCGACTTGGCCGACAACGCTGACCACCGTCGCTGATGGCGCGGGGACGTGGACGGCACTTACCTCTCCTATTGACCAGCCCGACGGGGACGACGGCGTAATCGCTTACGATGCACTGACTCCTGCCAATCGCACGCTCGACCCGATCGGATCCAATCCGAATAACACCGGCGCCTCGCAATTTGCTGAAGTGACTTACTTTCTGCGACATGGCAACCTGTGTCGGCGTGTCGAGCTGATTCGCCAGCCCTACGACAACAGTTCGGCCCCGGCCCCGGGCTCTTCGCAGCCCTATGACACCGATACGCCGACGCCAGCCTTCCTAATTCCCGGTGCGTACCCGCCATACGTCGCTGGGACGGGGAGCGGGAACTTCTGGACCGACTTCGACTATTCCGCTCGACTCGTTGCGACGACATGGCAAGCCAATACGGCATATGCCGCCGGCGCGGTCGTGATTCCACAACCTGACAACGGTCACTCCTACACCACGAATGCCGCCGGAACCAGCGGCGCGACTCAGCCCGTTTGGCCGACCACGCAGGGGGCCACAGTCGTCGATGGTCCCCTGACCTGGTCGACGGATACTTCGCCGGCCGTCAACTTTTTGGGCACGGGCTCGCTCGAGAATTCACTCAGCAATCTGCTACCAGCTGGCACCCTACCGATCGGCCGGCCGGACAACCGCTTTGGCTTCGATCAGACCTATAACACCACAAGTCCCGGCCCGGTGGCGAACGGGGCGCCGCGAGAATTTGCGTTCTTGTACAAGAGCTCGCCGCCCACCTCCATAACAGGAACGGCTCCCGGTCCGATGTTCTTTTTCGGGCGCTTCACCCAGGAAGAGACTTCCAATACCGGCTTCCGATTCCCCGGCAATCTGCCAGTCGTCGCGGGGGCGAACTTCCTGCCGATGGGCGCCGGATCGCTTCTGGCGATCGATTCGAGCAACTACACAATGTGGATGCTCGACAACAATCCACCGGCTACACCCACGTCCTTGGCGGGAGGGCCGCGGCGCGGCGAGGACATCCTGTTGAGCAATGTGGTCAGTTTCGATGTGAAGCTGTGGGATCCTAATTACTCTGAGACCGTCGCCAGCGGCGACGTAAACCGCAACGGCATACTCGACCCTGGCGCAGCGTTCGCGGATATCGGGCACGCGGCCGCCACGGGCGACTTTCTTGCGACTAATAATATCTTCCCGGTCTACGGACCGCGCATTCTTACGCCGCCGTATGCCGCACCGGCCTCCCCTTGGGTGCCGAAGACGCCAGCATTTACTCGACCGCCCGTCGCTGGTGTCACCTATAACTACAACAACGTCTTCGATACTTGGTATCCCCAGTTCAATTTCGACAACTTCCCCCGCACCTACGGCACTGCGGTTTCGGATACAGCAGTCCCCTATGCACCGGCTCCCTATCGACCCACGCTTGGCCCTGGCCACACCTGGACGGCAGGGGCTACTTACGCGGTCGGCAGCCAGGTGAATTCGGGCGATTTAGCCAACGGTTACATCTACCAGTGCACGGCGATTACTACTGGGATCGCGGGAGCAACGGAGCCCTTTACGCTGGGCGATACGGTTGGAGGCACGATCACAGACGGCGGTGTGACGTGGACAGTCATGCCACCGCTCGGCGTGCAGGCGATTCAAATCACCGTGAAATACTTGGATCCAACTCAAAACTTGTTGCGTCAGGTGACCATCGTTCAATCCCTGACGCAATAGCCGATCGACATTTTCGCGACCGCAACGAGGCCGAGCGGGTCGCGGACCTTTGTTCGCAGGAGCTCGATTTCAATGAAAACGTATCAACTGCTGGCGCGGCTTGGCCAACCGCTTGCACGCCCGTGGCATCGCCTAACGCAATCACGGCGCGGCGCCGTCAGGTTTATTGCCGCCCGACGCGGCACCGTCATCATCGTCGTGCTGGCACTTCTGGGGATGCTCACGCTCATCGGCTTCTTCGTGTTCGCCTTTACGGCGTCCGAGAATCAGAGCGCCACGTATTTCGCGAATTCCCCCAGCGCGAAAGTCAACGCGCCGACGCTCGATGCGAATGCCTTTTTTAACGACGCGCTGCGACAGCTCATCATTGGCCCCTCGGCCACCGAAAAACAGAGCGCGCTGTGGGGAGGCAGGGCATCGCTCTTGCCGACCATGTTTGGACGCGACCTGTCGCCGTACAACGGGCCCGGCGTCAACCTGTTTTGGAACTCGACCCTCAACCAGGCGTCGGTCGACCAAAACTACGACGCCAAGCCGGACGACGGCACCGCTGTCGGCGAGCCCGACAACCGGATTCTGTCGTTCCTCAACACTTCTCCCTCAGCTGCCATCGCCTGGAGGGCCGGGACGCCATTCGTCCTAGGGGCGTTCGTCCGGCCAACGACAACCCAAACCAATTTCTTGTATATCGCGACGACTGTCACGGGCCCCTCGGGCGCCACCGAGCCCACGTGGCCCACGACAGTTAACTTAACGGTCACCGACGGCGGCGTGACGTGGACGGCGGCAACGGCGCCGGATATCAGCCTGTATCCCGATCCGGACGTCAATGCGACCTATCCCGACATCAATAGTCCGTTTTTGGCCTACGACGCGTTGGTCCCGGTTGCAGGCAGCACGCTGCCGATTCGCGTCGTTACCCCTTCGTTTCACCGTCCGCAGTACCTGCGGAACGCGACCGGCGCTGTCACTAACCCCGTCCCCGTGGCGAACTGGTACACCGACCCGCTGACTGCTGCGATGGTGCTCTATCCGCACGTCGAACACACGGTGATCGACAACAACGGCAACATCACCGCCACGCCGCGGTTCGTGACCAATGCCCATCCCGATACGTCGGCCGCGGCAACCACATGGGCCGCGACCACAGCCTACACCGTGGGACAAGTCGTGCAGCCCACTGTGGCCAGTCCCACCGGCCAGGGCAATAACTACCTTTGCACCCAAGCGGGGACGAGCGGCGCTACTGAGCCGGTCTGGCCGACGCTCAAGGGGTCCACCGTAACCGACGGAACGGTCATCTGGCTCGACACGTCGATTCAAACGTTCCCGATCGCGGGCGACGGAGCGAACCCCGCGCCTCAAGAGGGCGTTTGGTCCACGGCAGCCCCGGTTCCGGCCACCGCACCCACGATTAACTATCAAGTCGACACAGACAAGGATGGCGTCAACGATGCAAATTACATGGACCTCGGCTTCCCGTTGATGACCACGCCCGACGGCACCCAGCAGTTTGTGGCCATGGTGGCGATGCGGGTTATCGATGCCGACGCTCTGTTCAATCTCAACGTTCACGGCAACCGCAGCGGAAGTGTCACGCTCGGTCCCTCGCCGATTCCAATTCCCTTCGGTGGCGGGGCGGTACTACACGCGCAGTCTATCTCGCGGTCCAACCTCGGCCTGAGCGCGTCAGAGGTCAATCCCGAGTGGGCGTTCAACTCGCGGCCTTTGGCCGCAACGCCCGATTTCCAGGGGACGGCGCTTGCGCTCTCGACGGCCCTGACGCAGTACGTTTCGTTCTTCCGCAGCCCGGCTCAAAGCAACCAGCCGCCAACGGACGACCAAAGCGCCTCCCCTCCCGACTTCGAGCTGGCCAACATGGAATGGTGGAACATCCTCAACGGCCGGCCTCAGTTGACCCCGAGCGCGACACCCCTGCTGACTCCCGCGACGGTGAGTGGTTCGAGCTTCCCCGGTCGGTGGGGCGAGAACACTAATCGGCTCGATCCGAACGTGAACACCGTGCTCGCAGGCAATCCCATTCAGGGGGGCGTCGGAACACCCGGCGGCGACCCGTGGCCGCTACCCGGACTCTCGTTCGGCCCTGGCGTTACCGCTGCCCAGGCCGACGACGACAACAATCAGCTCGAATCGGGTGCTTACACCGACGAGTTCAACATCAACCATCCCGCGTTCGTGCATCCGCTCGACTTCTTTTCGGCCGGCTTCTGGTTCACCGGAGCCGAAGGAAAGACGCGACTGTTGATTGCCGAGGGGCAGCAGAAGTTCCCGCAGTACTCGAACTATTTCACGAATTCGACCGTGCGATGGACGACGGCCTTCGCTGGCGGGTTGATGCAAGGCGGAGGAGCGCAGCTGCAGATCGACAACGCCGACGAAACGTTCACAGAGCCGTCGGCGGCAGCAACGCAAACTAACGACAACATCTTCGGGCCTTCCGAGATGGTGCTTGCGCTCAACGGAACGGAATTCAACTCGTTTGGCAACTCATCGCGTGCCGCCTCGCTTGCGCCCTTCAACCTGACGCAAAGCAGCCGGGCCGCGCAAATCCGCCAGCGATTGACCTCCGAGAGCTGGGATTTGAAATCGTTCGGTAAGGAGTTTTTAGGCATCTACGCGGGCACCAACGATGCCCGCCGCTTGTGGGAATTCACGGATACGAGCGCAGGGGCGACGGGTGTCGGACCCTTCCGATTTCCTCCGGATTTTGGCGGCGTGGGTGTTCTTCCGGCGCCGGCATTGAATGTAACGGCAAACACTCTATATCCGCTGCGAATGGATCTCTCGCACCTGCTGTGGATGCTAGCTGATCCCAAGCAGCAGGGCACCACGAACGCGCAGATCCTCTCTCAGCGACCGCTCAGCATCAATCACCTGGTCGAACAGGTGCAGCTCACCAATCCGACCACCGGCACGCCATACACCGGCTTCCGCTTCCGCCCGCTCACCCCGCATCCGACGGCGACCAGTCCCGCCGCCAGTCTGCCCAATACGCCGATCACTCCTCCGGCTCACCTGGCTGACGGGATTGGCTACGCGATCAATCGGCCGGAACAGTTGACGGCCGGCAACGTCCAACAGCAGGAATGGTTAGCTCGCTACGATCGCCAGCGCCTCGCGCGGGACATCTATACGCTGCTATACCTGACTGGCGGAGGCAACGACACGATCAACTACGCGACGGCTTCCAACCAGCCGGTCGCTTTCGTTCGCCCGGTCTACACTGACGACCAATTACGAGAGATGGCGCAGTTCGCCGTCAACCTCGTTGATGCGCTCGACCCGGACACGAATATCACCGTCTTCGAGTACGACAAGGACTTGTCTAACGGCTGGAATCTCGACGACAACGCGTACGACAACGGCGCCGGCGACACAGTGGCTCCGTTTAACATCAACCCGAACGACCGCGGCGTGGTCTACGGCGTCGAGCGTCAGCAATTGGCGTTCAACGAGGCGGAGGTAACCTTCGCGGACTGCATCATTCCGGGCGTCGGCGGTTTCTTCAACCATCAGGACACGCAGTATGACGAGCTCCAGGGTTATTGGAGTTTCTTCTGCGCCGAGCTCGAAAACGTCAGCCCCTTCCCGGTGTCGTTCGTAAACGAGGGCTGGCAGATCGCGATCAAGGAATCGCCGACGGTCGCACCGTCCACATTCTACGGCCAAGAAATGCGGATGATCATCGGCGCCGGGCAGCCTAACGTTCAGACTGGGCCTAACGCGCGGTTCACAATCGGCACAGCAGGCGCGACCCAGGGCGCGAGCTATGTCGCCAACATGAATAACGCGCTGGTCCCGCCTGCTCCCTTTCCGAGTTGGTTCGTGGTCGACCCGAATCATGGGGATCTGACGTACGGAGGGACTCCGTTCGACAACCACAGCGCGAATCCCGGCTTCCCGATTTCGCCGCGGGCCGCGTATACGGGACCAACTACGACCAACCCGAACGCACTCGACCTCGACATGATCCTGCAGCCGGCCAACTGCTTCGTGATGCCGACCACCTCGGTGGGAGGAATTGTGTACGACGGACCGGTGATTGCGGGCACCCCAACGACGCCTGCCGGCACTCAGTTCGTGCAGTTTGCGAACTGGTCTGGCATTACGCCGACCACGTCGATCACGGTGCGCATCGAGTTGCGGCGCCGCGCCGACCTCAACCGACTTCCGCCCGTATTGCCGAGTCCCACGAATCTTGCGCAGAACCAGGCACAAGAGCTGGACAATCCGTGGATCGTCGTCGACTACATGGATGTTCCGGTCGGCCGATTGTTGCTGCATCCGACAGACAACTACCAGCAGATTCAAGCGCAACTGGGCCCTGGAGGAGCCACGCCTACGGTCGTCAGCACCGAGCGAACGCAACCCCTGTATCAGACGATGCCACCGACGGGCGCTCCGGCTGCCAACGGCGGCTCAGCTTCGGACAAAGCTCCGACCTGGCAAGGGAACAGTCTGGGCCAGGACAACGACAGCGGTATTCTGCCTCACACGCTCTATCAGCCGCACTACGATCGCGATTTCTCGTCGATCATCGAACTGTTCAACGTGCCGCTCTGGGGACCGTACGGTCCCGGATCGGACGTGGCGGTCAGCGCTTCGCCCAACTCGGGTCTTGCCTATCGAATGGCCTCGCGAACGACTGACACGGGAACACCGATTGCAAGTGGCCCGGAGATGCTCACGGGAGGTGACTGGAATACCGTCGCCTACACCTTCTCCCTCTTCGCTTCTCCTCCTCCTCCGCAGGTCGTCGGACATTCTTTGGGTTTCGGCACGGCCGGCTACCGCTTCCAGCACCCGGAAGGAGGCGGCGCGATACCGGCGGCTCCGATTACCGACGTGACCGAGAACCGTTGGCATCGCCTTCTCGGCTTGGTGGAAGTGCCGACCCGTTCTCACCGTCAACTTGAGGAGCCCAATCAGGTCACCGCCGGCTCGATCGGCGGGCCGCTCGGCTTCTATCGCACACCGGGCAAGATCAATCTCAATACCCTGCGGCACCCCGATGTGCTTGCTGGACTGCTCGACGAAGGTGACATTTACTCGCTTACCTACTCGGCGACGTTCCCAGTGCTTCCTTCACCGCCGAACTTTCCGTCTGGCTTGTCGGTTCCGTTGTCGCTGCCGGACCAGAACGGGGACACTGTGGTGAATCCTCCTACGCCCCCGACGCCACTGAACGCTCGCGACTGGTGGCTGCAGTTCCTCACAGCGAGGGACGGCGTCGATCCGCTTCCGGTCCTCAACGGGGGAACCAATTTGACGCTGCCTGGGCTACCGCGATATCCCTCGGGAACAGCGCCCCCTGCAGGCTTGAGCACGGGCGGCGCCGTGACGCCTGGCTCCCATCCGTTTCGCGGGCCAGGATTTTCTGCCTATGCCAATGCGCCCGGATCGACCACCGGAGGCGAGGATGTAAACGGATACAACAGCACCCTTGATTCGAGCCTCCTGCGAGCCCTGCCCGGCGATACGGTCACACCGCCGGTTATTGCAGTGTCGCCAGCGCCGCAGAACACGCCCGACGGCCGGCGGCGGATGTTCGAGTTGGGGACGTTAGCCGAACACCAGTTTACCGCGTTCCCGGGCCTTGGTGGCATTGAGTACGCGACAAGAAACCGCGTGCTCTCGAAGATTCTGCAAAACACCACGACGCGGAGTAATGTCTTTCTGGTCTGGATGCAGATCGACTTCTTCCAGGCTAAGGACGTCAATCCTCCCAATGGCGTGGTGCGCGTGGGGCACATGCTCTCGAATTCGCCCGGCTATCGCGGCTTTTTCGTGATTGATCGGTCCCAGGCCATGACGTCGATGGGGCCGCAATTTTTGCCCTCGAATACGACCAGTCCATTTGTCTTTTCGCTCAATCAGTCCTTCAACTGGCAGTCAACGGTTCTGTTTCAACAACGCACTCAGTGACCTGCGCTGAAGTGTATTAACGTACACTAGCGTGTGATTGGATGCACGAGCGAGTTTGTGCTGGATTTCGGTCTCGAATTCGCGGCGCAACTCGACATAATGGAGAAGTCACCATGCCTGATTCTTGACAATGGCGCAGAATCAATCTGATTTCTGTGACAAAGGCAGGTTCATCATAGATCGAAATAAAATCGATGCGCGGCGGGGGCTACTGCCGGCATCGAAATCGATTTCAGCCGCCTCTCGGCGACAGGATTTCGACAAGGCCGCCCTGAAGCGGCAAAGTGAAACAGCCGCGCCCTAGCGCGGCAAGATCCAAACGGCCGCGCATGCCGCGGCGAGTATCGAAACGGCCGCGCACGATGCGGCGAGTATCGAACGGGCCACGTATCGATTCGACCGTGGAACGTAACCCTCAACACAAAATTTCCCTCGGGGATTGGAGACAGGAATGAAGTCAAGTCGTTTGCAATCGCGTCGCTTGATCGCACGCGCGGGGGCCCGCTCGGCCTTCACGCTGATCGAGCTATTGGTGGTGATTTCCATCATCGCCGTGCTGATTTCGCTCGTCTCGCCGGCCGTGCAGAGCGCTCGCGAGGCGGCTCGCAGAACCCAGTGCCTCAACAACATTCGTAACCTTGGGCTGGCGACCATCAACTTCGCCACCGGCAGCGGCGACAAGTACCCGCTCTTGGAAAGCAGCCCGATCCCGACAGGCGCAGGAGCCAATCGTATGAGCCAAGGGGGCACGGCTGCGGGCAGCGGCAACCCAGGCGTGTCTTGGGTCGCGCAGATCATCGGCTACATGGATCAGCCAGCGCTCGCGCGGCAAATCATTCAGAACGGGGGCATCATCATGCCCAATGCGGCCGGCAACGGGTTCAACTCGTTCACGGGTGTCGACCCGACCAACACCGGGGCCTTTCGCCTGATTCCGGTCATTGGTCCGCTCACCTGCCCCGATGATGCCAACAATCAGAACGTGCCCGGCGGACTGAGCTACGCGGGCAATGCCGGCTACATCAATTCGGTCAACTGGGCCTTTGGGCCTCTGGGGGTTTCGCCGGGGGGTCCGGATTTTGGGACCGGCGCTCAAGACGCGACCTTGATCGATTGGGATGGGCAGGGCGCAACCCCCATGGCGCAAACGGCGCTGGGACGACAGATCGGCTATTCGACGGGCGTCTATTGGCGAAACGACCCGACCGGATTCCGCATGACACAGGACTTCGTCTCGCGCGGCGATGGCACCAGCAACACGATCATGATTGCTGAGAACGTCAATGCCGGGAATTGGGCCGATATCTCAGGGACCACGCCAACCGGTACCACGTTGCCGGCGCGGCGCGACCTGCAGACCGGCTACATCGGTTTCGGCGTGAGCGTCGCCGCGACGCTAGTCGGGGGTACGGGGACGGCTACGGTGCCCGCCCTTTACACGGTCACCCAGGCCGCCAAGCCGACGGGTTCGTTCAACATCACCGCGACTCCGGGAAACACGGAGTTGCAAACACCCTCGTCGAATGCGGGCGCAGCCCCGTACGCTCTCACCGATGGTGCCGGGTTTAATGACGCGTCCCCGAACTCGAACCTGTTGTCGGCCACCAACGGGCGGACGCCCCGTCCTGCCTCCAACCATCCGAGCGTTTTTTGCGTCTGCTTCACTGACGGCCATGCGACGCCGCTGTCGCAGAATATGGACGCCGGCGTGTACATGCGGGCCCTCACACCCGCGGGCACGCTCTACGGCCAGCCGACGGACGGCGACGTGAAGTAGTTTCGACGCACAGCACGATTGTTCAAGAGACCCGGCCCAGAAATGGGCCGGGTTTTTTGTTTGCCAGGCATGTTTTGAGTCTTGGAGATGGAAGTTCTCTGCGGACCGTGATGAGCGGAACCGCGAGGCTAGGTCAGGGCGTCCGCCGCGAGGCGGAGTCTGAAGGGAGCCGATGCCGAAGCTCGGACTCGACGAACAGAAACTGGATACAAGGCCGGACACGCCGGGTAACGCGGCAATGGACGCGGACGCCCAATTCTCATCCGGAGGCGTGGTCGGTAAATCCAGCGAGGCCCGAGGGAAAGACTCAAGGCTTAACCTGGGAGGTCTCCCGCTCTGTCGGACGAACCGACTACCGCGACGGCAACGCCGCGGGACGTGGGGGAGAAGTCAGCCGAGGCCGTAGTAGTCGGCGTGCATCGCCGGGGCCGATCCCCAGCTTACTCGCGGACGAAGGGCCGAATTCGTTAGTGCAAGGAGCAGTCTGGAAGGACTCGATGGACGTGAAGCGGCAGCAAGGCGTCCCCTACCAGAGACTCCTCGACTTCGAGGAGCCCGCGGAGGAGCCGCGCCCCGGCGACCAGAGCGCGGGCGGAACCCAACCTCTGTCGCACGAGGAGCCTCAAGCGCCCGCGGCGTTCGCCCAAGCACGAGCCTTGAGCGTGAACCTGATGGAGGAGGTGACCGACCGAACGAACCTGAACCGAGCGTATCGCCGCGTGATGGCAAACAAAGGCGCGCCGGGCGTGGACGGGATGACCGTGCACGAGCTGCGCGGATGGCTCGCCGAGCACAAGGAGGGACTGATCGCCTCGCTGCTTGACGGGACGTATCAACCACAGCCGGTGCGCGGGGTCGAAATCCCCAAGTCCGGCGACGGGGTGCGACAATTGGGCATCCCGACGGTGGTCGACCGGCTCGTGCAGCAGGCGCTGCTCCAGGTGCTCGAACGGTTATGGGACCCGACGTTCTCGGACTCGAGCTTCGGCTTCCGCTCACGGCGCGGCGCTCACCAGGCGCTGGCCCAGGCGAGCCGATACGTGGCCGAGGGCGGCACGGTCGTGGTCGACATGGACCTGGAAAAGTTCTTCGACCGGACATCCTGATGTCGCGGGTCGCCCGACGAATCGACGACAAGCGTCTGCTGCGGATTATTCGCCGCTTCCTGGAAGCGGGGCTCTTGCAGCACGGCGTGTGCGTCGAACGTTACGAAGGGACGCCGCAAGGCGGCCCGCTGTCCCCATTGCTTGCCAACCTGCTGCTGGATGATCTGGATAAAGAACTGGAGTACCGGGGGCACAAGTTCTGCCGCTACGCCGATGACTGCAACATCTACGTGCAGTCCCAGGCCGCCGGAGAACGCGTGCTGGCATCGGTGACGAAG
>DASZIA010000320.1:0-7283 GCA_035949535.1 Planctomycetaceae bacterium | reverse complement strand
GAAGCGCTACGGCCAAAGCGGGCAGGCCGTGTCAGACTGGTATCCTCACGTCGGCGAGTGCGTCGACGACATTTGCCAGATTCACTCCTGCGTGAGCGATGGGATCAACCACGTCGGCAGCGTCTGCATGATGAACACGGGCAGCGTGCTCGCCGGACGCCCCAGCCTGGGCGCCTGGGTCAATTACGGCTTAGGGAGCGAGAATCAGAATCTGCCTGGCTTCGTTGTCCTGTTGGACAACGACCATGAACCCCCCGGCGGCAGCCGCGTGTGGGGCACCGGCTTTATGCCCGCCACCTTTCAGGGGACCCGCCTGCTCAACGGCCAGGAGCCGATTCTGAACCTGCACTCGTCCAAGCCAACGAGCGACGAACGCCAGCGCGGCAAGCTCGAATACCTCCGAAAGCTCAACCAGCGTCACCTGGCGGCACGCAGCGGCGACGACCAGCTCGAAGCCCGCATCGCGTCGTACGAACTCGCATTCCGGATGCAGTCTCACGCGCCGGAAGCCGTCGACCTCGCGCGGGAGACGGCCGCCACGCAGCAGGCCTACGGCCTCGACGATCCGGCGACGGCAGTCTTCGGCCGAAATTGTCTGATGGCCCGCCGCCTGGTCGAGCGCGGCGTGCGCTTTGTCCAACTCTACTCCGGTTCGGGCAGCCGCTGGGATGCGCACAGCTACATCGAACAAAACCACAGCGGCCTGTGTCGCCAGACCGATCGTCCGATCGCCGCGCTGCTCACCGATCTGAAGCAGCGGGGGTTGTTGAAGGACACGCTCGTGATTTGGGGCGGCGAATTCGGCCGCACGCCGATGTCCGAAAAAGGGAACGGCCGCGACCACAATCCCTACGGCTTCACGATGTGGCTGGCCGGCGGCGGCGTGAAGGGAGGACACATTGTCGGAGCGACCGACGACTTTGGCATGCACGCGATCGAAAACCGCGTCACCGTCCGCGACCTGCACGCGACGATTCTGGCCCTCCTGGGCCTCGACCACACGGAGCTGATTTACCTTCACCAAGGCCGCCCCGAGCGAGCGACAGTGAACGAAGGCAACGTGGTCGACGGAGTCTTCGCGTAAGGTCGCCAACGTCTGGTCCCAACGCGACGCGACCGGCCGTGCGCGAGCAGTTGTCGGCTACCCCTCACCCCCAGCCCCTCTCCCGTCTTGTCGGCGTCCGCCGCTCAGGCGGAAACTGCCGGCGCGGACGCAATGCGGGGCGAGGGAGGAAGAGTATCAGCGTTAGCGCCACTCGCACAAAACGCGTTGCCCGCAAAAAGGCGCAGCGTGGAAATCTTCTCCCCTCTCCCCTTGCGGGAGAGGGGCCGGGGGTGAGGGGGCCCGCGCCATCGGCGTCCCAAAATCGCGCACCCTAGCTCTTCGCCTAAACGCTGGGCCTACGGCTTCAAACGCCGCACTTCCAGCCGCTTGAGCTCGCGTTCGGCACAATCGCGGTAAATTGATTCCGCGTCCGCGTGCCGGTGAATCCACTGAAAATGAGCTTTGGCTCCCTCGGGACGATTCTCCGCCAGCTCGACCACCCCGGCGAGCGTCGGGCGTCAGCCCGATGGTGCTTCTCGGCGATCCGCGATTCACCAATTTCGTCCCATTTGATCAAAAAATCGAAAACGGGTCTCGTTCCGTAAATCACAACAGCGAACAATTGAATGTAGGCGGGCAGTCTCACGCCAGGGGGGCGCGGTGCGAACTGGCAACGCCGGGTCACCGGGCGTCCAAGCGAGCTAAGGTGGCAGGTCCTGCCACCTTTTGGCCCACGGGTGAGCCCGGTGAGCGCTCGTCCGGGGGAACGAGATGTCCCGCAGAGTACAAGAGTGAGAAGCACCGGTCTGCTCTTGAGCCGGACGGGACACTTTCGTGGGACGGGACTGATTCGTGGGACGGGACTCGTTTGCGGGACGGGACTGATTCGTGGGACGGGACTGATTCGTGGGACGGGACTGATTCGCGGGACGGGACTGTTCGCGGGACGGGACTGATTCAGTGGGACGGGACTGTTCGCGGGACGGGAGTGTTCGTGGGACGGGACTCACGTGAGGACGGGACGGGACACTTTCACAGGAGGCGAGGTCTGGTCTGGTCACATTTTTTCAATAGGTCGGTGACCACGAAATTGGTGACCACACACCCATCCGGAGCCCTCCGGCCCCAACGGAGCGGACCTCGGGACGGGACACGTCGTTTCATCCAGCGTGTCCAGGCGAATTTGGCCCTCACCCCCACCCTCTCCCACCCGCAGCGGGCGGGAGAGGGGGAAAGCGGGACGGGACACGAGCGGGACAGAGTCTGTCCGGTGGGTCGGGACACTTTGTTTCAACAGGTAGTTGACCCACCAAGTGGTAGTTGACCCACCGACCGGGACGGGACACATTTGTCAGACGGAAACCGGAGTCGCGTTATGCTTGACTACGTCCGAGTCAACCGGGATTTCGCCGCGGCCGCCCTTTGGGCGCCGTCACTCGCCCTCTCAATGTGTCTTGTCGTGCCGTCGCTTTCGACCGCTCAGGACGCGAAGTCAACCGATGACCGAATCAAGGCCCTCGAGCGCGAGCGCGGCGAGTTGAAAAAACGCTGTGGCATCCTGGAGTTGCGGCTCAAACAACTTCAGGCGACCGTGAACCAGCAAGTGACGGATGCCCTCGGGCCCAATCTGGGCGGGCAAGCCAGTCTAAGCGGCCAAGCCAGTGAACCGGCCCCCGTCCCGCATCCGCCGGGCGAGCCCGCTTCTAGCAGCGGGGCGGTAACACCGCCGATTAACTATTTCCAAGCTGCTCCCTGGCGATCGATCGGGCCGCCGTTCACGCGGTCGGCCGGGATCTTTTCACCACTGCAGTCGCCGGTCGACCTGGTCAGCTTGAGCGTGGCCTACCAGGACGCGCTCGGCGAATTGCGACGATCTCGTCAAGGGAAGGCATCCAAGGAGAACCGTCCGTCCGTCGACCTCGAATCGGCTGAGGTCAAAGTCCGCTTGTTGCGGTCGATCACGAAGGCCGTGCGCGACCAGCTTGCCGAAGAAGTCGACCGGATGCACAAGCTCAGCGCCATCCATGCGGTTCCCTCGATGGATGTCCGCAACCTCGATACCAAGCTGCGAATCCTCGATCTGATCCTCGCGTCGGATCCGGATGCCGGCCCCGTCTCCAACGAGCCGGCCGGCGAAAAACCGGCCGCTCCGACCAAGGCGGAATAGCGCTACTGCTTTTTTGGATTTTTTTTGGTGCGGCGTGTCGGTTCGGCCGTCCAGGGATCTTCCGGCCAGGGATGTTTGGGATATCGCGCCCGCAAGTCTTTGCGAACGCGCGGATAACCGTTGGCCCAAAAACTCTCCAGGTCGTCGGTGATCTGCTGCGCGCGCATATTGGGAGCCAGCAAGTGCAAGACGACGGGCACACGGCCGGCCGCGACCCGCGGCGTTTGTCGCAGGCCAAACACTTCTTGAATGCGGACGGCCAGCACGGGCGGACGGCCCACTTCGTAAGCGAGCACAATCCGGCTGCCACTGGGAACCGCGATTCGTTCTGGTGCGTCGCGCTCGACGGCCTCGCGTTGAGCGTACGTCAGTCGCCCCTTCAAAGTTTCGAGCCAAGGAGCCTTGCGCAGCTCCTCGAACGATCGACGAGTCTGACACGTTTCCGACAGCACGGCCTGCAATTGGGCGTCGTCGAAATTGGGAAGCTTCAGCTCGGGCATCCAAGTAGCCAGACACCGCACTCGTGCCAGAAAAGAGTTCACATCCTGATCGTCCGCCGGGAAGACGCGATCCCAATCGCGCCAAGCCGCCTCCGCCAGGATTCTGGCCGTCTCTTCGCCGGCAGGCGCGGGAATGCTCACCTCCTCGAGCACCAGGTCATCCCAGTAGGTGCGGCGGCGGCCGACGACGCTCTTTTGCGTCGGATGAAAGAAAACTTCATCCACAGTCCGCAGCCGTCGCTCCGGCAGCCACCCGCGTTCGATTGCCGAGGCCTGACGCACGATCGCTTCGGTTTGTCCGGCATCGACGTCGACGCAGACGAACAACTCTGCCTCGGTGACGGCCGACTGAGGAGCCATACGCCCCCCGCGCCCGCCGACCATCACCCCTTTGCCCGTGCTCGAGTCGCGACGCCTGGCAACCCGGTCCGGGAAGGCAGCCAGAAGCGCACGCGACAAGGGTTCTGGCTGCGGTCGGTCGATACGAGCGCCCGGGCTGCCGGCAAGCTCGTCCCGCACTTCTCTCACCAGTTGATCCCGAGCGCGCCGGATGAATGCCGCCGCGTTCGGATTGATCTCCCCGAATGCTGTCTGGGCCTTGCCGTGCGTCTCAAACTCTTCGAGCGCGGTCACGCGATCGAGCACATCCGACCGCGAGACGTAATGCGCCGCAGTTCGCGGCGCGCCGCCAGACGATCCTCCTGGCACGCGAGGCCCCGATCGAAGAAACGGGTCCCGCTCGGAAAGCATGGCCGCGGCCAGCGCCGCTTGAGCAAGGCAGCCCTGTTTCTCTCCTTCGACGAGCAGCCGCGCAATCCGCGGATGGACCGGCAATCGGGCCAGCGTCTGGCCGAGCGGCGTCAGGCTGCGACCTTCGATCGCCTCCAACCGCTCGAGCAGTGTCAATGCGGTGTCAATGGCCGGTTGCGACGGCGGCTCAAACCAGGGAAAGCTCAGGACGTCGGTCTCGCCCCAACTCCAAAGTTGCAAGACGGCGGCGGCCAGATCGACGCGCTCGATCTCGGGCAGCTCGAACGCGGCCCGGTGGGCGTGCGTGCGCTCTTCCCAGAGTCGCAGGCAGATGCCGGCTGCTGTACGCCCCGCCCGGCCGGCGCGCTGATCGGCCGACGCTCGAGAGATCGGGCCCAGCACGAGCCGATCGAGGCCGACCGAGGGATCAAATCGCATTTGGCGGGCCAGGCCGGAATCAACCACTCCGGTGACCCCAGGGATTGTCAGCGATGTTTCGGCCACGTTCGTCGCCAGCACGAGCTTGCGACGTTCGCTCGGCATCAACACGGCGTCCTGCTCCTCGGGCCGCAAATCGCCGTACAGCGGCAATACGCTCAGGTCGTGTTTGCGGGCGAGGGATTGAGTTTCAGCGGCAGTCTGCCGGATTTCACCAACGCCCGGCAGAAACGCCAAAATATCGCCTGTAGTGCTCCCGAGCACGCGCTCGATTCCCCTCGCGACGAGATCCGCCAACGGTCGTTTTTCGCCCGCGCCCCAATAGCTGACCGTCACGGGAAACATTCGACCGGCGGACTGGATTACGGGGCAACCGCCCAGAAACGCCGCGACCGGAGCCGAATCGAGAGTCGCCGACATCACGATCGTTCGCAATTCGGGCCGCACGGTCTGCTGGATGCGGCGGACCATTCCGAGCGCGAGATCGCTGTTCAAATTGCGCTCGTGGAACTCGTCGAAGATCACGGCCCCGACCGATTCCAACAGCGGCTCGTCGTGGAGCATCCGCAACAGAATGCCCTCGGTGACGACGGCGAGCCGCGTCCGCGAGCTGATCCGCTGATCGAATCGGACCTGGTAGCCGACCTCTTCGCCGAGCGAAGTTCCCCGCTCTGCCGCGATCCGCCGAGCGGCAGCCCGCGCCGCCATCCGCCGAGGTTGCAGCACGACAACACGTCCGCCGATCGAGAGTGTCGGATCGAGCAGCGCGGGCGGAACACGCGTTGTCTTTCCGGCGCCGGGCGGGGCGCAGATCACCAGGTTTGGTCCCTCCCTGAACGCGTTTGCGATCTGCGGAAGGATCTCGTCGATTGGCAGGGGCGGGCGGGCGTCGTCAGACATTGGAAAGGTTAGGCTGCCGGCGCTGCCCCTAATCAGTGTCGGGGAAGCGAACCTCGCTCAACGGCACGTTCGAGTCGGCCAACCGATGCGCCTCCTCAACGGCGGTCTTCAGATCGTCAACTAAGATCGGGTGCATCCCCCGTCGCAAGAGGACGTCGAGCACGGCACGGTAGTACCAAAGCGTTCCCTCCTTGCCGCCCTTAAACACTCTCCACGCGGCCTCTCCCTCGTGGCGAAGCGCGAGAACCAGCGAGCGAGCGTTATGCAGTTTGTCGCAAGCCGAGACCAGCAGGACCGACGGCGGCGCCGCGGCCAGGTCGTGCACGTAGGCTTCCTTCCGCTGTCTCCAGGGAGGTTTGGGGATCTCAGTCGCGTCGGTGCAGCCCATGACGATTTCAGCGACGTTCGGGCCGAAACGCTCGCGGACGTCCCGGAGCCGCTCCAATCCGCCGCAGTCTTCCACCGTGTCGTGCAGCAGAGCGGCGATGGCCTCGTCTTCGTTCGCGCCGTGTTCGAGCGCCAGGGCGGCCACCCCAAGCAGATGGGCGATGTAGGGAACCGAGGTTCTCTTTCGCATCTGTCCGGCATGGGCTGCCTCGGCGTAGGCGAGAGCCTCTCCGAAACGCGAATGCTGTTGGCTCATGCTCATCCTCAGTGCTCGGATTGTAGTCTCACTGCCGCACACGTGCGCCGCTGCAGGCCGCTACGACAAGTTCTCTCGCAGCCGAGCGGGGATCATGCTGGGCTGCCCAACAGACAAAAAATCGCCGCCCCTCCGTCATTTCCGAATATGCAGCCGCACGAGGAATCTTCATAATGAGTTTGACGGGTCGAGAGGACCGACATGGGATTCAGCAGTGAGGCAACAATGACCCCTACCAAGCGCGGTTTTACGTTGATCGAATTGCTCGTGGTCGTAGCAATCATCGGCGTCCTTGCGGCCATTCTCCTGCCAGCCGTGCAGGCCGCCCGCGAGGCATCGCGGCGAACGCAGTGTCGAAACAACCTCCACCAGATCGGCATCGCCCTGCACAACTACCACGATACCTATTTGATGTTTCCGCCGGGCTGGATTGGCGTCACCAGCTACCAGCCCGACGTCAACGGAGTCGGCGGCCTGGCGTGGTCGTCGCTGATCCTCCCGCAACTCGAGCAAGTCGCGGCGTCGATTCAAAGTAAGGGTGGCGGCAAGCTCCCCGCGCTTGATTTCAAGCTCCCGATTACCGATCCAGCCGACGCGATTGTCCAACCGCTCATCCTCCCGATCTATCGATGTCCGAGCGACACCGGTCCGGGAACAGTCTCAATCGCGCTCAACCCCCCGCAGACCAATCCGAATCTTCCGATGACCTTTGCGACGTCCAATTACATCGGCTCGTTCGGCTCGACCGACTACCACACGTGCTCCTCGAATGCCGTGGGAGTCGACTGCCCGGGCAACGGAGTTTTCTTCCTCAACAGCCGCACGACGATCGGTGACGTT
>DASZIA010000319.1:0-37566 GCA_035949535.1 Planctomycetaceae bacterium | reverse complement strand
GCTGATAAATTCGAGCAAATGGTCGGCCGACTCCTGCCCGGTTTCGAGATTGAGCTGCTGCGAGTTTTTCCCGAGGTGGTCGAGCAGGTTGCGAGTCGTGTCGAGAAGCTCGCGATAGCCCCCTGAATTGCGGTCGGGCGGAACGAAGCCGATGTGCAGGGCGACGGTGCTCGAGCCGAAGACCTTGGCGAAGTCGGCGATCTCTTTCATTTCTTGCAGCCGCGCGGCGCGGGTCGTCTCGGGCACTAGCCCGACGGTCCGCGCAGTGGTCGGGATGTCAGCGTAACTTTCGCCGTCAAAGCCGCCGAAGACGGCCGTCACGCGAATGCCGGCCTGCTCGCATTTCTTGAGGAAACTTTCGGCCGCGGACTGCGTTCGATTGATTTTGTGGGGGCCGTGGATCTGGACGGTTGGGACGCTCAATTGGCGGGCGACCTCGAGGTGCACGCCCAGCCCCGCGTCGATTGACGCAAAAACTCCGATCGCCCATTTTTCCATCGCAAACGCCTCAACAATGGCAGGAAAACAGCCGGTGCATAGTAACCCGGCTCAATGGCGACTGTCTAATCCGGGCACGCTCAGCGCGCGAAGCGAAGCCGCTGTCAGATTTCGCGCGCGATGCGTTCGCCCGTGACCACTCGAAGGTTGAAACGACCGTTGCAAGCCGACCGACCGTTAAAGTTTTCCTATTCTCACAACCGATCTCAGATAGGCTGCGCCATATTTGCTGGGGGGCAAGGCGCGCAGCGTTCGAGCACAAGGCACCCATGAATTCGATTGCCCCCCTCAGGAAGTTTGCCGGCCTGGCGCTCGCCTGCTGGATGCTCGGAGCCGTCGGCTGCACGACGCCGCTGAAGCACGACTTCGATCCGTTCGCCCACTCCGCGTGTTCGGACGTGCCTCGCGAGCTGCAGAAGGCGGTCATTCCCGACTATCGAGTCGAGCCGCCCGACGTGCTGCTGATCGAAATCGCCCACAATGTTCGCAGCCCGAGCGAGCCAATCAAGACGGGCGAGGACTTGACGATCCGAGCCGATCTGCCCGCGGACACTGCGGGCGCGGCCCCCAACCCCAACGCCGGCGCCGCAGGGCTGACCGGCCTCACCGACTACCATCTGATCAACGGTTTTTATCGTGTGCAGGCCGATGGCACGGTCGATCTCGGGCCGATTTATGGTTCGGTCCGCATCGCCGGCATGACGTCCGACGGAGCGCGCTCCGCGATCGCTCAGCATCTGCGAACCATCAGCGGCATTGCCGAAGTCAAAGCCTCGGTTTCCTATTCCGATACCAGCGGCCGGCAGGTCATCGCCGGCGAGCATTTGGTCCGTCCCGACGGGCAGATCTCGCTGGGGGTTTACGGCAATGTCCGCGTGGCGGGAATGACACTCGACCAGGTCAAGCAAGCCGTCAGCGCGCAGCTGAGCAACTATCTGAACGACCCGGACGTGCGCGTCGACGTGCTGGGCTACAACAGCAAGGTGTTCTACGTTGTCACCGACGGCGGCGGAAACGGCGAACGCGTCGATCGCCTTCCCTTCACGGGCAACGAAACCGTGCTCGACGCGGTGGCGTCCATCCAAGGTCTCTCGGACATTTCGTCGAAGCGCGTTTGGGTCGCACGGCCGTCACCGCCGGGTTGCGCCGGATCGCAGGTGATGATGGTCGATTGGCGCGGCATTACTCAGGACGGCGTGACCACAACCAACTTCCAGATCCTTCCGGGCGATCGCGTCTACATCAAGGCCGACGACCTGATCGCGCTCGACAATGCGTTGGTCAAAATCACGACGCCGGTCGAGCGCGTGCTGGGAGCGATTCTGCTGGGAGCCGGAACTTACAATCGCGTGTTGAACGCGGGGGTCGTGACATCGGGCACATCCTCGACGCCGGGCACCGGATTTTAGAGCGAGTCACAACACGGGCCTGGAAAATTTACGGGTTGGGGTGCCTTTCACTGAGCCCTCGACAAATCAGTGGGCCGGGACGTTGTCCTTCCTGGTTGCGGGATCTATGATTTTGGCAGAACCCAATCGGGATGCGGGCGACGGAGCGCTGAGATGAAACGAATCGTGCTCGTTGCTGGGGCCGCCTTATTTGTTGCCGCCTCCGGCGACCAGGTCTGGGCGCAAATCCCTCGGTATCAAGCTGGTCCCCAGACGGGAACCGGCGGCCCTTCGCTGAAACGCAGCACGCGGCCCACGGTGAGTGCCTACACGGGCCTTTTGGGCTCGTCGGTCGGTGCCGGTGGGGGTGTTGGGTATCAGTACTTCACCCGCGTCCAGCCGCAAATCAACACGGCCCGCAGTCTCAGAAGTCTCGGTAGTTCGGTCAATCGGTTGCAGTCGCAATCGCAATATGGGAATACGCTCTCCCCGACGCAACAGCAACTCCTGCTTCAGCAGCAGGCGACGGGCTTGAGTCTGGGACCAACGGGACACGCCACGGGCTATTTTTCGCAAACGCGATACTTCCAGACGAACTTGCAAGGCGGAACAGTCGCGTCGAGCGGAGGCGGATTAGGTGGTGTCCCCGGATCATCGCCCGGTTTTGGCTCTGCCGGGCTGTCGGGTGGCTTGCGTCGCTGATATCGCCCGCTTGAACTGAATCATCGATTGTCACGGATGACAAATCGGAGTCATGGAATGATCTCGATGAGACGCACCCTGCTGCCGGGGATACTCGCCGCTCTCTGGCTGAGCGGCCCCGCATTGAGCGCTCGCGGCGCGGCCGATCCGCCGCTCTACAGTTCGCCCGCTTCCTATCGGCTGTTTAATCCGGCCACGATGGGGCCTCGCACGTCTGGCTGCGGGCGTTGCGAGCCGCTGCCCTGCTGCAATCCGGGACATCCCCTCGATAATCCGCGTGGCACGGGAATGGACGATCCGTGGCGGCCTCCGCAGGTCTGGCCGCAAACTCGCTATCCCGTCGTTCCCGCGTACGCACGCCCCAGCTACGGCTACTATGAGACGTCGTGGCGGATTTTGCCGTTGTGCAACCCCACGCCGGCGACCGCCGGACCGATTTACCCGGTGGGCTATCAATGGAATCAACCGGCTGGATCGATGCCGCCTGCCGGGCCGGTTCCCCCCGCTCAGTCGGCTTCGCCCGGCCAGCCGGGGTCTGTGCAAGAACCGCCCCTGCCTCGCCCGCCGGTTGTTCCGCCGGCCGTCCAACCTGCCCAGGAGCGTCCGCCGGCGGCGGTTCCGCCTGCAGCCATTCCCCCAGGGGCAAACCGAGAATTGACGCCTCCCGGCGGCGCCTTGCCCGGAGGTCCTCCGACGACGGTGCCCGTGGTGCCGTTGCAGCCGAAAAAGGCAACGCCGCCGACGAATGAATTGCAGCCGCCGCCCAAGGCGACGCCGCCCGCGCCGGGTCTGAGAGGACCGACCCAAGGCGCAATCCCGTCCGAATTTCCGCAGCGCTCGGCAATGCTGGAATTGCAGGGCGAAGAGGCGCCGGAGGTCCGCGTGCAACCGTTTTGAGTCCGGCGAACGTGCGCGGAGCGGCGAGAAGGATCACGCGCCTCGGCGAGCTGCCAGCGTGAGCTGGCGGGTGCTTTCGTTTCATCCGCGCAGCCGGCGCTGGATCTCCTCGACGATGTTCTTGATTGGAATGCGCTCTTGGGCGAGCGTGTCGCGGTCGCGAATCGTGACCGTTTGATCTTTCGCCGTTTCGCCGTCGACCGTGAGGCAGAACGGCGTGCCGATCTCGTCCTGACGGCGATAGCGGCGTCCAATGGCGGCCTGCTGATCGAAATAGCTGGCGATGCCCGCCTCCTTTAGCTCGCGGTAGATGGCCAGGGCCGTCTCCGGCATGCCTTCCTTCTTGATCAAAGGAAAGACGGCCACCTTGATCGGCGCGAGCTTGGGATGAAAACGGAGCACGACGCGCTCTTGCATTTCTCCCTTTTCGTCAGGCTGCACGTCTGCCTGGTACGCTTCGCACAAAAAGGCGAGCGTGCCCCGGTCGGCACCGGCGGCCGGTTCGATCACGTGGGGGACGTAGCGTTCGCGCGTTTGGTCGTCGAAATAGGAAAGGTCCTTGCCGCTGCCGCGATGGCGCGGGTTGCCCTCGGCGTCTTTCTCGACGACCAGCCCCTCACCCTCGTGCACGAGCTTGCCTTCCATGTGCGAACGCAGATCGAAGTCGCCGCGGTGGGCGACCCCCTCGAGCTCGCCGAATTCGCCCTCCCCGAGAAACGGATACGTGTACTCGACATCGGCTGTGCCGACCGAGTAGTGCGACAGCTCGTCGGCCGTGTGGTCGCGCAGCCGCAGATGCTCTTTCGAGATGCCCAGGTTGATGTACCAGTTGTAGCGCCGGTCGCGCCAATACTGATACCAGGCCCGGGACTCGCTCGGATGACAAAAGAACTCCATTTCCATTTGTTCAAACTCGCGCGAGCGAAACGTGAAATTCCGCGGCGTGATTTCGTTGCGAAAACTCTTTCCCACCTGCGCGATGCCGAAGGGGATTTTGACCCGCGTGCTGTCGCAGACGTTCTTGAAATTAACGAACATCCCCTGCGCGGTTTCAGGACGCAGAAAGGCGGTCCCCTCTTCGCCGGCCAGGGCCCCGATGGTCGTCTTGAACATGAGGTTGAATTCGCGCGGCTCGGTCAGTTTGCACTTCTCGAATTCGCCCGGATGCCGACTTGGTTTCAGCGGGCACTCGCTGGTCGAGACGTGGTCGGCACGAAACCGGGCCTTGCATTCCTTGCAGTCGACCATCATGTCGTGAAACAGGTCATAGTGCCCCGAGCACTTCCAGACCTGCGGATGCATGATCAGCGACGACTCGATGCCAACCATCGAAAAGGCCCGCGGCGCACCGGGGAGCACCGAGAACTCGTCGTGGTTGGTGACCATGTCGTTGTACCAGGCGTTGCGGACGTTTCGCTTCAGCTCCGTGCCGAGCGGTCCGTAGTCCCAAAATCCGTTGAGGCCGCCGTAGATTTCCGACGACTGAAAGATAAAACCGCGCCGCTTGCACAGCGCCACGATTTGATCCATCGATTTGGGGCGGTCCGTCGATTGTGACATGGGTGAATTGTGGCTCCGGTGTCTAAATCCTAGTCGCGCTAATGAATGACGAAATCCGAATGTTGAAGGAATGCCCAAATGCCCTAAGCCCGAAGGGCAAATAACAGCATTCCCTTCGAGGTTCGGCCTTCCCTCGTCATTCGCGCTGTAGCGTAGCGGAAGCGAGTCGCATCGCACAGGCTGAACGCTTGCCCCGCCATGCAGGACGGCTCACGCTGCTGGTGGGCCGCTTCCCCCGGCGAGCTGGATCGCGCGCGTGATCGAGGAATACTCGGGGACGACGGAAATCGAATCGACCTCGGCGGCTCGGACGATGTCTTGATCGAATCCTAGTTCCACAAGGTTGCGACCCCCGGAGCTTCGCCGCAGAGAGTCAAGCAACAGTTTCGTGGGAATCCCCTCCGGCCAATTCTGGGCGGCACCCTTTGTCGAATCGTCCCACATCTCGACATTGTCGAATCGTGCCAATCCGGCGGCGATCGCCGCGGCACCGAGGAGATCCTCTGAGGTCAGCCGTCCGTCGGTTCCCGCGCAGATGAGGTGGACGGGACGCCCGTCCGCCTGGAGTGTCTCCACGACCGCCTGGCGATTCACGAATGCCCCGATCAACACGCGGACGGCTCCATCGGTTCGCAGGAGTGCGGCCGTGCCGTTGGTCGTCGTGAAAGCAATCGTCTTGTCGGCGACCCGCTCGCGCGCGTATGACGCGGGCGAGTTATCAAGATCAAAGCCCTCGATCTTCACGCCGCCCCGTTCGCCGCCCGTCAGCGTGTTGCCGGTCGCGTCTTGCGCGGCGAGCCGTCGCGCCGTTTCGACATCACCGCAGGGAATCACTCGGGTCGCCCCATTGGTCAGCGCCACGATGATTGTCGTCGAGGCCCGCAATACATCGATGACCACCGCGACGCCGCCCGCCAGGTCACCGAGCTCGATCTGCGCTGGCAAGGGATAGATCCTGACGGTCTGACGCCCAGGGGTTGGAGCCATGCCGCGATGATAGGTGCTCGGCCAAAGTCGGTCGAGGGGCGCGGGTTGCAGCGAAGATAAATTCGGTCGCGGTTTTGACCGGTGTCGGCAGGCAGGGATAGGATAGTGTAGAGGTACGAAGTTCCCTCGCCGTTTTGGCGCGAAGAAAAGTGCACACGTCGATGAAACTCTGTCGCGTATGGAAAATCGTCGCCGCGGTTTGCGCCCTGGTTCCGCCTTGTTTGCTCGCTGGGAAGTCGCCAGCCATCACGCTCGCCCAAAATGATGCGAACCGCGCGGTCACCAGAAAAACCGATGACTCTAAGCCCGAGCTGGCACCGCTAAAAAAACTCTCAATCCGCGTCCTCGATCGCGACGGGAACCCGGTCGCCGGAGCGCACGTCGGGCTGGGGGCGCATTTGGGGACGCAGGATGAGCCAAAGAAACCGGACGGGACCGACGCCGACGGGTTCGTCTACGAGTGGCATCGTCTCACGAACTCTCGCGGATTAGCCGAAATCGAAGCCGGCGGCGCGGACATTCGAACATTGCTCGAGGATCAGGGGATTGTCGCGCGGGAGGACAAACGTCACTTGATCGCAATCGCTTATCCCGACGGCGCCAAGGTCAAGGATCGGCTCGATGTGACGCTGACCCCCGAGTGCCGCGTTTCGGGCAAGGTGATGTGCCCGGAATTGAAGAAGGACGAAAAACCGCTCGGGTCGACGACTGTTTCGTTGGGCGATGGCGATCATGTCGTGATGACCTATGCGTCGGAGACGGGCGCCTATCACTTCTTCATTCCGCCGGGCGAGTATTTGCTTGAAGCGAGCGGGAGCAACATCTTTCGTGTGTTCGCCTCGATTGCGGTCGGTCCGAAAGAGCATGACCTGGTCTTTGAGCCGATGGTCGCGACCCCCAGCAAGCTGGCGCTCTTGGAAGGACAGCCTGCGCCCGAGCTGCGCGGTGCGGTCGCCTGGAAAAACGGGCCGCCCTTGACGATCTCAAGCCTCAAGGGAAAGTGCGTGCTGCTCTTCTTCTGGCGGGCGTCGTCGCCCGACTCACTCGCGGCGGTCCCCGCGCTTGTCGATCTCTACGAGAAACTGAAAAAGCACGGGCTCATCGTCGTCGGCGTCGACGTGGATGTCGATCAGCAGAAAAAACGGGTAGACAGCGCGCAGAAGCTCGACGAAATGCTGGCCACTCCCCGCAAAGAAGCCTGGGGCGGACGCGACATCCCCTTCCCGGTCGCGATTGTTCCGCCCGCCTTGACGCCTTTCGGCGAGAAGTTTCACACGAGGCAATTCGCCGACAGTCCGGCTTCGGCCGATTATGGCGTGACTCAGTACCCGACCGTGCTGCTCATCGACCGCCACGGGGTTTTGGTCAACGAACTCGACGACTCGGATCAATCGCTGGCACTCTTGGAAAAGACGCTGGGCTTGAGACTTTCCCCAACGCCTCGCAAGCCCGCCAAGCCAGTGCCTCCGCCGCCGCCAACGAAGAACCCGGCCCACCCGAAGTAGGTACTGGCCTCGGGTGGCACTGGCGGCTTGCCGCCAGTGGGGCCTTGTCACACGCTCGCGAAAATACACTGGCGGACAAGCCCACAACTGTCCGGTTAATCACGGTCTGTCACGACGCAAATACGCATGAATTCTGAGTTTCATCGTCGATTCAGGGCGCGCACGACTTCAGCTGCGATGGCCTTCGAGACCATCCTTTCTGCTGATTCCAGCAGGAAGGAGGCGGGTCATGTACGAGGGCCAGATGGTGTTTCCGCAGCTGCTCGAGTTTCTCCCCCGGCGGATTTTCGATTCGTGCGTGGGACGATATCAAGGACATCGGCGGATCCGAGGCTTCTCGTGTCGCGATCAGTTTCTGGCAATGGCGTTCGCGCAGCTGACTGGACGCGAGAGCCTTCGCGATCTGGAGATCTGTCTGCGGGCCGTGAGCGACAAGCTCTACCATGCCGGGTTTCGCGGGGCGATCGCGCGCAGCACTCTGGCCGACGCCAACCGAACGCGCGACTGGCAAATCTATCGCGACCTGGGGCTGGCTCTCATCGAGCGGGCGCGGCCCTTGTATGCGGCCGACGATCTCGGCATCGAGCTGAAGCACACGGCCTATGCGCTCGACGCGACGGTGATCGAGCTGTGTCTGAAGCTGTTTCCGTGGGCCCACTCGCAGAGGCAAAAGGCCGCCATCAAACTCCACACGCTGTTGGACCTTCGGGGAAACATTCCCTGTTTTCTGCGGGTTTCCAGCACAAAAACACGGGACTGCGCTCTGCTGGACGATCTTCCGATCGAAGCCGGCTCGTTCTATCTGATGGACCGGGATTACAACGACTATCGACGGCTGCATCGCATCCACCGCGCAGGGGCCTTCTTTTTGGTGCGCGCCAAGTGCAACCTGGCGGTCCGTCGGCAGGCCTCGCGTGTGGTGGACCGCTCGACGGGACTGCGCAGCGACCAGACGGTGCTTCTCAAGGATCACCGCACGCGACGCAAGTATCCCGATCGATTGCGTCGGATCCGTTACTTGAACCTGGAGACCGGCCGCCGGTTGACCTTCGTCACCAATCACTTCGAACTTCCCGCAGGGACCGTCGCCGAACTGTATCGGCGACGCTGGGGAATCGAACTGTTCTTCAAATGGGTCAAGCAACATCTGCGGATCAAGCACTTCTTGGGGAACACACCCAATGCCGTGAAGACGCAACTCTGGATCGCGGTGAGTACCTACGTGCTAGTGGCGATCATGAAACGGGAACTCCAGATCAAGCGCAGCCTTTACGAAATCTTGCAGATTCTGAGTGTCACCCTTTTCGAGAAAACCCCTTTAGTTAAAGCGTTAAACGAGCAGGCCATTCCAAACCCGGCAACCACTTGTCATAACCAACTGTGTCTCTTCGACTTTTAACCGGACAGTTGTGGGACAAGCCGCCAGTGCCACCCCATTACGCGGTCTACCCTTCGCGCGACCCGCTGAGATACAACATTTCGGTCGTCGGGGAATAGCCGAATAGCTCGGCTGAGCGGCCCCAGTTGACGATCGTATCGAAGAGCGGCTCGACGTCCCGGGTCGACATCCGCATCACCAGTTCTTCCTCGACGATCTCCTTGGGCAGCTCGTGTTCCGGGGCGGCCTCCAAACGGCCGATCAAGAATCGAAACAGCCCGAGCTTCAGAACCTGCTCGCGAAGGATCGTCTTACGGTCGGCGATGTCCTCGACCAGGAAGTGGCGGCCCAGATCGGTCAGCACGACCATTTCCTTGGGCGTGTCGAGAAAGTCGAGAATCTCGCCCGCCATCACCAGCGCCAGCGTGTGGCCGAATTCGGCGTCGGCCAGCTTCTCGAGCGTGAAGACGTCGACCTTCCCCTGATGGTCGAGCACAATTTCCAAGAGGCCGAACACCTGCTCCAGCTCGACGCACGGAATCGGCTCCATCGCCAGCCCGGGTACGGGTGCCTGGGCGTCGGCCGGCGGCTCGTCGGGCATGTGCTCTGACACGATGATCTGATGGATCTGTCGCACCAGTTGCAAAAAGGCGGGCGACTGCGAATCGCGCGGATGGGGAATCGTATTGTGGATGATCTGCCGGATATGTCCGGGCATCGTTCCCATGATCACGATGCGGTCGGCCAGGAGAACCGCCTCCTCGATGAGGTGCGTGATCATCACGATGCTCTTGAGGCTCGACGGAGCTGCGAAGCGGTCCTTGGCCGCCGCCTCGCGTGCGACCCACAAGTTGTAGATTTCGCTCCTCAGGCTCTCGGCCGTGAAGACGTCGAGCGCGCTAAACGGCTCGTCCATGCACAAGAGCTCAGGACCGCGAGCCATGGCTCGGGCGATCCCCACGCGTTGCTTCATTCCCCCCGACAGTTCTTTCGGGAAGGCGTCCTGATGGCCTCCCAGCCCGACCATCTGAATCGAGCGCGTGACGCGAGTCGCCGATTCTTCCGGATCGAGGCTGAGTCCCGAGAGTGCCATCTCCACGTTCTGCTTCACCGTCAGCCACGGGAAGAGACCGAAGTTTTGGAAGACGAGCGCCACTCCGGGGTGCATGCCGACCAGGGGTTTGCCGTGGGCGAGGACTCGTCCGCGCGTCGGGGCAAGCAGGCCGATCATTACCCGCAGCAAAGTGCTCTTCCCGCAACCGCTGGGACCGAGGATGCCGAGGATTTCGTTGGGACAGATCTCCAGCGACACGTCCTCGAGCACGACTTGATCGCAGGCCAGCCCGAATGCGACCCACACGTTCTGGACGGCCGAGATCGCGCAGGGATCCGAGGACTTGATCAAATTCGGTTCGCGAAGCGGAACGACGCTCATTAGAGGAATCATTTCATGGCGGGTGGCCGGAGTCGAGCCCGGCAGTCCGATCGCTGCGGCCCGAACCCCGCGATTCGTCCCAGGCGGTCCTTAATTTTGCGCTTCGTGTCCCGAACGGTCAGCCTGTCAGGCTAAACCGCTGCTCGGCCAAGCGATAAAGCTGTCTCCAGAACGAGCGATTGAGCAAAACGACCGTGACCGCCATCGTCACGACCGACGCCGCTAGCAAGGGGAAATTGCCGTCGGCCGACGCGTGATTGATGATCGAGCCTAAGCCAAAGGCCGAATACGTTTGCCCCTTCATGACGACATACTCGGCGACGATCGTGGCGTTCCAGGCCCCCCCGGCCGCGGTGATCAAACCCGTCACCAAATAAGGAAACACGCACGGAATGTAAAGCCGCGTCCACTTTTGGAGGGTGCTCCACCAATAGATCGACGCCACCTCCTGCAGATCGGCCGGGATCGAGGTTGCCCCCGCGATGACGTTAAACAGAATGTACCACTGTGTGCCGAGCAGCATCAGCGCCGTACAGCCCGCGTTGAAATCAACATGCAGCCGGGCCAGCAGGAGCGTCACCAGCGGAAAGAGCATCGGCGCCGGAAAGCTGGCCAGCACCTGAATAATCGGCTGGAGACGGGCCGACCATCGCGGGGAAAGGCCGATCAGAATTCCCGCCGGCAGTGTCCAGGCCGCTCCGAGCAGCACAGCAGACGACGTTCGCAGGAATGAGGCTCCCAGCGCTTCGAAGACACTCCGCCAATCGCCCTGGCCGGAAGAGTCGATCAACGGCAGCTCGCCCAAGAGGCGCAATAGCGACCAGCCGCCCCACAGGACGACCGCCGCCAGCCCGCCGAAGAGCAGGAATCGCAGTCCGGTTCTCAGGGTCCCGCCGATGGAGTGCCGATCCGAGGGTGAAAACGACATCTGCCGGGCCGCTGCCGACGAAAAACCCTTCATCAGTAGAGAATGTCGAGACGCGTCAAGGGCGCTGATGAAGTCCCGCAGAGGAGCCGACCGGCGGATCAGGCTGAGGACCCACGATTTCGGCTCGACCGTCGCGGTCACCTCCTCGACCTTGAATCGCTGGCTCCAGCAAACGAGTGGGCGCCAGACCACCTGATCGACGAACACAATCATCAGCACCATGGCGATCACCGCGGCGACCATCGCCGGCACGTCTCCCTGAAGGATCGCCTCATTCATGTACGAGCCGATGCCGGGCAGGCGGTAATCATGCCCCTTCAGCGTAAAGGCCTCGGTAACGGACAAGAAAAACCAGCCCCCGGCCATCGACATCATGGAGTTCCAAACCAGGCCGATCATCGCGGCGGGAAGCTCCAGCTGAGAAAAAATACGCCAATGCGACAGCCGGTGGATGGCGGCGACCTCGCGCAGCGTCTGCGGAATGGCCTTTAAGCTGCCGTGAAAACTAAAGGTCATATTCCACACCTGGCCGGTGAAGATCATCACAATGCAGGCGGCTTCGAGGCCTAACTGATGGTTGGGCGAGAGGGCGACGAGTGCCAGAACCACTCCCGGCATGAACCCCAAGACGGGGATCGCCTGCAGGACGTCGAGTACGGGAATCATCACCGCCTCGGCCCGCCGGTTGTGCGCGGAAATCGTTCCGTAAATCAACGTAAAGGCGAGCGACAAAAAGTAGGCGGCAAAGCCGCGTCCCAAGCTCAGCAGCGTGTATTCGGGCAAAGCACTGATCGATAAGTCGATCGTCGTGTGCTCTGCGACCGGCGCTGCCATCCGCTGGCCGACCATCAAGAGCGCCCCGAAGATCGCCAGGAACAGCACGACGAGCAGCATGTCGGCACCGAACGCGGCCGGCTTTTTCAGCGCGTCACGAACGTGCCTGGAATAAAGACCCGTCAGAGCCATGCATTGCCCGATCGCTTCGACGTCGATGTGCCTGCCCGAGTGCCCTGGGGAACACTTCGTGCCGCGGCGTTGCTCGGTGGGATTCCGACGTTTTTAGCGGGGCGACGGCGGCACGGCCACGCCGCGCGTCCAAAAATCTGCACGATCGATCCGCCAGCAGCAGAGGTTCGCGCGGCGTTTCAGAATGAGCCCGTTCGCGCGGTTAACGTGCGCTCTTTGCGCCGGCCGTCGCAAGGTCGGCAGTAGTTCCCCATTGGCCGCCAAACACAATTTCGGCCAACGGTTTTCGTTGCCGCGGCGAGAGATCGCGCTTGCGATACGCCTCGGGGAGCGCGTCGGGACTGCCGAGATAGCCAATCGCCAGACCAGTCAGCGGCTGCGCATCCGCTGGAATCTGATAAAGCTGGCGAGCCCTGTCAGGCAGAATGCCCGCCATCTGGTGGACAAACAGCCCTCGGGCTGTGGCTTCCACACTCAGACTGGCGCTGGCCTGGCCCAGGTCGTGCAGCGCGGCGGCGTTCGGTTTGTTGTTGTGGACGAACTTCAAAGCCGCGCAGCCGAGCGCGAGCACCGGCGCCCCCTTCGCCCAAGGCTGATTGCCTTCAACCAGGCACGAGAGCAGCCGCTCGAATTCCTCCGGGCTATCTTTGGTTGCGACGATGTAGCGCCACGGTTGCTCGTTGGACGACGAGGCCGCCCAGCGTGCGGCCTCGAACAGCGAGCGGAGATCCTCGACCGGCACAGGCCGATCGGCGAAGGCATAGGGACTCCAGCGCTTCGCGAGCAATTCATGGATGGGGTGGTCGAGAGCCGCCTGCTTCACATCACTCATCGCTTAATCCTTCAAGAGACCCGCTAGGAGATCGTCGAGGGGCGTTCTCCGTGTGTGGCGACACGTTGGAACGCGGTTGACTTCGTCAGTCTACAGTCGCCGTCTTTCTCGAACCACCGAGCCCGAACAGAAGTCTGCCGCAGTTGGGCGAGGTTCATCCAACCGATGGCAGGTCGTACCCGCGACGGTATTCCCGCGCCCAAAGTCGCATCGCAGCAGCATTGTTCGGGATCCTTTCACTCGCAGCATCAAATCGGAGTGTCGATCGCGTTCGCCAGGCGATGTTGGCCAGGTGGCACAAGAGTGTGCTCTGGTGGCCGATTTCAATGTCGGCATTCGGCCGCTGCCGCGTGCGACAACAATCGAGAAAGTTGCGCACGTGGCGCCCTTCCCAGTCGGCGTGTCCAGTTCCGGCGTGCTCTTCGACGATCTTGCGGTCTTGATAGATCTTCCAGCCTCGATCCAGGGCAACCAGCGTCGCGTCGGTGCCATAAAAGACGACGCCGAACTCGTGATCCTCGAGCCCTCGTTTGTTCCACGTGCGATGCTCCCATTCGATGGCCGCGTTGGCAAAGTCGAAGGTCGCGAACTGCGTATCGGGCGTTTCCTGGTCGTCGTCAAAATGGTATTTGCGCCCTCCGGAAGACACGTACTCCGGCGCGTCGACCCCCAGTCCCCAGCGAGCAATATCCAGCCCGTGGACGCCGTTGTTGCCGCACTCGCCGGTGCCGTAGAGCCAGCGCCAGTGCCAATGGTAAGGGACGAGATTTTTCTGGTAATGCGGATTGATCGCCGGTCCCGCCCAGAGATCGAAGTCGAGTGAGGGCGGAGGAGTGATCGAACTCTCGCGGCCGATGTTGGGCCGCACGCTCGTGATCCAAGCCCGGGCCAGGTGCACCTTCCCCAGGCGACCGGAGCGCACTCGCTCGACTGCGGCGACCAGATCGTCGGCGCTGCGCCGCTGGGTTCCAACCTGCACAACGCGTTGATGGGTGCGCGCCGCCCGAACCATCGCGCGGCCCTCAGCAGGATTGTGCGAACAGGGTTTCTCCACGTACACGTCTTTTCCCGCCTGACAGGCCCAAACCGTGGCCAAAGCGTGCCAGTGATCGGGGGCGGCACAAACGAGAACGTCGACCGAAGTGTCGTCGAGCGCCTTGCGAAAATCGCTCACTACCTTCGGGTCTTTGCGATTGCGTTCGGTCACGAGTTTGAGTGCCGGGGCAATAACCGATGAATCCGGATCGCAAAGGTAGGCGATCTCGACGTTGGGACAATCGAGGAATGTAGGCAGAAGCTGTTTGCCGCGGTTGTTGAGCCCCATCACCGCAACGCGAGTTTTCGATTTTTCTGCGCTGGCGGGCGCCGGCTCCCGGGCGCGCACGGCCCGCGGCTGCTCGGCTGAGCTGGCCTTTGCGCCGTCCGTTGCTTGGGCAATTGCTCCTCGCGTTCCGGCAGCGGCAACCGAGGCGGCCGACATCTCGAGGAATGTTCGTCGCGAGATTCCTGCCATGAACGCATCCTCTCTACCGTGAAATATCGTCTGCCCGCGATCGTAGCCCCGCCCCTCCACACTTGCCACAGGCGGGCCGATCGTGCCTCCTAATCGGCGCAATCGTCCCTTTCGTTCGTGGCGTCAAATCCGCCTCCGATTCTTCACGACTCTTAATCAATTTTGATCTCGGACGATCACTGCCGATTCCCTTTACGCGCAGGACGTGAGCTAGTGTTCCGGTGTGGTAATTCGGCGGCGATGAGCGCTGCCTGGCGCGAGAGTTGGCAGCGAGAAGCGCTGCCTGGTGTGAACTGCGGTACGCGGCAAGGTGCCGCGATCCGCATTCCGGCCGCAAGTCAGATCCAACATGCCCACCGCACGCCGCAAAGGACCGGAGTCGTCAAACGTGCTCAGAGTCGTGAGACCGCTTTGCGTGCTCATGCTCCTGCAGGGAGTCTGTTTGGCGGCCGGCCTGTTGATTCACGACCGGTTTCTGGTCTCGACCGCCCGCTGGAGTGAGTCGTCCGCAGTTCCCGGGGCCGCCGGATCCTCGAAGCCTTTACCCGAGGAGACGGCCCGCCTGTTCGCTGCCATGCCGGCCGCGAGCGCAGTGGCCTTTGTCTGGACGATCGGTCTGCAATCGGCGATCGCCTACTTCTTGCTCGCCCGTTTGCAGGGTGAGCACTGGCGACGGCAATCGATGTCCGACGAACAGTCGCTGCAATACACGCGGGACTTGTTGCGCACGAGAGACGCCGTCATCTTCGGTCTGGCGAAGCTCGCCGAGTCGCGCGATCCCGAGACCGGTCACCATTTGGAGCGGATCTCGCTTTACTCCACCCGTCTGGCCGCTGCGATTTCGCGCGACCCGAAGTACACCCGAATCATCACGCCGAGCTTCGTCCGCTTGATCGGCATCAGTTCTGCTCTGCACGACATCGGCAAGGTGGCGCTCGAGGATTCGGTGTTGCTCAAACCGGGCGAGCTGACATCCTCCGAGCGATTCAAGATGCAGGTGCACGTCGAAGTAGGGGCCGAGTCGATCCGCGAAATCGAACGCCGCCTGGGAACCTCCAACTTCCTCGAGATGGCGCGGGAAATCGCCAACTCGCATCACGAACGGTGGGACGGGGCCGGCTACCCGACGGGGCTGGCCGGCGAAGACATTCCGCTCGCGGCCCGGATCGTGGCGATTGCCGACGTTTACGACGCGCTCTCGGCCCGTCGAGTTTACAAGGAGCCCTTCCCGCATTCCGCGTGCGTCGAAATTATTCGTCGCGAGGCGGGCCGGCAATTTGATCCAGAGCTGGTTCGAATTTTCCTGAGCGTCGCTCCGCAGTTCGAAGAAATCGCGCGCCGATTTGAAGATCAGTGGGGGACCAGCCACCCGGACAGTTGCATTCACCCCGACGCGCAGACCGCACGTCGGCTCACGCGCGAGCAGGAGCAAACCCTCCTGGCCGCCCTGGCCGATTGTGAAGATCCGCAACCCATCCCATCGAGTTCCAAAGAGTGACGGCCGATTCGAGACAGTAACAGCCCTTTCCCAAAACGTGACACTTATTTCGCAGACAGACGGGGAGCCCAGTCGATGAACCTGAATTTGAAGCAACCCAACTCGCGAGCGTTGGAGGTGATCCTCGTGCTCGTCACGCTGGTGCTGACCTGCGTGCTGTATCAAACCGTCGGCTACAAGATCATTGTGCTGAACCTGTTTTATCCGCCGGTGATTCTGGCCGCCTTCTTCCTGGGCCGGTACCGCGCGGGCGTGCTGGCGTTTTTCAGCGTGCTTGCGGCCTCGATCGTGTTGTCGTTCAATCTCGGAGAATTTGCGGCATACGACTCGCCGCTGATCGTTGCCCTCTCGGTGCTCGTGTGGGGCGGCGTCTTGGGATTGGCCGCCCTCCTGGTCGGCACGCTCAGCGATGAGCTGGCCTCGCGAATGACCGAGTTGCATGAAGCCCACGTCGGCGTGGTTGAAGTGCTCTCGCATTATCTGCAGAGCGCCCATCCCAGTCTGAAGGACCATTCGCACCGCGTCGCCGCGATCTGCCGCGAGCTGGCGGAGCATCTCAAGCTCGGCCAGAAGGAAGTCGACGACATTCGCGTCGCCGCCCTGCTCTGCGACATGGAAAACATCGAAATCACCGCCCGCGTCATTCGCAAAGCGATCGGCGACCTGGGCGAAGAGCAAAGGTCGGGCGGACAGCACACCTTCCACGGCACTGAACTCGTACAGTCACTGGGACCGGTCCTGTTGGGCGCGTTTCCGCTGCTGCTCAATCAATCGGGTGCGGAGCACCAGCGCGCTGCCGGTGGCCCCGGTTCAATCGCACAAGTTCCGCTCGGAGCCCGGATCATTCGCACCGTGCGTGCCTACGATGCTTTGATGCACAGCAAGTGGGGACTGCCCAACACCACTGCGGCCGATGCCATCAAAGAACTCTGGCGCGATATCGAAGCCGAGCACGATCCGATGATCCTGCACGCGCTCGAACGCATCGTCTCTCGCGGCGGCCAGGTCGAGCGAACTCTTGCAGCAGCCGCCGCGCCCGGCGAATCGACGCCAGTCGGAGCGATCTGACTCGACGTCGCGATTTCGCCACTTTTCTTGCCCTGACTTCCAAGCTCATCGGCCCGCAGCCGGTGGGCTTTTTTTGTTTCGAATGCCGGCCACCGACCTAGGCCCTGGCGTTTGCCGAGCCCGTGTAGTAAACGTCGCGTTGTAAACTCTCTTTGAGTGACATTCACGAGGCAATCGCCATGCCCCAATCGGCCGAAACGCAATTGCTTGATCTCACCCGGCAACTCCTCAGCTCGATCGCGGACCAGGACTGGAGCACGTACACGCGACTCTGTGACCCGTCATTGACCTGTTTCGAGCCAGAGTCACGCGGACAACTTGTCGAAGGAATGGACTTCCACAAGTTCTACTTCGATCTGAAAGGGGGCCGGGGTCCGCGGAATACCACGCTCGCCTCGCCACACGTCCGGCTGCTGGGCTCCGACGCAGGCGTCGTCAGTTACATTCGCCTGATTCAGAAGCTCGACGCCGAAGGCACACCCGTGACGAGCGCCGTCGAAGAGACGCGCGTCTGGCAGAGAATCCAGGGGGAGTGGAAACACGTTCATTTTCACCGCTCCGAAGTGGCCCGCTCGGCGGCAACTTAGCAGACCGACGAGCAAGATTTCTGGGTGGCACTGGCGGCTTGTCCGCCAGTGGTCTTACGAATCGGAAAAAGTCACACTGGCGGACAAGCCGGACAAGCCGCCAGTGCCACCCGAACCGGACGTTTCCGCGCGAACAGACCGCTCCTATGAGATGGCTTGTGATCCTGGGTGCAGCGTTTCTTCTGTTGTGTCCTTGCTCGGGCGTCGCGACGGCAGCTGGCCCGGGCCAATCGCCTCACAAAAACGTTGTCTTCATTCTCGTCGACGATCTGGGTTGGCGCGATCTCGGTTGCTTTGGCAGCACGTTCTACGAAACGCCGAACGTCGATCGGCTGGCCGCTACCGGCATGAAGTTCACGCAGGCCTACGCCGCCTGCCCAGTCTGTTCGCCGACGCGTGCGAGCATTCTGACAGGCAAATACCCGCAGCGGCTGGGCATCACCGATTACATCAGCCCCAACGGCTCCAATCAGCCCGAGCACTGGAACCGCAAGACTCGCTTGCTGCCCGCTCCGTACGTCGACTGCTTGCCGCTGTCGGAAACGACGCTCGCCGAGGCGCTAAAGGCGGCAGATTATGCCACCTTTTTTGCCGGGAAATGGCATCTCGGCCCCGAAGGTTTTTACCCCGAGAACCAGGGCTTCGACGTCAACAAAGGAGGCTGCGAGTGGGGCGCTCCGAGCGGGGGGCGGCGTTACTTTTCGCCGTACGGCAATCCGCGACTGCCCGATGGTCCTCCGGGAGAGCACCTTCCCGCGAGGCTTGCCGCAGAGACGGCCAATTTCATCGCCTCGCACCGTGACCAGCCATTCCTCGCCTATTTGAGTTTCTATTCGGTCCACGTGCCGCTGATGGCGCGGGACGACCTCCGGGCGAAATACGAGGCGAAAGCCAAAGCGCTTCGCAGCACTGGTCCGCGCTGGGGTCAGGAGGGCGAACGCAAAATCCGCCTGCTGCAAGATCACGCCGTCTATGCGGCGATGGTCGAGGCAATGGACCAGGCGGTCGGAGTCGTCCTATCGAAGCTCGACGAGCTTCACCTCGCCGATCGCACGATCGTGATCTTCATGTCCGATAACGGCGGCCTTTCGACCTCAGAAGGTTGGCCCACGTCCAACGTGCCGCTGCGTGCCGGCAAGGGTTGGCTCTACGAGGGCGGTCTCCGTGAGCCGATGATTATTCGCGCCCCCGGCCTCACACGGCGGGGCAGCGAATGCGACACGCCCGTGATCAGCACCGATTTCTATCCGACAATTCTCGAGCTCGCCGGCCTGCCATCGCGACCAGAGCAGCATCTCGACGGCCGGAGCCTCGTGCCGCTCTTGCGCGGCGAATCGATTTCACCGCGCCCGCTCTTCTGGCATTACCCGCACTATGGCAATCAGGGCGGCAGCCCTGCCGGCGCGATCCGCGTGGGCGACTGGAAGCTGATCGAATGGTACGAAGACGGTCGCCGCGAACTCTTCAATCTCCGCGAAGATTTGAGCGAACGCCACGATCGGGCCTCCGACAATTCAGCGAAGGTTCAGGAACTCGCGACTCAGCTCGACGCATGGCGTCACACGATCGGCGCGAAGATGCCGACGCCAAACAAGAGGAATTCACGGCCGACGGACTGAGGCGCTGCAACGAGCGCGTTCGACGACTGCACCAGCCTCACACGAGTGCATCAAGGATGTGCAAAGCCGCACGCGAGTGGCGCATCGCGCACTCGCTGCGAACCGTTCACGCGTCGTCACCTGCCAGCAATTCAACTCGGTAAATCCCTGAATCCGGTATCAGGGAATCCCCGAGGGACCTTGGTTCATTTGGATTGGTGTTCAGTGCATCGCTCGCCGGACCGTGAACGAAAATTGCGGCCCTTGCGCAGAGGCGCAGGCTCGGCGCGGTAAGCGATTTGTCGGGGCCGGACACACCTGCCGGCAGCACGAGGCTCGGCTCAGAGTTCGAGCCGGTTGTCGCGCGCGCCGGACTCGACAGTGGTGAACATGCTGGGCTGCCCGCAAGGTTCGCAGGCTGTCAACGATGCCACTGGCAGCCTGCTTATTTTTTGCCATACGTCGATTTCCTTCGAGAGTCTTGCTTCGGCCCACGTTTTGCATTCGATCCGAAGTCGCGAGGCTGTCTCGTCCAGTGGATTCGGTCGCGCTGGCGGGCGAACAGAGTTTCGGGTGTCTGTGGGCACAAGGGGTGAAGCCTTTTTTCGTGGTTCTCGTAGGTCTCAGATTGGAGTGTGTAATGAATCGACTTGTGCCAAGGCGCGCTCGACGCGTCGGCTTTACCCTGATCGAGCTTTTGGTGGTGATCGCAATTATTGCGACGCTCATCGCGCTCTTGTTGCCAGCCGTGCAAGCCGCGCGGGAGGCGGCCCGCCGCAGCCAATGCCGCAACAACCTGAAGCAATTCGGGATTGCCATGCACAACTACCACGACGTGGCCCGCATGTTTCCGATGGCGGCGTCGGTGTACGGCAACAGCTTTGCTTCCCTGGGCCAGCCCCTTCTTCCGGGCAACGCCTATGATCACTCGATGGCGAGCGCGTTCCTGATGTTGACGCCCTACGATGAGCAAACCGCTTTTGCTCACGCCTACCAGTGGAACCGAGCCGTCAACAGTCAGTCGGTATCGGCTTCCACCAACGGTGTCGGGCTGACGCCGACGGCGCTGAATGCAGCCTCGGCCAGCGGCCTCTATCGCTGCCCTTCCGACACCTTCCCCGATAGCTTCCCCGGACAGGCGGCCGCGCAGGGAATCTTCGACGTCCCGATCAACTACGGCCTCTCTCACGGCGTCAGCGATGTGATCTGCTGGAAAGAGCAAAACGTTCCGGCCAAGGAACGCGGCGTATTCGGCATCAACTCGAATTGTCGCATTCGCGATGTCACGGACGGCACCAGCAGCACGATTGCCATGGGTGAAACGGCGATGTCTCCCTTCGTTCCCACTCCGAAATGGACGATCTGTCGCGGCCGCTTCTGCCTGACGCCCGCTTCGTTCCCCAGTCCCGTGCCGCCCACACTGCTCGCGTTCGGCGTTCCCGCCAGCGAAGCCGGGCTGGTCAATCCAGTGTGGGTCCAGCCGCTCATCAACTCCGAGTTGGTGAACAACGACGCGGGCGTGGGCATCGCCGGCCTCCTGACGGGGTGCCAACAGGCCTGCACAATGGAGCAGCTCAACAAGAATCCGGTGACCGACAGCTTTGTGAATTTCGGCGGTCCTCCGGGTCCTACGTTTGTGACCAGCTCGTTCAACACGTGCCAGAGTTCTTGGGACGCGAACCCGACCCTTCCGCCGGTCAGCCTCGATCTGACCGGGCAAGGGAACGACAGCGCGGGCCAGCCCAATCCCGCGCCACTGGCAAACACGACGCCCACGATCGGGAGCATTTCCAACTACCGCAGCGATCATCCGGGTGGGGGCCTGTTCCTGCTCTGCGACGGATCGGTGCAATTCCTCAGTGAGAACGTCGACATGTCGATCTACACCGGCCTCTCCACCATTCAAGGTGGCGAGACGGTGAGCGGCGCCGTCGGCGAGCCGTAAGCTCTCTGCCCTGCGGTTTGATTTCTCGTAAGCCTGGCAGGCTGTCAACGAGGTCGTTGGCAGCCTGTTTTTTTGCGCTGCCTGTTTTTTTCTGCGCGGGGGCGATGACGTCGCGAGTAATTCGCCTGCGCGGCCAGCCGGAGAGAATCCCAAACGTGTTCAAGAAAAATGACTTGACATGACGATAGTTGATATGTAAAGTAAATAGAGACGGGCAGTGAGACATTGACCAGTCACGACCACGAAAAATGACGACTCCGAAGTTGCAACACGAACTGAAAAAGAGACGGCCCTTCGATTCGCCGCTTGAGGAAGCCGCCCTGAACCTGGTTCGGACGAGCGATCAGCTACAGATTCAGTGCGCTCGGCTGTTTCGCCAACATGGGCTGACCCCCTCGCAATACAACATCCTGCGGATCCTCAGAGGCGAGGGGAAGCCCCTGCCCATTCTGGAAATTGCCAGCCGCACGGTCACCGTCGTTCCTGGAATTACAGGCCTGATCGACCGGCTCGAGCAGTCCGGCATGGTTAATCGATTGCGCTGCGAAAAGGATCGGCGCGTGATTTACGTGGCTCTCACTGACAAGGGGATGGCAACGCTGGCCGCGATGGATCAACCGGTCGCCGACCTGCACCACAAACTCTTGGGTCATCTCTCCCGGGCCGAATTGAAGGAATTGATCGAACTGCTCGAGAAGGTTCGAGCGCCCTGGGCCGAGGCGGAGTGACCGGTTTTTTTTTGCCCTAAAACATGACGCGTCAACATTCGTCATGTCAAACAACAGGAAGTACTGGGATGTTGCGCACGCGCGAAGCCGCGCGGCGAAATCAAATTTGAGCTGAACGCTGACCCCAAACCGATCGGAGAAAAATCATGTTGAAACTTCGAGGCGTCGTGACTGTCCTGGCCCGTGTGTTGCTGTGCACGATCTTCTTCATGGCGGCCGTGGGGAACAAGATTCCCCATTTCAGCGAGGTGGCAAAGGTGATGGAATCCGTCGGCATTCCCAACCCACCGTTGATGCTGGTCGGCGCCATCCTTTTCCTGATTGCCGGCAGCCTCTCCGTCATCCTCGGCTATCGCGCGCGCTTTGGCGCGGCCCTGCTGCTGACGTTCCTGGTTCTGGCCTCGTACTACTTCCACCCGTTCTGGAAGTTCGAGGGGCAAGCGCAACAGGATCCGATGATTCATTTCATGAAAAATCTCTCGATGATGGGTGCCATGCTATTCGTCATGGCCAACGGCTCGGGGCCGATGAGCCTCGACTCACGCTCGCAGAAGCGAACTACCGTGCCGGCCGAGAACGCGCCCGCCGGCAAACGGGCGACACCCAGCCACGCCAGCGTTGCGTAAGCAATCACCCGGGCACACGCGAGTGGGCAGTTCCGCACGGCCATCAAACAAAGGAGCACGAGATGAACAGCATTCTCTTTCAGCCCTTCCCGCTGCATGACCTCACCCTGAAGAACCGAATCGCGCTCTCCCCCATGACGCGCGGGAGGGCCGGGGCGGCTCGCCTGGCGAACCGCCTCACGGCCGAGTATTACGCCCAGCGCAGTTCGGCAGGATTGGTCATCACCGAGGGAACGACGATCTCCGAGGAGGCCGACGGGTGGAACGAGTCGCCGGGCATCTACACCGACGAGATGACCGAAGCCTGGAAGCAAACGACAAACGCCGTCCATGAAAGGGGTGGCGTGATCTTCCTGCAGCTCTGGCACACCGGCCGCGCCTCTCACAGCAGTTTCCACGGCGGCAAGCTCAGCGTCGCTCCCTCGCCCATCAAGATCAGCGAGGGAGAAATTCACACGCCGACCGGGAAGCATCCGTACGAAGTTCCCCGAGCGTTTGAAGCGTCCGAGATTCCGCGCCTCGTGGACGACTATCGACGGGCCGCTGAACGGGCGAAGCGGGCCGGCTTCGACGGCGTGGAAATTCACGCCGCCAACGGCTACCTGATCGAAGAGTTCCTGCAGTCGAAGACGAACCATCGCACGGACCAGTACGGCGGCAGCGTTGAGAATCGTTACCGCCTCCTCAAGGAGGTGGTCGAAGGGATCACGTCCGTGTTGCCCGCACGGCGAATCGGCGTGCACCTCTCGCCCAACGGGACCTACAACGATATGGGTTCGCCGGACTTCCGAGAGCAGTTCACGTTCGTCGCGAGTCAACTTGACCGATTCGGGCTCGCGTACCTGCACGTCGTCGATGGGTTGGCCTTCGGCTTCCACAAGCTCGGCGAGCCGATGACCCTCGCCGAATTCCGAAAGGTGTTCCACGGCCCGCTCATGGGCAACTGCGGTTACACCAAAGACACGGCCGAAGCCGCAATCGGCGCAGGAAATGCCGACTTGATCTCATTCGGGCGCCCCTACATCAGCAACCCCGACCTCGTCGAGCGGTTCAAGAACGACTGGCCGCTGGCCGAACCGGCGCCAATGTCCGATTGGTATTCGCCCATCGGGGCGAAAGGCTACACCGATTTCCCGACTTACGCGGCGGCATCCTAGACGCAAGGGAGCAATTTCGAGCCGCGACCGTGAGAACTTATTGCATGAACGCCGTAAGTCCTTACGAATTGGGTGGCACGGACACTCGCGAAGCGATGCGTCCGTGTCGCGCAGCGACAAGAGGTCGTGCTTACGTCACCATTTACGACAAGCCTCTTGTGCCTACGGCACACGGACAACCGGGAGCGGTTGTCCGTGCCACCCAAACATTTGCTGCAGCATCGCTTAACCGCATTAATGCAAAATGTTCGTGAGGGAGCGGGTTATCGCGGGTAGAAGCGACTGTTAGACTCCCACTCGCTCACCGTCTCGGCTCCGAATCGTTCGGACACTCGTTAGGAGATTTGCATGTCCTCGTCGCTAGAATTGCCGACAGGCGTGGAGGATTCATGAGTACCGGACAATGACGACCGACCGAACCCAGCGAAGGATCCCCTATTCCGTGCTCGATCTCGCCTTCGTTCCGGCTGGCGCAACCCCCGCGGACGCGCTCAGGAACACGCTCGATCTGGCGCAGCACGCAGAGAACTGGGGATATCGACGCTACTGGCTCGCCGAACATCACAACATCGTCGGCATCGCCAGCGCGGCGACCGCCGTCGTCATCGGCTACGTCGCCGCTGGCACGCGCACGATCCGTGTTGGGTCGGGCGGCATCATGCTGCCGAACCATGCGCCGCTCGTGATCGCCGAACAATTCGGCACGCTCGAATCGCTTTACCCGGGGAGAATCGATCTGGGTGTTGGCCGTGCGCCCGGAACCGACCCGCTCGCGCTCTGGGCCTTGCGACGCGATCCGGCGCGTGCCGACAGTTTTCCCGAGGACGTGTTGGAGTTGCAGGCCTACTTCGAAGCCCCACGAGAGGGCCAGGTGGTTCGGGCCGTGCCGGGCGCCGGCCTCCACGTGCCGATTTGGATCTTGGGCTCAAGTTTGTTCGGCGCCCATCTGGCAGCGAAATTGGGTTTGCCTTACGCGTTCGCCTCGCACTTCGCGCCGGGCGCATTGATGGAGGCGATCGACGCCTACCGAACCCATTTCACGCCCTCGCAGCAGCTCAGTCGTCCGCACGTGGCCGCGGGAGTCAACGTGATCGCCGCCCCGACGGACGCGGAAGCACGGCGACTCTTCACGTCGGCACAGCAGGCGTTCACGAATCGCTTCCGAGGCACATCCGGACTGCTTCCGGCACCCATCGAAGACATCGAAGCGTACTGGACGCCGGCCGAGAAGGCCCAGGTTTCCGCCCTGCTCAGTTACTCTTTTGTCGGTGCGCCCGAAACGGTGCGCCTCGGATTGGAACAGTTCATCGAGCGCACGGGCATCGACGAACTGATCGTCGCCTCAGCCCTCCACGACCACTCCGCCCGGCTGCGATCCTACGAACTGCTCTCCGAACAAGGAATGCTGACGACCGACAATGATGCGAAGTTGCAAATGCCATCTAGGCACTGAGGCATGGATAGGTTTGCGCTCACTAAATTCCTGCGATCACCGCCTAGCGTCCAGCTTTAAAGAAAAGGAAGAAGAAAAGCGACGCGGCAAAGAACAGGACGTAAGCGAGAATGACTACGGCTCCGCGTCGAGTTGTCCTGGCCGCCCGTCAGCGAGACTCTCCGGCTGTCATCGAGCTTGATCGATCGGCTCGACTCGGATGCGCCGAAACATCCGCATCCGGTAAACGGAGATCCAATAAAACGGTCTGGGGAACGCGCGGTACAACCGCCAGATCCAACGACCGATCAGCGGAAAAACAATCAGCGGCTTGTTGCGCGACACGCCGCGCAGAATCTCTCGCGCGGCTTCCTCGGCAGTCCATTGGGGCAGGAGGAAATGAGAACGGCGGCTGACTCGGATGATTTCTTCGCGATCCACGTTCACGACCGTCATGTTCTCGTAAATGTCCGTCTTCATGTCGCCGGGACAAACGCAGTTGACCTTCACTCCCAGGTCCGCACCTTCAAATCGCAGAGAGAGCGAGAGGCCGACGATCCCATGTTTGGCGGTGCAATAACTCGAGTTTCCGGGTTGGGGCAGCAGGCCGCTCAGCGACGAAATGTTGACGATTTGTCCGTGACCCTGCCTGGCCATGAGCTGATAGGCGGCAACCGCTCCGTAAACGACACCAAGCAGATTGACGTTGAGCGTGCGGTCCCACTGCGCCAACGAAATATCGCGGGCGTCGCCGCCGATCACCGTGACCGCATTGTTGAACATGTAGTCGAGACGCCCGAACTCCGCAGCCGTGTCGCCAACCAGCCGCCCGACGGCTTCTCGCTCGGAAACATTAACCAGGACAGAGCGAGCCTGGCCGCCGCTTTGCATAATGCGCTCGGCCACTTGCTTCGCGGCTTCAGCATTGATGTCGGCGACGACGACCGCGGCCCCGTTGCGGGCCAACTCTTCGCAGAGGGCCCGCCCGAGCCCCATGCCGCCGCCGGTGACGATGGCGACCTTGTTCTGGAAGTCGTCCATCCCGGTCCTCCTTAGCGAGTGGCCCTGCGCCTTCGTCGCGGCCGGCTGCGCTGCGTCGCGCCGCCCAGGCCGAGTTCTTCAAGCACTTTGAGCAAGTAGGCGCCCATCTCCGCCTTGGTGCGTTCGCCCGGACGGATCAACAAGTGATACATGATCGCACCGCCGATCAGGTCGAGCAGCGTCTCCGCATCCGCGTCCTGAGGAATCAGTCCCGCGGCACGCGCCCGCTCGAGAATCTGCCGCACCATTTCGCGCCGGGGAAGCACATACAGTTCCCAATAGACCGCCATCAACTCAGGACAACTCGGCAGCGAGCCGACCAATCGCGCCACGACCTTTCGGTAATTGGGCGCGGTCACCGTCTCAACGAGCGCATCCGCCAGCCGCTCACCCAATCGCGTCAACGGAACCCGACTCGCGATCGCCTCCCGCTCTGGCGCACCACGTGCCGCCGCGATCGCCTGGGCAATCAGTGCCTCCTTCGACTGCCAGCGCCGATAGACCGTGGTCCTCGCGACTCCGGCGACCTTGGCGATCTGCTCGATACTCGCGCCGTCAATGCCTTGCTCGATAAACAACTCGAGCGCCGCACTCAGAATCGCCCGATCGGCAACCTCACTCCGCGGCCGCCCCTGGCGGCTCGATTTCTGGTCGTGCCCACGTTTCGCGTTCCGTGCGTGCATTTTGGGCCGTCGAACGGGCGATAGGCCGATGATCAAAGAAGCCGCCACAATTACGATACATATATGTAGCGATATTGTCAAGCGGGATCGGGGCACCAACCCCGGTTGCCGCCGGCGGTTGGAGATGAGCAGCCTCTTGCTGCTTCGCAGCCAGCACAACGAGTTGTCCTGGCCACCCGACGGAACGATTCTCAATTTGAGCCGCGGCGAGGGGCGTCCGAGCATTGCCCAGGGTGTTCGACCCTGGGTGATGCGGGCCGTCCTGCAAAAGATCTCCGAAGCAGCCCCAAACGCATGGGAACCCGGGACGCGGCACGGCATGCCCAAAAACGTATGGCGTTTGGTGCAATTTCAAGTAGCAAAAACGCCGGATTTATGGGATTTGCCGTGACCCGAATTCGCTGCCGGTGGCGTGCCCGGAACTTTGTCCCCGGCAGGGCCGCTCGCGACTCGGATTTGCTTCGTGATTTCATCAAATTCCGTTCCGCGCAAGGTAGGCTTGCGCTCGCGCGACCACAGCGACGAACACCGAATTCATTCTTTGAAACTGTGGCCCTGTCGTTTCTCGCTGCCCGGATCCGCTCCGGTGGGTCGCCGATCGCTGCGGTTGGATTTTTACCATGCGAACACTTCGAAAACCCTCCCTGCTTGAGTGGTTGGTCTGCCTCGGCGCCATAGCCGTCGGAGCTGCCATCTTGGGAGTCTCTCTGTCCGGTGGCCTGTCGCGCAGCACGCCGGAAGACGAATTGGCATCTGCAGAAGGCGTGCCCACCGACGTCAGGGAGTTCCGGACCGTCAGGGCACATTTCGTCAGCTTCACCGTCGACGGCTATTCCATGGAATACGACGGCGCTGCCCCGAAGTTCCAAGAAGTGCTAACCGCGCTGCAAAGCAACCGACCGATTCGGGTTTGGGTCTCGAAGAAGAACGAGGCACTCATCCCCATCGGCAGCCAGGTCACCCTCTATAAGCTGCGCGCAGGGAACAGGCCGATTCTCTCTTACTCAGAAGTGGTCGGCCAGCGCGCCAAGGGTCGCATCGCCGGTTCCATCATCGGCTGCGCCCTCATGGGCCTCGGCGCCTTGGTGACGTTTGTTTGTCTCAATACGCAGCGCCGCTACGCCGCCTCGGTCAGCGCCGTACCTGTGAAAACGCGGCCCGAGCTGGCTCCTGGCGGCGTGGTGAACGCTTTGTGACAGTGAGGTGGCCGGTCACTTATCTTCGGCCGCTGGGTGCCATGAGGTGGCATGCCCAAGAGGTCCTTGGATGACGCTCGCCTAATAGGAGATGGGCAGCCTCTCGGGAGCGAAGACGGACATTTGGCCGCGACAAACTCAGCTCTTTGCGCGTTTCTTGTAGTGCTTGTCGAACTCAGAAATTATGTTCGCATTGTAGAAGCGCTTGCTACCGCTTCGTCGATTACTCGGATCAAGGAATCGAACGATGCAGTATTTGTTGATGCCCCCCAACTCCCTAAGCAGACCGTAGAACTTCGCATTTTGAACGAAGTTGCCATAACGGCGCCTCAACTGTTTTGTTAGATCGTCGAACGTCAAAGGGTAATTCTTAAGGACATCCGCCTCCGTCAACGTCATCGCAGGCGCGGATTTCTCGTCAGTCCAACGAAATGCCATCGCGTCATCGGCTTTTGAACGTACGAGCGTCGTCTTCACTCGTATACAGAAGGCACACTCCTCGTCCCGATCGTCGGTGTCTTCCTCTAGCCGATCCAGAAATGCGAGCAGCCGGCGCATCTGTTCGTTGTATGGCGTAACTGATGTGGAAGAAACTGTCTCGAACCCGTGATAGAAAGAAAGGGGCATCAGAAAGAAATTGTATTTGCTCAAGTCGATCTGAAACCATTCCGTGACCAAGCGGAGGTAGTTCTGGAGTGACGCGGTCCCGACTTCCAGAATTCGACGCCCGAATGACAGATCTTTGTTGATGAAGTGGGCGGCGTTGTCGCGAATTTCGACGAGCGCAAGGAGATTCGCATGGCATGGTCTGGTCAGGCCCGAGTTCGGATCCTCCAACAGCTTTGCCGCGAGATACGTCAAGCCATAGGTGATCGGGTTCCCGCTTCTATTCAGTCGCGGCGTCTTGGTAAGCGCTCCGTCGCGCACGCTGTCGAATTCGTACAAGGATTCAAGTCGCTCGTGGTTGTCGAGTAGCCATTTCCCTTTCAAAAGCAGCTCCCACGCATTCGTCATGAGAAGCGAAAAGGCCTCTTCCCGATGATGGAAGTGCGGCTTGTTGTAGAGTTCGATGGCCGACACAGCTGCGTCAACTGACTTGTTCGCGAGATCGACGCTTTGAGGCATTGGTCGCATCACATCGAGATTCGAGTTACCCCGGTCCTATCCCAGATCTATGGCATGGAGGCCTGATGACTCACTGGAGAAGGACGCCGAGCATCGACGATCCGCAGGAGGTGGTTCGCAAGCGTGATCATCTCGGCCGCCTCTTGTGGGTCTTTGAGTGGCACGTTTCGATGACTGTGCGGATTCTTGTACGAACCTATTGCTCCCGCAAAGAGGTCCGATAGCGCTTGCCGCTCAGCGACCGGTGCATTCGAATCGCTCAACGGACCGGTCTGCACATGAAAAGCCGAGCGCATAAGTGCCACGCCCAAGTCCGTGTCGGCGAACAAACCGGCACTTCGGACAGCGATTTCGACTTGTTTGAAGGCCTCGAAAACGGCACTGTCATATTCGCCGCGAATGAATGCCGACCAAACTTTCTGAGTAATCACGGGGTGCAGGGAGCTTTTCGGCAGTAAGGCCGCATGCCGATATTGTGAAAAGTCTGCTGCCTCAACGAGTCGGGAGCCCCGTCGCGTCAAGAACATCCAATCTGCGCTCGCGAGTGGAGCGATCATGCCTTCGCGCTCGAGCCAAGCCCACGCCTCCATGCACGCTTTGCGCACATTTTCCGCGATCTCTTGCAGATTCAGCGAGTTATAAAAATTGCCAGGATTGATATTCGACGATCCCGACCGACCATAGGTTCCGGCGAGATGAGCTAATAAGGGACCGGCAAGTTCTTCTGGTTCTAGTGCCAGCAGGAGTTCTGGGGTCGAAAGCAGTTCCTTGAATTTGCTCACGGCTATTAACTCCGGGGCGCCCTATTGAACAGTTGATTCAAATCAAAGTCGAGCAAATCGCCAATCCGCGCGATGGTGATGTCCGCCGGAGGATTGCTCGTCAGCGCCGCCGGTTCGTGCGCATAGCTTCCCTGCTTGGGGAACACAGTCGTCACGCGCGGGCCCCAGGTTTTTTTGACGGCGGTCAGGATCCGCGGTTTGTCGTCGATCAGGACGTAGTGGTCGGCCGGGTAGCGGCGTTCGACGTCTTCTAGCTCTTGTTCCTTGTGGATGTAGATCAGCACGTGGCCGTCGACGGTGTCCCAGATGCCCGACTGCTGGGCTTTGCGGGGCTGGAAGACGACGTCGCCGTCGGACAGGATCACCGTCGGGGCGTGGGACTTGAGGCGTTTGAGGACTTCGAGCGCGCCGGGGTAAAGGACTTGGGCGAACGGGTAGTCGACCAGGAAGAACGAGAGGGCCAACAGCTTCACTTCGTGCGGGTTCTCGATGCGGTATTGCTGCAGGGCCCCCAGGTAGTCGCGGTAGCCGAGCGTGTCGAACAGGCGCTCGAGGATGGCCCAGTAGCGGTCGCGCGGGCCGGGGCCGAATTCGCGTTCGATGTGCTCCTTGAGATCGGCCTGGATGCGGTCGTTGTCCAAGAGCGTGTTGTCGATATCGACGAGGAAGACGACTTTTTCTCGTGCCATTCGGCGTCTCGCGGTAGTTGCAAACGGCGGCGGATAAATTTGTACGGTGGGCCGAGCTCGCCAAAGGTGAGCGCTGGCCCACCCTTCGATTTCAAACGAATTGCCCTTACCCCGGCCCTCTCCCATCGGAATGGGAGAGGGTGGCAGAAGAGTGCCCCGCGTTCTGGGACCCTCGCCCCATTCTTAATGGGGAGAGGGAAGGGTGAGGGGTCTTCATGAGCCCAGCGCGGCGTTCACGATTTGCTGGGCTTCGGCCACGAGGCGGTCGAGTTGGTCCTGGCTGCGGAAACTTTCGGCGTAGATTTTGTAGACGTTTTCGGTGCCCGAGGGGCGGGCCGCGAACCAGCCGCTGGCCGTTGCCACCTTGAGGCCGCCGATCGGTGCGTTGTTGCCCGGCGCTCGCGTCAGTTTGTCGACGATCGGCTGACCGCCCAGGGTCTGCGTGCGGACGGCTTCGGGCGAGAGATTCTTGAGCTTGGCCTTTTGTTCCGGCGTCGCCGGGGCGTCGATGCGGGTATAAAAGGGGGTGCCGAACTCGGCCATCAGGCGCTTCACGTGCTCGCCCGGGTCTTTGCCGGTGCGGGCGGTGATCTCGGCGGCCAGCAGATCCATAATCGGCCCGTCCTTGTCGGTGGTCCAGACGGTGCCGTCCATCCTGAGGAAACTGGCGCCGGCGCTCTCCTCGCCGCCGAAACAGCACGAGCCGTCGAACAGACCGGGGGCGAACCATTTGAAGCCGACGGGCACCTCGTTCAGACGGCGATTGTGCCTGGCGACGACGCGATCGATCAGGCTGCTGCTGACGAGCGTCTTGCCGACGGCCGCGGTCTTCGGCCAATTCGGGCGGTGGGCGAGCAGGTAGTCGATGGCGACGGCGAGGAAATGATTCGGATTGAGCAGGCCGACCGACGGCGCGACGATGCCGTGGCGGTCGGAGTCGGGATCGTTGGCGAAGGCGACGCGGAATTTGTCCTTCAAGGCCACGAGCCGGGCCATCGCGTAGGGACTCGAGCAGTCCATGCGGATCTTGCCGTCGTGGTCGACGGTCATGAACGAGAAGGTCGGATCGACGGCCGGGTTCGTCACCGTGACGTCGAGGCCGTAGACCTCGCAAATCGGCCCCCAATAATCGACGGCCGCCCCGCCGAGCGGATCGACCCCCAGCTTGAGGCCGGCCCTTTTGATGGCCGGCATGTCGACGACGTTTTTGAGGTCATTGACGTAGGGCAGACAAAAGTCCTCTTGATGCGTGGTCGGCGCCGTTCGGGCCGACGCAAAAGGGACCCGCTTGACGCCGGCGTTTTTCTCGCGAAGCAAGGCGTTGGCCCGGTCTTCGATCCAGCTGGTGACATCGGTGTCGGCCGGGCCGCCGTTGGGCGGGTTGTATTTGAAGCCGCCGTCTTCGGGCGGATTGTGCGAGGGCGTGATAATGATGCCGTCGGCCAGGTGTTCGCTCTTGCCGCGGTTATAGACGATGATCGCTCTCGAGATCACGGGCGTCGGCGTGAACCCGTCGTTGCACTGGATGATCGTCTCGGTGCCGTTGGCGGCGAGGACCTCGAGAGCCGTGCGCTGGGCGGGACCGGAGAGGGCGTGCGTGTCCTTCCCCATATAGACGGGGCCGTCGATCTTTTTCTGCTGCCGGTATTCGCAAATCGCCTGCGTGATGGCAGCGATGTGGGCGTCGGTGAATGTGCCGTTGCGGGGAGTGCCGCGGTGGCCGCTGGTGCCGAAGATGACCTTTTGATTCGGGTCGGCGAGATCGGGCTTGCACTCGGCGTATTCGCGCTCGAGCGCGGCGACGTCGATCAGCAAATTCTTGGGGGCCGGTTTGCCGGCGAGCGGTGAAAGAGACACGACGCGCTCCTTAGGCGGTCTTCGTTGAAAGGTCAGCGTCCCAGTCCGGCGGCTTCTTCGGTCTCAAGGCGCGTACCGAGTGAAGACAAGGTCGCGAGCTTTGATCTTCTGATGACACGGAAAGCACGATTGGAGGAGCGTTTTAGCGGCAGGTTTGTCGTCGCGGCCGTTGAAATGGCCGAACCCCCAGCCGCCCGTCGAGGCGTACTTTTTTGAGTCCTTGACCATGAATTGAACGTTGGTGGGAGCCCCGGCAACGAACGATTGGGAACGGCCAAAGATGTTGTTGTTTTCTTCCGACGAGTCGTGACGCCAGTGCAAGGCGGCAATGATCGCGCCGTCCGGGAACGGAAGCGTCCCTTCGCGATAGGCCTTGATCGCCACATCGTTGCCCAGAACGGCACCCAAGCTCTTGAGATTCCCTTCTTCGTGGGCGACGGCGATCACCTTCCAGTCGCGGTATCCGTCGGGGATCTTGTCGACGAAGATCGGCGCCTCTCCATCGGGCTGCCCTAATGCGGGAGACATGCAGGCAACCACGCCCGGAATCGCCACTACGGCGAGCAGGAGGATAGCAATCCGTCTCATGCAGTATCCTTCAAAGGTGTGTCAGGGGACTGACCGGCGACGTCGGTGAGCAAATCTTTTGGGGCCCAGCGGCTCGGCGTCCTACGCTCAGGCCTTCCACTTCCAGTTGCGAACCTCGGGCATGTCTTCGCCGAACTTGCGGATGTACTGCTTGTGCTCGATCAGCTTGTCGCGGCAGGCCTGCTTGATGTAAGCGGCCTTCGCTCCGATTTGGGGCAGGCGATCGATGGTATCCATCACGAGGTGGTAGCGGTCCATGTCGTTGAGGACCGTCATATCGAACGGCGTCGTGATCGTCCCCTCTTCCTTGTAGCCGCGGACGTGCAGGTTGTCGTGATTCTTTCGCCGATAGGTGAGGCGATGGATCAGCCACGGATAGCCGTGGTAGGCGAAAATGATTGGCTTGTTTTTGGTGAAGAGCGTGTCGAACTCGGCGTCGGCCAGGCCGTGCGGATGTTCGCTCGCGGGCAGTAGCCGCATCAGGTCGACGACGTTGATCATGCGGATTTTCAGCTCGGGCACGTGTTCGCGCAAGAGCTGAATGGCCGCCAGGATTTCGAGAGTCGGCACGTCGCCGGCGGCCGCCATGATGACGTCGGGCTCGCCGCCGGCGTCGTTACTGGCCCATTCCCACAGGCCGATTCCCGCGGTGCAGTGCTTGATCGCCTGGTCCATCGTGAGCCACTGGGGCGCCGGATGCTTGCCGGCCACCACGACGTTGACGTAGTGCCGGCTGCGGAGGCAGTGGTCGCCAACCGAGAGCAGGCAGTTCGAATCGGGGGGCAGGTAGACCCGCACGATCGCGGCTTTCTTGTTGAGCACGAGGTCGATGAAGCCGGGATCTTGGTGCGTGAAGCCGTTGTGGTCCTGCCGCCAGACGTGTGACGAGAGCAGGATGTTGAGCGACGCGATTGGCCGCCGCCAAGGGATTTCCCGCGTGACCTGCAACCACTTGGCGTGCTGATTGAACATCGAGTCGATGATGTGGATGAACGCCTCATAGCAGTTGAACAAGCCGTGACGGCCGGTGAGGAGGTAGCCTTCGAGCCAGCCTTCGCACTGGTGCTCGCTGAGCATTTCCATCACGCGACCCTCGGGGGCCAGGTGATCGTCGGTGTCGATGACCTCGGCGTCCCACTGTTTGTTGGTCGCGTCGAGCACGTCCATCAGGCGGTTTGAGGCCGTTTCATCGGGGCCGAAAATGCGGAAGTTTCTCTGGTCGGCGTTGGCCTTGATCACATCGCGCAGGAATTTTCCGAGGACGCGCGTATCTTCGGATTCGACTGCTCCCGGCTTGGGGACGTCGACGGCATACGTTTGGAAATCGGGCAAGCGTAAATCGCGCATCAGCACGCCGCCGTTCGCGTGAGGATTGGCCCCCATGCGTCGATCGCCCTTTGGAGCGAGCGCGGCGAGTTCGGGGATCAGTCGCCCCGATTTGTCGAACAGCTCCTGCGGCTTGTAGCTTTGCATCCAACTTTCGAGCTGCTTGAGATGCTCGGGGTTTTTGGAGGGGGCCGACAGCGGCACCTGGTGAGCACGATAGGTTCCCTCGACCTTCTGGCCGTCGACCACTTTAGGGCCGGTCCATCCTTTGGGCGTGGTGAGCACGATCATCGGCCAGCGGGGCCGGGCGGTCTTGCCGCCTTGCCGGGCGTCGGACTGAATTTTCTTGATCTGGGCGACGACGGTATCGAGCGTCTGGGCCATCAGCTGGTGCAACTTGGGCGGATCATGCCCTTCGACAAAGTGGGGCACGTAGCCGTAGCCGCGCAAGAGTTGCTCCAGCTCCTCTTTGCCGATTCTCGCGAGCACGGTTGGGTTGGCGATCTTGTAGCCGTTGAGATGCAGAATCGGCAGCACGACGCCATCGGTCGCCGGGTCGAGGAATTTGTTGCTGTGCCAGCCGGTCGCCAGGGGCCCTGTCTCGGCCTCTCCATCGCCGACGACGCAAGCGACGATCAGATTGGGATTGTCGAAGGCGGCCCCGTACGCGTGGCTCAGGCTGTAGCCCAGTTCGCCCCCTTCGTGGATCGAGCCGGGCGTTTCGGGCGCGACGTGGCTGGGAATGCCGCCGGGGAAGGAGAACTGCTTGAACAGCCGTTTGATACCGTCTTCGTCCTGAGTGATCGCCGGGTAGAGTTCGCTGTACGTGCCTTCGAGATAGGTGTTGGCGACGAGTGCCGGCCCGCCGTGCCCGGGGCCGGCGATATAGATCATGTCGAGGTCGTACTGCTGAATGATGCGGTTGAGATGCACGTAGGCGAAGTTTTGCCCGGGCGTCGTGCCCCAGTGCCCCAAGAGCCGCGGCTTGACGTGCTTGAGCGAGAGCGGCTCTTTCAGGAGGGGATTGTCGTAGAGATAGATCTGGCCGACCGAGAGGTAGTTGGCCGCGCGCCAATAGGCGTCGATCTTGCGCAGCATGTCGGGAGAGAGGGGCTCAGTCATGTGCGTGACTCCTTCCAGTATTTTGGCTGGTCCGACCTGCTTGAAAGGCGGCCCTCACCCCGGCCCTCTCCCAGCGGGCTGGGAGAGGGAGGTCAGACGGTTCACTTCGTCGACGTTTTTCGGATTTGCTCCTTGGCCGCGGCGACCACCGCGTCGGGGGTAAAGCCATACTTTGTCTGCAGGGCTTTGAGTGGGGCCGACGCGCCGAAGGTATGCATGCCGATAGTGGCACCGTCGATGCCGACGTAACAGCTCCATCCCAGCGTGCTGGCCTGCTCGATCGAGACACGTGCGGTGACGCGCGACGGGAGCACGCTTTCGCGGTAGCTCGGATTGTGCCGGCAGTGATACTCGAAAACTTCCCACGACGGCATGCTCACAACGCGCGCCCGGATGCCTTCGGCTTTGAGTTTCTCGTAGCCGTCGATCGCTAGCGACACCTCGCTGCCCGTCGCCAAAAGCAGCACTTGCGGATTGGCTTCGGGAGCGTCGGCCAGGACGTAAGCGCCGCGCAGTAGACCGTCTGCCGAGGCGTATTTTTTCCGGTCGAGCGTCGGTAGCGCCTGCCGCGAGAGAACTAAAGCGACCGGCTCGTGCTGCCGCTGCATGATGAACTTCCAGGCTTCGACGACTTCGCCCGCGTCAGCTGGACGCAGAGTGATCAGCCCAGGGATGGCCCGCAGGGACGCCAGGTGCTCAACCGGCTGGTGCGTCGGCCCGTCCTCGCCGACTCCGATCGAGTCGTGCGTGAAGATATAGATGGTCGGGATCTCCATCAGGGCCGACAGCCGCAAAGCGGGACGCAAGTAGTCGCTGAACACGAAAAACGTCGATCCGAACGGCCGCACTTTCGAGACCGAGAGCCCGTTCATAATCGACGCCATCGCATGTTCGCGGATACCGAAATGGAAATTGCGTCCGCCGTAGCTGCCGGCCTCGAAATCGCCGGCCCCCTCGAACGTCAGGCGGGTCTTGGTTGAGGGAGCCAGGTCGGCTGCCCCGCCGATGAGCCAAGGGACATTCTTGGCAATCGCGTTGAGCACTTTGCCGGAGGAATCGCGCGAGCCCATGCCTTTTGGATCGGGCGCGAACGTGGGAAGGTCTTTGTCCCAGCCCTCGGGCAATTCGCGGCGCTGAATCCGCGTGAGTTGCTCCGCCAGGTCGGGCGACTTCTTTTGATATTCCGCGAACTGCTTAAACCAAGCCTCTCGCAACTCGCGGCCCCGTTTGCCGATGCCGTCCCGAAAGTGCTCGCACACGCCGTCCGGAACCAGGAACTTGGAGTCTTCGGGCCAACCGTAATTCCGTTTCGTGAGACGAATTTCTTCCTCGCCCAAAGGCTCGCCGTGGGCGGCGCTTGTGTCCTGCTTGTTCGGTGCGCCCCAGGCGATGTGACTGTCGACGATGATCAAGGTCGGCCGATCGCGCGTCTCCTTGAACACCTTGAATGCCCGCTCGACCATTTCGAGATCGTTGGCATCGCCGACCCGAGTCACGTTCCAGCCATAACCCATAAACCGCGTTGCAACGTCCTCGCTGAAGGCAAGACTCGTGTGCCCCTCGATCGTGATCCGGTTGCTGTCGTAGATCCAGCAGAGTTTCGACAGCTTCCAATGCCCGGCCAGCGACGCGGCCTCGTGGCTGATCCCTTCCATCATGCAGCCGTCACCGCACAGGGCGTAGACGTCGAAGTCGAACATCGTGAAGTCGGGCGTGTTATAGCGCGCCGCCAGCCAGCGTGAGGCCACCGCCATGCCGACACTGTTGGCCAGGCCCTGGCCCAGCGGGCCGGTCGAGGTCTCGACACCGCTCGTCCAGCGGTATTCCGGGTGACCGGGGCACTTGCTGCCGAGCTGGCGGAAGCGCTTGATTTCCTCCAGCGGCACCGACAGCTCGCCCAGCTGTTCGTACTTGCGGTTGACCGCCTTG